>JAZDGQ010000091.1:0-15921 GCA_043806835.1 Pseudomonadota bacterium | reverse complement strand
GAAATATCGCAAGGCTTTCCTCGCTGAATTTGCTTACCGTTTCAACCGGAGATATTGGACATACCAAGCCTTTGACAGGTTGCTATATGCCTGTATTCATTCAGTTCCTGTCCCATTACCTGTATTACGTGCCTAATCAGAGGTTAACTGATGAACAAATGAAGGTTATACATTCTTGCGTTCTACATGGCATTGGACTTTCTTGCTTGACAAAGAATCTATAGTAGGAATATCATGAAGGTGTGTGTGGCTCTCATCCTATAAAAAGGGTGATCCATGTCTAAGTCCTTCACTTAAATGTGAAGGCCGCTGTGTCACTGGTGATAACAAACTCTGATACAGCGTAGATCTAAGCCCGCGAAAGCGGGCTTTTTTCTTGGAAAAAAACAAACGATTTCAATTAGATTGATGTTCTCTGTACATCAGGCGCTTTTAGGCCGTGCCTCAGTTTCGATATGCCAATCTCTGTTTTTACAAATTTTATGAAAATACACGGGCATGAGGGGTGACATGGCGGAAAATGCGTGCTTAATTATTCAACTGAATATATTATTTCTCCTGATGGCATAAAATGAACAAGCAGAAAAAAAACAGAAACACCGGTTTACTGGAAGCAGCGGCGGACGCGGTTGAACTGCGGGAGAAAATCGGACATCACGATATCCTTTATTACCAGAAATCCGACCCTGAAATCCCGGATTCCGAGTACGACACGTTAAGAAACCGCCTTGAAGCCCTTGAACGGGATTTTCCCTCTCTTGTCGTTCCGGACAGCCCGACGCAAAAGGTCGGGGCAAAACCGTCGCGTGAATTCGCCAGGGTGAAACATGCCCTGCCGATGCTCTCGCTCTCCAATAGCTTCAGCAACGACGATGTCGTTGCTTTTGTTGATCGGGTTCGGAAATTCCTGCTCCTTCCGTATACGGAAAAACTCGAAATTCTGGCGGAGCCGAAGATAGACGGCCTGTCATGCAGCCTGCGCTATGAAAAACATTTGCTGGTGCAGGCCGCAACACGGGGCGACGGAGAGGAAGGCGAGGACGTCACCGCCAACGTGAAGACCATTGCTTCCATTCCGCAGCGCCTCCCCGAGGACGCGCCGGAGGTTCTGGAAGTCCGGGGCGAGGTGTACATCACCCGCGCCGATTTCGAGACTCTCAACAGAAAGCAGGAAGAGGAAGGCGAAAAGATTTTCGCCAACCCCCGGAATGCCGCAGCCGGTTCGCTGCGTCAGCTCGACCCCCGCATCACCGCCAAGCGGCCCCTGCGCTTTTTCGGCTATGCGCTGGGTGAGGCGTCCGGACAGGTTGCGGCGACGCAGGAAGACATCCGCCGGAAACTCTCCCAATGGGGATTTGAAGTGCCGGAACCGGGAGCCATCGCCGACAGTCCTGAAAAACTTCTGGAGCTTCATGCGAAGGTGTACAAGGAACGCCCAATAATCCCTTACGATCTGGACGGCGTCGTCTATAAAGTGAATTCCCTTGAGTACCAGAAGCGGCTCGGCTTTATCAGCCGTTCGCCGCGCTGGGCGACGGCGCACAAATTTCCGGCGGAACAGGCGGAGACCCTCCTGCGCAAAATCGTCGTGCAGGTCGGCCGCACCGGCACCCTGACGCCCGTCGCCGAACTGGAGCCGGTCAACGTCGGCGGGGTGATGGTCAGCCGCGCCACTTTGCACAACGAAGACGAAATGATCCGCAAGGATATCCGCGAAGGCGATTATGTGGTCGTCCGGCGCGCGGGCGACGTGATCCCGCAGGTCGTCAAGGTTATCCCCGAAAAACGCGCGAACGACAGCAAGCCCTTCGTCTTCCCGGATCAGTGCCCGGAATGCGGCAGCCCCGCCCTCCGCGAGGAGGATGGCGTCGCGCGGCGTTGCACAGGCGGACTTATCTGCCCCGCGCAGGCGTTGGAAAGGCTCAAGCATTTCGCCAGCCGTCCCGCATTCGACATAGAAGGCCTCGGCGACAGGATTATCGGGGAACTGATGGGGGAGAAATTGATCGGGATCCCCGGCGACATTTTCCGCCTGAGAAAATACGCCGCCCTCCTGAGGGAGCGCGAAGGCTGGGGGGAACTTTCCGTCAAGAACCTTCTTGAGGCGATTGAAGAGCGCCGCACCATACCGCTGGATCGTTTCATCTACGCCCTCGGCATCCGGCAGGTGGGGCAGGCCACCGCGAAAAAACTGGCGCGCCACTACGGGTGCCTTGATGCCCTTCTGTCGCAGACGAAAGAATGCGGGGATCGCAACAGCGCCGCCTTTCAAAATCTTCTCGGCATCGAGGATATCGGCCCCGCCGTCGCCGAGGACGTCGTGCAATTCTTCGCCGGAAAGCATAACCGGCGCGTGATCGAAGATCTGCAAAACGAGCTCACGATTGAAAGCTGCGACCCCCGGCCTTCTCCGGGGCAGGCTGCGCCTCTCGCCGGAAAAACGGTCGTCTTCACCGGCAAGCTTCTGAAGATGGGGCGCGAGGAAGCCAAGGCGCATGCGGAAACCCTCGGCGCCAAAGTCGCAGGCGCCGTCTCAAAGAACACGGATTATGTGGTTGCAGGCGAAGACGCAGGCTCAAAGCTTAAAAAAGCCGCGGAACTCGGCGTCAAAATCCTGTCGGAAGACGACTGGCTGAAGATGGCCGGGGTCTCAAAACCGTCCCTCCAATAAACCTCTTGCACAGGCAAGGGGTCTGCCATAAACACAACAGCCTTGATTTATCGGCTGCAACGCCATAATTTCCCTTCATGCCCAAAAAAATTCACACGACAGATGCCATAATCATAGGTGCGGGGCCCGCCGGACTGTTCGCGGTCTTTGAACTCGGGTTGCTGGATATCCGGGCGCACCTCGTCGATATTCTCGACCGTCCTGGCGGACAGTGCGCGGAGCTGTATCCGGAAAAGCCGATCTACGACATTCCGGCGCTGCCCGTCATATCGGGACGGCAGCTGACCGCGCAACTGATGGAGCAAATCAAACCCTTCGATCCCGTTTTCCATTTCGGCCAGATGGCCGAAAAGCTGGAAAAGAGGGAACACGGATGGCGGGTGACGACCGATGCCGGAACCGCGATCGAGGCCAAAGTCGTCGTGATCGCGGCGGGGGGCGGCAACTTCGTCCCCAAAAGGCCGCCGATCAGGGGCATCGAAACTTACGAAGGAAAATCTGTCTTCTATTCCGTGCGCAGGGCGGAGGAGTTCAAAGGCAAGAACCTCGTCATCGCCGGGGGCGGGGACAGCGCGCTCGACTGGGCGATCCACTTGCAGCCCCTCGTACGGTCTCTGACCCTCGTCCACCGCCGCGACGAATTCCGCGCCGCGCCCCGCAGCGTCGCGCATATGCGCCAGCTGGTCGCGGACGGCAGGATGAAACTCGTGATCGGCAATCTTTCCGGTGTCAGGGGGGAGCGCGGTCATATTGATGCGGTCGTGTTGTCCAACGCCGACAAATCCATGACGGACGTGGCCTGCGACACGCTGCTGGCGTTCTACGGCCTGACCATGAAGCCGGGCCCCGTCGCGACTTTCGGAATCGAAATGAAAGACGGCCTGATCCCCGTCAATACGGAGGATTTCGAAACCGGCACCCCCGGCGTCTTCGCCGTCGGAGACATCTGCCTGTACCCCGGCAAGCTGAAGCTGATCCTCTCCGGTTTCCACGAGGCCGCGCTGATGGCGCAGAAGGCGTTTTACTATGTTCACCCGGAACGAAAAAAGCGGTTCGAATACACGACCTCCAGTTCCAGCCTGCAGGAAAAACTGGGCGTGAAGTAAGGGGGTTTTCATGAAAATAATAAAACCGAAAAAGCTGCAAAAAGGCGACACCGTCGGCATTGTTTCCCCGTCCGAGGCCGTAACGCGGGATTTGAGAAAGCAGTTTGACAGGGCGGTCGCCGCGTTTCAGGATTTAGGGTTGAAATTGAAATTCGGCAGACATGTATTCGACCAGCATTTTTACAGTGCCGGAACAAGGGCCGCCAGGATCGAGGATTTCAATGAAATCTGGAGAGATCCGGAAGTCATGATGATCCTCATGTCGCAGGGCGGCAGCACCGCCAATCATCTGCTGGACGGGATCGACTACGAAGCCATAAAAAACAATCCCAAAATCCTTGCGGGGATATCCGACGGCACGACCTTGCTGAACGCCGTTTTTTCAAGAACGGGCCTGGTGACTTACCACGGGACGGATCTGATATGGACTTTCGGAAGAAAAATCACGGAACCCTACCGGCAAAATTTCATGAGGACGTTCTTCGACGGCCATGTCGGGCAGCTCCATGAAAATAAAAACTGGGAACATCAGGAAAGAAAAGATTTAAAAATCCCCGTCTGGAAGTGCGTGCGCGGCGGCAAAGCCTCCGGGATTCTTGTCGGCGGGCATTCGGGCTGTCTGGGCGGCACGATGCTTGCCGGTTACGGGCCGAAATTTGAAAACACGATCCTGTTTCTGGAAGGCACAGACGATGCCGCCGATCTTGACCGCCAGTTTACGGCGCTGAAACTCAACGGGGTTTTTGAAAAAATCAGAGGCCTGATCCTCGGCTGGTTCGACAATCACGAAATAAAAGACAAGAGCAAAAACCGCGACATCTCCGACGTCATTTTGGAAGTCACCGAAGAGTATTCATTTCCAATCCTGGAGATCGGAGAACTCGGCCACAATGTTGAAAATTACATCCTGCCGATCGGATGCAGGGCGACAATCGATGCCGACAGGAAATACTTTTCCATCGACGAACCGACGGTTTTATAAGTCTACATGCCCGAGCAGAGGCTCACATGAAAGAAACCTGACGGCTGCCGGAAGCCTCAGCAAGTGCGGAATGCGTATGGCAGGTCTTGAGGGGCAAGATAAAGATCTCATATATATATGAAAAAAGATCCCCCCTTTACCAACAAGAACATTTAAGGTACAAATATCTTGTTTTTTCGTAAGGTAAGGCGGCATGGTTCAGCGAATCAAGCTCAGCCACTTATAGATTTAAAGGGGATATTGTGCATGGATAAAATTCGAATCTGTGTTGCTGGCTGCACCGGCTGGACGGGAAGTGCTGTGACAAAAGCAATTCTTGGATCAAAGGATTTTGCGTTGGTCGGCGTAGTTGCCCGAAAAACGGCCGGGCAGGACGTAGGCGATGCATTGGGAATAGGCCGGGTAAACGTAAAAATTTCAAAATCATTGGATGAGGCTCTTGCAGAGCCTGCGGATGTTTTGATCGATTACACATGTGCCGACGCGGTGAAAGCTCACGTTATGCTGGCGCTCCAGAAAAAAATCAGGGTTGTGGTCGGATCATCCGGCCTGAACGCCGAGGATTATAAAGAAATTAACCGTATGGCTCTTGCCAATAATGTCGGCGTGGTTGCGGCCGGAAATTTCTCGATCACGGCGGCGTTGGCTAAACGATGTGCCGTATTGGTTGCGCGCTATGTGCCTTCGTGGGAAATAATCGACTATGCGGAGCCTCACAAGCCGGATGCCCCCAGCGGAACTGGCAAGGAGTTGGCAGAGAACCTCAAAGAGGTTGCGGACAACAAAATTGAAATGCCTATAGCGCAAACAATCGGGCAAAAAGAAGCGCGTGGCGCGACCGTTGCCGGAACACAGGTTCACTCTGTGCGCTTGCCTGGATATAAATTTGGTTTTGATGTCCGTTTTGGATTACTCGGCGAGAGGTTAACGATTTCTCATGACGCAGGCACGAGCGCTGATCCGTATGTATCCGGAACTTTGCTGGCGGCAAAAAAGGTGATGACCATCACAGGTCTTATACGCGGCATGGATACTTTATTGTAATAGGCAAGCATGGTTCAGCGAATCAGCACAGTCTTTTTTGAAAGTGCATATCAACAAGAGAAAATTCATGCGTAGCGAAGAAGATATGCTCCGCCTTATCATGGAAACCGCAAAAAACGATGCGCGTATCCGCGCCGTGGTTATGAACGGCTCCCGCGTAAATGCAAAAGTGAAAAAAGATATTTTTCAGGATTTTGACATTGTCTATTTCGTCACCGCAGTTGAGCCGTTCATGGAAAACCCACGATGGATCGACTGTTTTGGCGAAAGAATGATCATGCAAACGCCTGAAACAATGCTGAATACAACCCCGGCGGGTGATGGCCGTTTTACCTACCTCATGCAGTTCGCCGACGGTAACCGGATTGATTTAAGATTGGTTCCGGTTTCTCAAATCAATGCTCAGAAAAACGACAGCCTGAGCGCGTTGCTGCTGGATAAAGACGGTTTATTCAAGCCTTTTGCCTCTCCGGGCGACCGTGATTATCTGCCCAAGCCCCCTACGGATCGAATGTTTGCCGATTGCTGCAATGAGTTCTGGTGGGTATCCGCCTATGTCGCCAAAGGATTGTGGAGGGAGGAGATAACCTATGCCAGGCATATGCTGGACTGTATTGTGCGGGAGCAGTTGATGAAGATGCTTGTCTGGCATATCGGCGTGAATACCGGGTTTTCATGCAATCCCGGAACCTTCGGAAAGCACATGAAGCAATATCTGGAACCGCCGCTTTGGGATCTTCTTCAGAAAACCTATTCGGACGCTGGCTGCAACAATACATGGGATGCGCTGGAGGCGATGTGCGATCTTTTCCGAACGGCGGCGAAACGGGTCGCCGCGCATTTCAGCTTTGAATATCCGCAGAGCGAGGACAGAAACGTCAGTTCGCATCTCAGGCACGTTCGCCTTCTCCCCAAAGATGCAGAGGAAATGTATTAGAGGTTATTCATGGTCTCCCGCGTTAACACAGTCACTTTCGAAGGCGTGGACGTCAAAGAGATCGACGTCCAGGTGCAGATCGCCAACGGGTTTCCCGTGTTCAACGTGGTGGGACTGCCGGACAAGGCTGTGGCGGAGAGCCGGGAGCGCGTGCGCGCGGCGCTCCATGCCATCGGCCTTTCGTTGCCGGCGAAGCGCGTCACCGTCAACCTTGCCCCCGCCGACGTGGTGAAAGAGGGCAGTCATTTTGATTTGCCCATCGCGCTCGGCGTTTTGGCGGCGATGGGCGTTTTTCCGGGCGAGGAGCTTGCGCATTATCTCGTTCTCGGCGAACTGGCGCTTGACGGCGGCATCCGCGCCGTGGCGGGCGTGCTTCCGGCGGCAATTGCGGCTTCGGCCAGCAACCGGGGCATCGTCTGTCCGGCGGCGTGCGGCAGCGAGGCGGTCTGGGCGGGGGATCTGGAAGTGCTCGCGCCGCAAAATCTGGTGGTGCTGCTCAATCACATGAAAGGCACACAGGTGTTGACGAGGCCGGAGCCGGTGATGTCCCCCGAGAATCCGGCGCGGTTCGATCTGGCCGATGTAAAGGGGCAGGAGAGCGCCAAGCGCGCGCTCGAAATCGCCGCCGCGGGCGGGCACAACCTGCTGATGGTCGGCCCGCCGGGAGCCGGAAAATCGATGCTGGCGGCGCGGCTGCCCGGCATCCTTCCGCCACTGTCGCCCGCCGAGGCGCTGGAAGTGTCGATGATCCATTCCATCGCTGGGATGCTGGAGGGCGGCAGGCTTATCCGCCAGCGCCCCTTCCGCGATCCGCACCACTCGGCCTCGCTCCCCTCCATCATCGGCGGCGGGCACCGCGCGAGGCCGGGGGAAATTTCCCTCGCCCATCACGGCGTTTTGTTTCTGGACGAACTGCCGGAATTTTCGCGGCAGACGCTGGAATCCCTCCGCCAGCCGATGGAGACGCGGTGCGCCCTCGTGTCCCGCGTCAACTATCACGTCACGTTTCCCGCAAAGTTCCAGCTCGTCGCGGCGATGAATCCCTGCCGGTGCGGCCATGTGGACGATGCGGCGCAGGCGTGCGGGCGCGCCCCGAAATGCGTGCAGGATTATCAGTCGAAAATCTCCGGACCGATTTTCGACCGCATCGACATTCATATCGAGGTTCCGGCGGTGAAGGCCGCCGATCTTTCCCTCCCGCCGCCGCGCGAAAATTCGGCGCAGGTGTCGCTGCGCGTCGATGCCGCCCGGGATCTCCAGCGCAGGCGTTTTCAGGAACTGGGGGGAGGGGCGCATCTCCTCACCAACGCCGACGCGGACGGCGACATGCTGATGCAAATCGCGCCGCTGGATCCCCGCACGCAAAGCCTTCTGGCGGACGCCGCCGAAAAGATGAGGCTCTCCGCGCGGGGCTACCATCGCGTCCTGAGGGTGGCGCGGACGATTGCCGACCTTGCGGGAGCCTCCTCCATCGACCGCGCCCATGTCGTCGAGGCTCTCGGATACCGCCGCCTTCAGGCGGGCGTGGCGCTGGCGGCCTGAGGCAGGTTGTTTATTTTCAGGAGGGTATTAACCATAATTTTCAATATGTTAATAAATTCCGGCAGTAATTTGACTTTGCCTTGATAAAGGTATGATATACTTAAGTTGTAATAATTTGTCTGGAGTCGGACTTTAAATTAAAGAACGGGAGTGCGTCAGATGCCTGTGGAAGACATGCAGCAGAATTCGGAAAGGTCGCCGGAAGTTCAGATCGATTTGATCCAGAAGGCGATGGCGGCTGAAATGAGCCCTAACTCGAAATTCGTTGGAAAACCGGAGGAGTACCCCGGCCTGTCGGAAGCGGCGGCGACGGCTGCCGGAGTCAAGAAAGTAAGTATTTTCACCGAAATGATCTCTGACAGCAAGGGCACCGATAAAGGTAACAGGAGCAAGGCTGATTTCAAGAGCATGCAGAAAAAGCCCATGGTGCCCCTGAGTTACACACAGAAAAAAGCGCAAACCGTGGAAATGCAGAAGAAGGCTTTTAAGCCTTCAAAAATGAGCAGCAGGAGCAGATTTATAAGCCCTACATTTACGGAAAGACTGGGACTGCAGGAGCAGTCTATGGGGAAGGGTGCGCACCGGACAAAAGGCATGAAGGCGACGGCAGCTGTGTCCCTTAAAATAGGGGGACTGAAAAAGAAACTGGATCAGGCGCGCAGGGCGATGGAAAATCCCTATTTAAACAGCAACGGCACCGTCAATATGGATTTTACAAAAGATCTGGGCAGGGGACTTCAGAAAGCGGAAGATTACTATAAGAGCTTCATGGATCGTGACTCTGTAAAGCCTGAAATTTACAAGGGTATGGGCGGCCCTCCCAGCCTTACTTAATAGGGTCGTTGCACAGTAGCCATTGAGTCGAGTTCAGTCCAGTATCGGCTGGAGAAGGCGCGGTTGGACTTTTTTGTTCCGGCGTGAGAGCCTTTCCTTTTTGTTTTTTGTGCGGCGCTTTCATCGCCGTGCCCTGATAGCCCGTATCGCCGCCTTGTTTTATGCCTGGCGGCGCGGTCATACGAGGCCTCGCTTCGCGAGGTCTCGTCACATGTTTTCTTGTCCTTCCTTTTCCTTTGCGCGAAGGAGATGCCGGCTTCCGCCGGTATGACGTCAGTTAGAGAGATACCGTCTTGTGCCGGAAGGACAAAAGGTGCTTAAATTCACCACAGTGCAACAGATCAGGAGGAGACATTAATTATGCAAGATAACGATCCGGTGGTGATTGTCGGTATGGCGCGGACGCCGATGGGCGCATTTCAGGGGGAACTGGCGGGTTTTACGGCCACCGATCTCGGCAAGGCCGTCATCGAAGAAGCGGTGAAGCGTTCCGGCCTGAAAGCCACGGATATCGAGGATGTTTATATGGGATGCGTGCTTCCTGCGGGGCAGGGGCAGGCGCCTGCGCGTCAGGCGGCACTGAAGGCGGGATTGCCGGAATCGACCGGCGCGACGACCGTCAACAAGGTGTGCGGATCGGGCATGAAGGCCGTGATGGTGGCGCATGACAATCTGCTGGCCGGCTCCTTCGCGGTCATGGTGGCGGGAGGCATGGAGAGCATGTCCAATGCGCCCTATCTTCTCGACAAGGCGCGCGGCGGATACCGCCTCGGTCATGGAAAAGTGTACGACCACATGTTCCTCGACGGTCTGGAAGACGCCTACCAGAAAGGCATGGCGATGGGCGTGTTCGCCGACGACACGGCGCGCAAATTGCAGATCACGCGGGAAGATCAGGACGGTTTCGCTCTGGCTTCGCTCACCCGCGCGCTGCGCGCCACCAAAGAAGGCGACTTCAAATCCGAAATCGTGGCGCTGAAAATAAAGACGAAAGAAGGCGAAACTCTCCTCAGCGAAGACGAAAGCCCGAAAAAAGGCAGGCCGGACAAAATTCCGACGCTGAAACCCGCATTCTCGCCGGAGGGAACCGTAACGGCGGCGAGCTCCAGCTCCATCTCCGACGGGGCGGCGGCGCTGGTGCTGATGCGTATGTCCGAAGCGAAAAAGCGCGGGCTGAAAATCGTCGCTGTCATCAAAGCTCACGCGACACATGCTCAAAAACCGGCGGAATTCACGCTGGCGCCGATTGGCGCCATCCGCAAGGTCATGGAAAAGGCGGGCTGGGCGCCCAAGGACGTCGATCTGTTCGAGATCAACGAAGCCTTCGCCGTGGTGACCATGGCGGCGATGCGCGAGCTGTCCCTGCCGCACGACAAGGTGAACGTGAACGGCGGCGCCTGCGCTCTGGGACACCCCATCGGCGCATCGGGGGCGCGGATCATCGTGACGCTGCTGTCGGCGCTGGAGAAGCGCGGCCTGAAAAAAGGCGTCGCCTCCCTCTGCATCGGCGGCGGGGAAGCGGTGGCGATGGCTCTTGAAAGGGCGGCGTAATCCGGGTTACATATCTCACAATAACCTCCTCTCCCCTTGCGGGAGAGGATCAAGGTGAGGGGGCGCGCGCGTCTGCGCGCACAGGGTTCAAATGACGCCCTGACGGGCTTACCCCCTCACCCTACCCTCTCCCGCAGCAAGGGGAGAGGGGGAAGATGAGGTATGGGTTTGAAAAAACGATCCAGCAGGACGCCCAAAAGGCGCTTCCGGAAAAAACGGACGCGGAATTCAGTCCTCTGGATTCTGTGGGGGCTGGTCGTCTGCCTGGCGTCCGCGGCATATTTTCTTCATGACCTGCCGCATATCGACAGGGTCAAGCCGCTGGACATCAAGCCCAGCATCGTCCTTCTCGCCAACGACGGCACGCTGATCGCGCGGTACGGCGGCATGCAAGGCGACAAGGTGGCGATGAAGGACGTGCCGCAGCACCTGATCGCGGCGGTGCTGTCGGTGGAGGACCGGCGGTTCTACAGCCATTTCGGGATCGACCCCCGGGGGCTGGCGCGGGCGATGGGAGCGAACGTCAGGGCGTTGAGGTGGGTGCAGGGCGGATCGACCATCACCCAGCAGCTTGCCAAAAACATGTTCCTGACTCCGGAGAGGACGATTCGCCGCAAGGTGCAGGAAGCTCTTATGGCGTTTCAGATAGAGCAAAAATTCACCAAGGACGAAATTCTGCTGGCCTACCTGAACAGGGTGTATTTCGGCTCCGGCGCGTACGGAGTCGATGCCGCCGCCAAAATCTATTTCAGCAAGCCGGTGTCGCGTGTGACTCTGTGGGAGGGGGCGGTGCTGGCGGGGCTCCTGAAAGCGCCGTCGCGCTTCTCCCCGGCCACTCATCCCGATCTGGCGGCGGCGCGGGCGAAGGTCGTGATCGGAGCCATGAAGGACGCGGGCTATCTCGATGCCGGAATGATGTCCCGGGAAATCGGAAAGATCCGGATTCAGGAGACTAGGTCAACGACAGGGGACCTTAACCGTTATTTCGCCGACTGGGTGATCGGCCAGATCGACGGATTTCTCTCCGCGACGGACAGCGACATCGTGGTCAGGACGACGCTTGATCCGAAGCTGCAGCTTATGGCGGAGGCGAAGCAAAAGGCGTTGTTCAAAAAACTGAAATCCCAGGACAGGGTATCGCAGGCGGCGCTGGTGACGGAGACGCCGGACGGCGCGGTTCTGGCCATGATCGGCGGCGTCGATTACGCGGCCAGCCAGTTCAACCGCGCGACGCAGGCGCTGCGGCAGCCAGGATCCGCCTTCATGCCCTTCGTGTACCTGGCGGCGCTGGAAAGCGGGCTTGACCCGGATACCCGGATCGAGGACGCGCCGATCACGGAAGGCGCCTATCGTCCCGCCAACTACGAGGGCAAATACTACGGAACCGTGACGCTGACGCAGGCGCTGGCGCATTCCATGAACACGGCGACGGTGCGTCTGCTGAAGCTGGTGGGAATCTCGCGGCTTCCTGACGTCGCCGACCGCATGGGGTTCGCGAACAAGCCGAAGCCCGAACTGGCGGCGGGACTCGGTGCGAACGAGGTCAGTCTGCTGGAACTGACCAGCGCGTATGCCGTCGTCGCCAATGGCGGCGCTTCCGTCTGGCCTTATGCCGTCCTTTCCGTCAGGGACGGGGAGGGGCGCTTGCTGTACCAGCATGAACGGATGGATCGGGTGCAGGTGTTTTCCGGCAGGGACATCGCGGCTCTGGACGGGATGCTGGAGCAGGTCGTCGCGCAGGGCACCGGACAGGCGGCGCAGTTGTCGCGGGGGCATGCCGCCGGAAAGACAGGAACGACGCAGGACTACCGCGACGCCTGGTTCGTCGGCTATACCGATAAATTCGTCACCGGCATATGGATGGGCAACGACGACAACGCGCCGATGAACCGCATCACCGGCGGAAAATATCCGGCGCAGCTCTGGCACGATTACATGGACGCGGCGCTTGATTTCAATGTTCCGGTTTTTGTTTCGGAAGAGTCTCCGTCCCGGATGAAAAAGGCGGGTGGCAATGAATTCATTCGTATGCTTCGGAACTGGTCGTCCGGAAGTTCCGGAGAAGGTGTCGTCTGGAGGGATGCGCCGGTCTATAACAGGTGATGCCGGAATCCGCGCCTTCCTCGCTCAATTGCGGGCGTAAAGTAGAGATATTATGTGAAAAATGCGTCGTCGTAAAGAGATGGCGGCGAGTCAGAAACGTTCATTTTCTATCATTAAGGAAATAAAATTTACCAGAAAACTTTAAATTCCGTCGAAAAAGGTCGCGAAAGGAAAATTTTTTTTAAATAGCCAACTTCCAGTATTAAGCAGAGATTTATTCGCTTATGATGCACTGCACTATGCCGTAATCATGTTAATTTCTGAAAAGGACCGGAAAATGTACACCGCGCATAAACCAAGCAGCACCGGAAAAAAGAGCGTTCTTGAAAACGTCACTTTCGATGAACTGTCCGTTGGCCATACCGCCAGCCTGACGCGCACGCTCTCTCAAAGAGACATTGAACTGTTCGCAGCAATGTCCGGCGACATCAACCCGACGCACATGGATGAAGCCTATGCGAAAAACAGCGCCTTTCACGGCGTCATCGGTCACGGCATGTGGTCCGTTTCTCTGATCTCGACCGTTCTCGGAACGTTGCTGCCGGGGCCTGGCACGATCTATCTGGGACAGAACGTCACCTTCAAAAAACCCGTGCGGCTGGGAGAAACCGTCACCGTCACCGTCACCGTTCTGGAGAAAAAAACGGGGGAGAAAAAACCCGCCAAGCCCATCGTCGTTTTCGACTGCTCCTGCACGAATTCCCGCGGCGAAATCGTCGCAGAAGGCAAGGCGACCGTCCTGGCCCCCACCGAAAAAGTGAGGCTCCCCTGGCCGGAAACGCCGGACGTCATCCTTCACACCCACACCAACAGCCGCAACATCATCGAAGCCTGCCGCGATCTGAAGCCCATCAGAACCGCCGTCGTCCATCCGGTTACGGTCACGACCCTGGAAGCGGCCATGAATGCGACGCAGGACCGCCTGATCCTTCCGATCCTGATCGGCCCCCGCGCCCGCATCCTGAAAGCCGCCGACGAAGGCGGCCTGTCACTATCCGGTCTGGACATCATCGACGTCGAACATAGCGCCGCCGCCGCCGCAAAAGCGGTGGATCTTGCCGCGCATGGCAGGGTCGACGCCATCATGAAGGGCTCCCTGCACACGGATGAACTGATGGCTGCCATCGTCCCCTCGGCGGCGGGACTGCGCACCGCCCGGCATATCACCCATTCCTACCTCATGGAGGTGCCGGCCTATCACAAGCCGATCATCATCACCGACGCCGCCATCAACATCATGCCGGATCTCGCCACCAAGGCGGACATCTGCCAGAACGCGATCGATCTGTGGCGCGTCCTGTTCGGCATGGACAAGAAACCGAAAGTCGCCATTCTGGCGGCGGTCGAGACCGTCAATTCGAAAATGCAGGGCACGCTGGACGCCGCCGCCCTGTGCAAAATGGCGGATCGCGGCCAGATCACCGACTGCATCATGGACGGCCCTCTCGCTTTCGACACCACGATCAGCAAACATTCCGCCAAAGACAAGGGGATCTTTTCGACCGTCGCCGGGGACACGGATATTCTGGTCGTGCCGGAGATCGAGGCCGGCAATATTCTTTCCAAGCAACTGATCTTCCTCGGTCATGCCGACGCCGCCGGAATCGTTCTGGGCGCCCGGGTTCCCATCATCCTGACCAGCCGCGCCGACGACCTGCGCACGCGGCTGCTGTCCTGTGCTCTGGCCGTCCTGATGGTCGAGGCGCGGCGCACGGGAGCCATCAAGTGACGAAAACGATCCTTGTCATCAATACCGGCTCCTCCAGCGTCAAGGCCAGCCTCTTTGCCGCGGACGCCCCTCTCACCCTGATGGCGCGGAAGCATATCGACCGCATCGGCAGCACGCCGCAGGACACACATGAAAACGCCCTGCGCGCCATCCTCGACTGGAGCAAGGAGCAGAACGGGAGTCTTTCCGCCGTGGCGCACCGCGTGGTGCATGGCGGGGACCTGTTCTCTGATCCCGTCGCCGTCACGCCTCCGGTCCTGGAGCAGTTGCGCCGGTTTTCCCCTCTGGTGCCGCTGCATCAGCCGAACAATCTTCTGGCCATCGAGATTTTCAACAGGCTGAGGCCGGAACTGCTTCAGATCGCCTGCTTCGACACCGCTTTTCACGCCGGGCACGATCCGTTGTTCACCGCCTACGCCCTGCCGAAAAGCCTGGCCGACAAGGGCATCCGGCGCTACGGATTTCACGGCCTGTCCTACGAGTGGGTCTCCCATGTTCTGCGCCGCGACGACCCTGAGCTGGCCGGGGGCCGCGTCATCGTCGCGCATCTCGGCAGCGGCGCCAGCCTCTGCGCCCTTCTTAAAGGCAAGAGCATCGACAGCACTCTGGGCATGACGGCGCTGGACGGCCTTCCCATGGGGACGCGCTGCGGCAGCCTCGACCCCGGCGCGCTGATTTACATGATGCGCGATCTGAAGATCAGCCCGGACGAGGTGGAGCGCCTGCTGCATTACGATTCCGGCCTGAAGGGGCTTTCCGGTATCACGAACGACGTCCGGACGCTCCTCGCAAGCAAAGATCCGAAGGCCGCGTTCGCGATAGACTACTTCTGCCTGAAAACGGCGCAGTTCATGGGCATGATGGCGGTGTCGCTGGGCGGCGTGGACGGCATCGTCTTCACCGGCGGCGTCGGCGAAAACGCCGCGCCCGTGCGCGACGCGATTCTGGCGCGAGTCGGATTCCTCGGCACGTTCAAGACCCTCATCGTCCCCGCCGACGAGGAGCGCGTCATGGCCATGCACGCCATGCAATACATGTCCGGAAACGGACAACGGCGGAAAGAGGCCTGATTTTGCGTAAATATGCGGAGCGTTGTTTCATTCATGACGTTCTGTACGCCTGTGCGGAATCGGTCGTGGACAGTCGTTTTGAAGGGATGCCGCATTTATCGGAATAATTTTTTACTACGCTATTGACCGCAGTTGGGGAAGTCCCTTAATGTCTCATCTTCAATGTGGTTCCGTAGCTCAGCTGGTTAGAGCATCTGATTCTTAATCAGGGTGTCGTGGGTTCGAATCCCCCCGGGACCACCATTGTTTCCTCCCTTACGAGCTGTATCTGGTGGTCGGGAACATCGAGCATACCCGGCGAAGCAACATTTCAATTTAACGTAATCTTTTTACTTGACCTAATGACAATAAT
>JAZDGQ010000090.1:0-2603 GCA_043806835.1 Pseudomonadota bacterium | reverse complement strand
TACTCCGCCTATCTGGAGAAAAAATCCAAGCGCCTCGAGCAGGAAGGCCGCGAGCAGGAAGCGCGCCAGAAAACGCTCTCCCGTGAGCTCGAATGGGTGCGCCAGTCGCCCAAGGCGCGTCAGGCCAAGAGCAAGGCGCGTATCTCCTCCTATGATAACCTGCTGGAAGAAAGCAAGAAGTTCGAGACGACGCGCACGGCGCAGATCGTCATTCCCATCCCGCCGCGCCTCGGCCAAAATGTGGTCGATGCCGAAAACGTCTCCAAGGGCTACGACGACCGGCTCCTGTTCGAGGGGCTGACGTTCAAGCTGCCGCCGGGCGGGATCGTCGGCGTCATCGGCCCCAACGGCGTCGGGAAGACCACGCTGTTCCGCATGATCACCGGCGAGGAAAAACCAGATTCCGGCACGCTGGCCGTGGGCGAGACCGTCGTCATGGGCTATGTGAACCAGAGCCGCGACAGCCTCAACGCCAACAAAAACGTCTGGGAGGAAATCTCCGGCGGCAACGACATCCTCCATCTGGGCAAGCGCGACATGCCGTCCCGCGCCTATGTCGGCTCCTTCGGTTTCCGGGGGCCGGATCAGCAGAAAAAAGTCGGCATTCTCTCCGGCGGGGAGCGCAACCGCGTGCATCTCGCCAAGATGCTGAAAGATCCCGCCAACCTCCTGCTGCTCGACGAGCCGACCAACGATCTGGACACGGAGACATTGGCGGCGCTGGAAGACGCGCTTGAGAATTACGCGGGCTGCGCGGTCATCATCTCGCACGACCGCTGGTTCCTCGACCGCATCGCCACCCACATGCTCGCCTTCGAGGGGAACAGTCAGGCGGTATGGTTCGAGGGCAACTATGCGGACTACGAGCGCGACCGCCACCGCCGCCTCGGAATCGAGGCCGACCAGCCCCACCGCATCAAATACAGGCCGTTGAGACGCGCATCCTGAGGCGCAAGTGAATAGGCGGCGTATGTCACCCGCCTGTCATGACCACATCGAACAGCGACGAGACCGAGCGTTCCTCGCTGATACGGAGGATCGCCTCGCCGATCAGCGGGGCGATGGTCAGGTGTTTTATCTTCCTGCTGGCTGCCCCCTTTTCCGTGGCGGCGATGCTGTCGGTGATGACCATTTCGGTCAAAGGCGATTTTTCGATCCTGTCCACCGCGCTGCCGGAGAGGACTCCGTGCGTGGCCAGGGCGCGCACCGACGACGCCCCTTTCTCCATCAGGGCTTCCGCCGCGTTGCAGAGGGTGCCTGCTGAATCGACCATGTCGTCGATCAGGATGCATTCCTGCCCCTCGACGTCCCCGATGACGTGCATGACCTCCGAAGCGCCCGCCTTCTCGCGCCGCTTGTCGATGATGGCGAGGCCGGCGTCCAGCCGCTTGGCCAGCGCCCGCGCCCGCATCACGCCGCCGACATCCGGCGATATCATCGTCAGCGGATTCGCGGACTTCGTTTTCCGGACGTAGGGGACGAAGATCGGCGTCCCGGCGAACAGGTTGTCCACGGGAATATCGAAGAATCCCTGAATTTGCCCGGCATGCAGATCCATCGTCAGCACGCGGTCCGCGCCCGCCGTCGTAATCAGGTTGGCGACGAGCTTGGCCGAGATGGGGGTGCGCGGCCCCGTCTTGCGGTCCTGCCGCGCGTAGCCGAAATACGGCATCACCGCCGTGATCCGCCGGGCCGAGCCGCGTTTGAGGGCGTCGAACATGATAAGCATTTCCATCAGATGGTCGTTCGCCGGATAAGAGGTGGACTGAATGACGAAAACATCCTCCCCCCGGACGTTATCGAGTATTTCAATGAAGATTTCCTGATCCGCGAAACGCTTGATGTTCACGTCCATCAGCGGAATTCCCAGATAATCCGACACGTCTCCCGCCAGAGGATGATTGCTTGAGCATGAAATGAGTTTCATCGTTTCTCCGTCCGTGAAAAATAAGGCGATTGTATACTTCGCAAACCCACAGGAAATTAACCTTTTTCCGTAGTCTTTTTCTCGCGTGCAGCCAGCTTTTTCAGCTTTTCCGAGAAAGCATTCTCTGATTCATCGCAGCCGTGTTCTTCGGCTGTCTGGATGAATTTAACGCTTTGTTCCTGATTTTTCTTGTTTGTCTTTTTGCTTGTCATTGTCCACCACGAGGTCAAGCGCAGGCTGTATAAAGCAATTCTGGCTCTTTCAGCGTCATCACTATGACGATTATTATACCTAAAATCAAACTCACACAAATAGCGTTTTAAGTGCTGTTTTCCGCAATGCTGGTAAAGGAGACTTAAAATCCGTTTCGAAAAATGACTCTTCAACAGCCTGCTGAAAAATTTGAAATTTTGTCATTCCGAGGGAGTGAAACGATTGATGATCTCTTCCGCGTTCTGGCTTTTTCTGCCCATTAGAGTCATTGCACGATTAGGGGTTCCTTTTAGAAAAAAGCTGTGATTCCATGAGTCCTGTGACTCAGGGGGGATTGTCATGGAATTGGAAGGAGAAGCGGCGCGGTTGTCCAAACCCTGAGAGCCGGAGACATCGTTGTCATGTATAATCTTCCTGCCCACAAAAGCGAAGCGGTTCGCCTTGCCATTGAAGCGGCGGGGGC
>JAZDGQ010000089.1:0-8770 GCA_043806835.1 Pseudomonadota bacterium | reverse complement strand
CGGACCGATAAAATATTCGACGAGATGAGGTATAAACTTCCCCTTATAAGGATGAAGCCTGTGTACGTGCTTGGTTGTATCTTTCTCCCGCAAATGGTCAAAAGAAAGCGCCCAATTTAGGTCATTGCCCAAACGCTTTTTCCACGCCATTTCACGCTGGCCGCATCTGGAATCATAGTATCGTTTTAGATCCTCTACGTTGACGCAGATAAAATTTCCGTTGCTGGGTTGCGCGCGTTTTTTAATTTTTCCATATTGAATTAAATAAGATATATTCGATTCACTGATATCTCTTTTCAAAAAGGCGCTCGCCCACTTGCTGGCTTCTTTGATGGAAAGAAGTGTGGACGTTCGTTTCATAAACAGATGCTCCGTTGACTTGGGTAAAAAAGACTTGTTTCATTCGTACAAAAATTTTGTGAAGGTGTAAAGAACAAAAAGAGAACTTTATAAAAATCAAAAGGATGAACAATCCTCTAAACAGATGTTAAAGTGATAACATGCTGATGACGCGCTATCTATTCAAAAACCTCCTGAACGCGACCCTGTTCGTCGCGGTGACGCTGACGCTTGTCGTCTTGCTGACCCAATCGCTGAACCTTCTGGAACTGGTGGCCAACTCCGATGCTCCGCTCGGCCTGTTTATGAAACTGGTCGCCCTGACTCTTCCTAAATTCCTGGAAATCATTTTACCCCTGTCACTGGTAGCTTCCGTATTGTTCACCTACAACAGGTTAATTATGGACAATGAATTGGTCGTCATGCGCGCCAGCGGAGTGGATCAATACACCCTTGCCCGTCCGGCCATCGTTCTTGCCGTCATTACCAGCCTGCTGCTGACGACCGTCACCGCCTGGATTTCTCCGGAGTGCTACGGACAGGCGAAAGAATTGCGGCGCACAATCAAAACACAGTATTCCGCCTTCCTGCTGCGCGAGGGCGTCTTCAACACCTTCGGCGACAAATTCACCGTTTATCTGCGATCCCGGGAGAAAAACGGCGACATGGGCGGACTGATGATTTATGACACCCGCGACAAAACAAAACCGCCTGTCGCCATCATCGCCAAAAAAGGCCGGATCGTGATGGACGGCGACATCCCCACCATTGTGGTTTTCGACGGCATGCGACAGCAACCGGATTCCGGCAGCGGCGCCCTCTCCAAACTGTACTTCTCCCGCTACACCATCGAGATCAGGGGACTGGAAGGCATCGCGCAGGAACACTGGCGGGGAGCCGGGGAACGCACGCTGGGGGAGCTTCTCGACCCGGACCCGGGCAACAAACGCGACAAGGCCAGCCGCGACCTGTTCCTGTCCGAGGCGAATCACCGGATCGTCACTCCCTGGAACGCCCTCAGCTTCACCATGATCGCGCTTGTCACGCTCCTGCTGGGTCCCTTCAACCGCCGGGGACAGAATGCGAAAGTACTGGCCGCCGTGATCCTGATCATCCTGGTGCAGACGCTCAACCTGTCCCTTGTCAACTTTTCCAAGAAGCATGCGGGCGCCGTGCCTTTTGTTTATCTCAACACGCTTCTGCCCATCGTTCTCGGATTCCTCTTCCTGCACGACAGGGGAGAGCGGAAACTGCTGTCGATGATGCGGCGCTGGAATGCGCGGGCCGTCCGGAACAGAGGGGGGCAGCCAGCATGATCGCCGCCTCATCGACGCTGTTCCGCTATATCAGCCGACAGTTCCTGGCCAGCTTCATCGTGCTGATGACGTCCCTGCTCGGAATCCTGCTGCTGTTCGACGTCATCGAGATGCTGCGCCGCGCCGCAGCCCAGCCGGACGTGCCGCTTGGACTGATATTGTCGATGTCCCTCATGAAACTGCCCACTCTCGGGCAAAGCATCCTGCCGATGGTCATCCTGTTCACCGCGATCCATACCTGCTGGAAACTCAACAAAACCAGTGAACTCGTGGTCATCCGGTCTTTCGGGCTTTCCGTCTGGCAATTCCTGAGCCCGATGCTGCTGTGCGCCCTGCTGATCGGCATTTTTTCAACCGCCGTCGTCAATCCGGTTTCATCCATTTTCCTGAGCAAGCACAACAGGCTGGACAATCTGCATTTTCAGGGCGCGCGGGATCCGGTGGCCGTTTCCAAAACGGGAATCTGGCTGCGCCAGCCCTCGGAACAGGGCTATGCCCTGATCCATTCCGAGAGCTTCGACAAAAAACAATGGCAGCTGAACAACGTCACCATTCTCTTTTTCGACGACGCGAATGCCTTCCTTAGCAGGATGGATAGCCCCGTCGCCTATCTGAGGGAGGGATACTGGGAGATCCGGCAACCACTGGTCAGCGACAGAAACGGCTCCCGGCGTTTTGACATCCAGAAACTTCAGACAGAACTGACCGCGCAGAAAATCGAAGAATCCTTTGCGGATCCGGAAACCATTTCGTTCTGGAACATCCCGGAGTACATTCGTATTATGGAAGAAACAGGATTTCCGGCGACCCGGCTCTACGTCCACTTTCATACGCTGCTGGCGCAACCTTTCTTCTTCATCGCCATGGTTCTGCTGGCTGCGACATTTTCGCTACACCCGCCAAGATTCGGAGGAGGAGCCTCCATGATTGTGCTTGGCATCGCCGCAGGATTCTTCATCTTCTTCATGGAATCCATGCTCCAGGCATTCGGCATCTCCCAGAAAATCCCTGCGCATCTGGCGGCATGGTCTCCTTCCATCATCGGACTCCTGCTCGGCGTGACGGCTCTGCTGCATCTGGAAGACGGATGAAAAGAGAAAGATTAACGGTTGAGTAATTCAAAAGAGTTACAGTATATTTAGGAAGCAATTAGAGAGGGGTTCGGCGTCATGGAGAAGTCTGCCTTCAAAATCATTTTCGCCGCTCTTTGCCTGTCTCTGATTCTGGGAACGGCCGCCTGCGCAAAGACGCAAAATACGGACGTTACCAGGAAAACGCAGGAAATCGCCGATCCCATTGAGCCCGTCAACCGCTTTGTTTTCGGATTCAACGATGTCCTCGACAAGCTCCTGATCGACCCTTTCGCCAGAGGCCATAACGCCGTGCTGCCTTCTTTCATACGCGATTCGATCCAGAGCTTCATGCACAACCTGAAATCCCCGCTGATCCTCGCCAATAACCTTCTGCAGGGCGATATCGGTAATGCCGGAAACGCCGCCGCCCGATTTATCATCAACAGCTCCGTCGGCATCGCCGGCCTGGTGGACGTCGCGAAAGCGCAGGGTCTTCCCTATGAGGATGAGGACTTCGGCCAGACGCTCGCCGCCTGGGGCGTTGGCGACGGATTTTACCTCGTCCTGCCCCTTCTGGGACCTTCCTCCCTGCGGGATGCCGCCGGCATTGCCGTGGATGCCGCCGCCGATCCGGTGCGCATCGTGGCGTTCAATACCGATCATGAGTGGGTTTATTACGCGCGCAACGCCCTCGAGGGGCTGGACAACCGTTCCCGCATGATTAAAGCCTTCGATGATCTGCGCCGCAACAGCCTGGATTACTATGCCGTCGTCAGAAGCGCCTACAGCCAGAAACGCGCGGCGCTCGTCCGCGATGAAAAACCCGGAGCTGCCACAACGCAGGCTCTGGATTACAACACTCTCCAATAGAAAACAGCAGGAAATGTCCAAAGACACGTTCATGACAAAACTCTCCCGCAGGCTCGCCGGTTTTCTTATCCTCCTTTTCTCCATGATCCTGCCGGCGGTGACCGGCTTTCCCGGTTTTTCCGAGGCCGGTGAAGAGACTCCCGCCCCTCCTTCGCAATTCGTGCAGAAGCTGGGCGATACCGCTCTGATGTCCCTGACCGCGAAAGAGCTCTCCAGGGAGATGCGCGAGGACCGCGTACGCAAGATTCTGCGGAACAATTTCGATATCCAGACCATCGGGCAGTTTGCGATGGGAACTTACTGGAGAGAAACGACGGAACGCCAGCGCAAAGAATACATGGTTCTCTTCGAGGACATGATCGTGCAAACCTATACCACGAGATTCGAGGATTATTCCGGCCAGAAACTGAAAATAACCGGGGAAACACCCTCCGGAAACAGGGACTTTCTCGTCTTCAGTCAAATTCTCCAGAAAGACGGCCCGCCCGTCAATCTGGAATGGCGCGTCCGCAGCAAGGATGGCAAGCTGAAAATCATCGATGTGGTGGTCGAAGGCGTCAGCATGAGCGTCACCCAGCGCTCCGATTTCTCCGCCGTCATCCAGCGCGGCGGCGGCGGCATCGATGCCCTGCTCATCTCTCTCCGCGAACACAAGGGTCGGAAGACGTAACTGCCGTCAGATGCAGGCGTGTTCTACCCCTTCTTCGGCGCACAGCTCAGAATCCAGTCGCCAAGACATCTTGGCATCACGCCCAGCAGCCAGCAAAGCACATGCATCTGCCACGGAAAAGCGATCGAGGCTTTTTTGGCGTCGATTCCGCGCCTGATGATGTCCGCCGCCTTGTCCGCTTCCATCAGGAACGGCATGGGAAAGTCGTTGACGTCTGTGAGCGGCGTTTTCACGAATCCCGGAAAAATCGTCGAGACGGTAATGCCCTCCCGTTTCAGGAGAGGCCGGAGCGCGTCCCCGTAGGCGCGCACCGCCACCTTGCTGACGCTGTAAGCCGGCGCGTTCGGCATCCCGCGAAATCCGGCCATCGAACTCATTAAAACGATATGCCCCGCCTTGCGGGCGACCATGCGCGGGATCAGAGGGCTGACGGTATTGAACGCGCCGTCGAGGTTGATGTCCATGATTTCACGGAAAAGGCCATCGCCTTGACGGGCACCCCTGCCGGAACCGCCCGAAATTCCCGCGTTGGCGATCAGCAGGTCGATGGGATGCCGGTCATCCCAGTCGAGGAGTTTTTCTTCGAAAGCGGGGCGATTCGTCACGCAAAGGACGGCAACCTCAACCTCCGCCCCCTTCTGAAGGCATAAACCTTCCACCTCCCGCAGCCGTCCGGTGTTGCGCCCCGTCAGCAGCAGGGTGACGCCCGGGACGGCATAAAGCACAGCCAGCGCCTTGCCGATGCCGCTGGAGGCACCCGTAATCAGAATTGTTTTTTGTTTTTTCATAGAGCTTAATCCAAGTGTTGTTTTATGATTTATGAAGCGTTATAAGGGGAAACCCGCCCACAAAACTATAGAAAAATGATGGCAGCAGCAAGTGTGACACATTTCCCCTCTTCACATCCGGCGTTCAGGCGAAGGGGGTTGATGCTGATTCTGGCCTCCCCCCCCGGCGGCGGCAAGACGACGATCACGCGGGAGCTGATGCGGCTGGATCCGCAGACCGTCATTTCGATCTCCGCCACGACGCGGGCGAAACGTCCGGGAGAGGTGGACGGGCAGCATTATCATTTCGTCAGCCCTGAAAAATTCCGGCGGATGGTCGATGACGGCGACATGCTGGAGTACGCGCTGGTCTATAACGGCAATATGTACGGCACGCCGAAAACACCGGTCGAAAAAACCCTCTCGGAAGGGCGTGACGTCCTGTTCGACATCGACTGGCAGGGAAAGCGCAATCTGGAGAAAATCGCCCGGGACGACGTCGTCTCCGTCTTCCTGCTCCCCCCGAGCTGGGCCGTGCTGGAAAAACGGCTGCACGGGCGCGCGCAGGACAACGAAGGGGAAATAAAAAGCCGCCTCGACAAGGCGCAGGACGAGATTTCCCATTACGGCGAATTCCAGTATGTCATCGTCAACGACGACCTGAAGGACAGCCTCCGGCAGGTGCGGGGGATTCTCGAGGCGGAAAGGCTCAAGTGCCACCGCCTCCTCGATATCCGGGCTTTCGTCGATACGCTGAAGCCGCCCCCGGAGGAGTAGGGTTTCCGTCATGAAAACACATTCCAACACCGTGACGATCTTCTGCGCCGTCCTGCTGTCGGCGCTTCTTCTCGCCGGGAAACCGTCAGAAGCCGAGAGCCTCCCCGCCGACGGAGTCGGTGCGCTGGGGCGCATAGAGCCGCGTTCGCGCATCGTCAGGGTGTCGCATGACGCGGGTCCCGAGGGCGCGCGGATCGAGGAGCTTTTTGTGGCGGAAGGCCGGCAGGTCAAGCGTGGAGACCGTCTCGCCGCGTTCAGCGACGCTCCGCGAAAGAAAGCGAAGCTGGTCGACGCCGAGACCCAGACTGCCGTCTTGCAGGCGAAGCTCAACGCCGAAACGACGAAGCTCGGCTTCCTTGAAAAAGATTACAAAAGAAAAAAATCCCTCTTGGCCGCGCAGGCCGTTTCGGAAACGAGCTTTGAAGAGATCGAAAGGGATCTGAAAATCTCGGAGGCGAACGTCGCCCTGCTGAAGGCGGAGGCGGACTCCGCCGCCGCCAAAATAAATCTCGCCCGGGAAGAACTCAGGCAATCGATCCTTCTGGCGCCCATGGACGGGACGGTCCTGAAAATCAGAACCCGCCCGGGGGAGAGAGCCGACGACCGGGGCATCCTGGAGCTTGCCGACCTGAGCCGGATGGACGTCGTCGCCGAGATTTACGAACGCGACATGCCTCATGTGGCCGCCGGACAGAAAGCCGAAATCAGGGTTCCGGGCTTTCCGGAGGCTTTCCACGGCGTCGTCCGGGAGCTTGGCTATCAGGTCTTCAAGAACGACCTGAACGGCACGGATCCCCTGGCGGATCGCGACAACCGCATCGTCGAATGCAGGATATCCCTGACCGAAGCCGACGCGGAGAAATTGCAACACCTCCTCTACATGAAAGTGGATGTCAGGATCAGCCCATGACTCCCGCAAAGTCCTTTTACTTCGCCTCCCGGCTCGCCTGGCGCCAGCTCACGCACGAAAAGGCGAAGCTGTTCGCCGCCATGCTGGGAGTGCTGTTCGCCTGCGTGCTCGTGTTCATGCAGCTCGGATTCCGGGACGCCCTGTACGCGAGCATCGTCAAGTTCCCCGTTGCGCTGGAAGGCGACCTGTTCCTGATGCACAAGCAGACGGAAGCGATATGGAGGACGGTCAGCTTTTCGCGGCAGCAGCTGAAACGCGCCTTCGCCCTTCCGGAAGTCGAAAGCGCAGATCCCGTTTATATCGGGATGGCGCAATGGAAGAACCCCGATAAAAGAACGAAAAGAACCCTGCAACTCTTCGGCTACGATCCGGACACGGAGCTTTTAAGGGGAGACGATATCCGGAGCAGCAGGAAGAAACTGCTTCTGCAGGACACCCTCATTTTCGATACCCTTTCCCGCCCGGAATTCGGCCCCGTCGCGGAAATGCTTTCAGGACAAAGGCTGTTCGCGGAAATAAACGACCATAGAGTGGAGGTGGTGGGCACTTTCAAAGTGGGACCCTCCTTCGCCGCCGACGGCAACGCGATCACCAGCGAACTGAATTTCCTGCGTATTCTTCCGGAACGCCCCGCCGGAAGAATCGACCTTGGCGTCATACGCCTGAATCCCGGAAGCGACGTTTTAGCGGCGCAGACGGCACTGCGGAAGATGCTGGACGAAGACCTGAACGTCATGACCCATACTGAAATGGTCGGCGCCGAAATGGCCTACTGGCAGAACAGCGCGCCGGTCGGGTTTATCTTCGGCTTCGGCGTCGTCATCGGGCTGGTCGTCGGGATGGTCATCGTCTATCAGATCCTCTTCACCGACATCACCAACCACCTGAACGAGTACGCCACGCTGAAGGCGATGGGGTATTCCCACCGCTACCTGACCTTCGTCGTTTTCGCGGCCGCCCTGTTCCTGGCCGTCGCCGGGTTCGTTCCGGGATTGCTTATCTCTGCTGTCCTTTACCGCATCGCCGAGGGGGTCCTGTACATGCCCATGCCCCTCGGCCTTGGAAAAATCATGACCATCTTCTCCCTTATCCTCGGCATGTGCGTCGTCTCCGGCTCCATCGCCATGAAAAAGCTCAAATCGGCCAACCCCGCGGATATGTTCTAAGGGTCAAAACCTATGCCCGTTATCAGCGTCAAAAACCTGAGATTCAGCTACGGCGCCGGCGCCCTGAAGCGCGAGGCTCTGAAAGGCGTGGATATCGAACTCGAAAAGGGCGAGATCGTCATCCTGACCGGCCCTTCCGGCTCCGGCAAGACGACGCTCCTGACGGTCATCGGGGGACTGCGCGCCGCCTTCGACGGCAGCGTCGAGGTTCTGGGGCGGCAGATGGTCGGCGCGGAGGAGAAAGAGCGCGTTGAACTCCGGCGGCATATCGGTTTTATCTTCCAGCAGAACAATTTGTTGAAAAGCCTGACCGCTCTCCAGAACGTCTGTATGGCGTTGGAACTGAAAGACGGCCTCAGCGAACGGGAGAGGCAGAAGATCGCCGGGGACATGCTGGAATCTGTGGGTCTTGCCGATTGTCTGCACGGCAAGCCCGACCAGCTTTCCGGCGGACAGAAACAGCGCGTTTCCGTGGCGCGGTCTCTGGTGGCAAGGCCGGACATCATCCTCGCCGACGAGCCGACGGCCTCCCTCGACAAGCAAAACGGCCAGGAAATCGTCCATATCCTCAAGCGGCTGGCGCGGGAGCAGGGAACGACCATCCTTCTCGTGACGCACGACTACCGGATTCTCGATGTCGCCGACCGCAGCCTCGTCCTCGAGGACGGCGAAATCACGGGATCGGCGGCAGAATAGCAACGATCCTATCTTATCCTCTCCCGGAGGGAGAGGGAGATTATCTTAACTAAGGGCTTGGGACAAAATAACAGAATCGGAATAAAAGAATCCGGCGCATGATAGAAACGCAGGAAAAGAATCGCTGTCTTGTGCTTAATAGGGAGGATGATTAACGCTGCCGCCATTCGCATCCGTTATGATGCC
>JAZDGQ010000088.1:0-21635 GCA_043806835.1 Pseudomonadota bacterium | reverse complement strand
TTTCATCCCACAAAAGCCACAAGATAACAAAAAGCATTATAAATCAGCTCTCAAATGACAGTTTCAGATGAAAAATGACCAGAAGATGACAAAAGTTTTTTGAAGACCCCCGCGAGTTCGAATCTCACGAGGGCCGCCATTACTACCAATAACTCTCCTTTCCGGAGTTTCTGTCACAGGCGTTTTCCACGCTTTGTCGCGGTATTTTCGCACGAAACCTCTGTACATGGCCGTGTCTTTTCAGGAGTCGTGCTGCCCCGTTTTCTCTCTCAGAACTCGAATCCTCTAACAAGGCTCTGAACATCATGGCCGAATGTACGGAGGTTTAAGTCCACAGCTTTGCTCATTTTTTTGTTTTCGTGATTGTCAGTTGCGATTGCCAGCCAAACCGCCAACGACAGGATGATTTACAGTATGTTCAGGATATTCGTGTCGAGTTTTCAGCTCCCTGTGGGCGGGGTAGCATCGGGACATGGAAGATTGTGATCAAAATAGCCCGTCACCTGTCGATGAAATTGCCCGTATTCTGGCCCTGGGCATCCTCCGGAAACGGCTGAAAGATAAAGCGGCGCAGGGCAATAAAGCCGTGGACTTCAGCGCGAATGGAAGCGTTCATGCGGAACAGGAGGTTCCTCATGAGTAACGAAACATTAGCGAAAATCACCGCCCTGCGCACAATGCCGATGGGCCAGATCAAAAAGATGTGGAAAGACCTTTACCAGACAGAGGCGCCGGAATTCAACCGCACCTATCTGGTCAGCCGCCTGAGCTATCGCCTGCAGGAATTGGCGTGGGGCGGCGAGACCGAAGCGCTGGAAAGGCGCATCGCGGCCCTTGCCAGGGAAAAACTGTCCAAGAACCCGGCGATAGACCGCAAGAAGCTCATCCGCCGCCCTCCCGTCGGCACGAGGCTGATTCGGGAGTATCTGGGCGCGCAGTATCAGGTGATGGTGCTGGCGGACGGCTTCGCCTTTCAGGGGCGCAAATACCGGAGCCTTTCCCGCATCGCGCAGATCATCACCGGCTCCTCCTGGTCCGGCCCCGTATTCTTCGGCCTCTCGCAATTTTCCGAGGGCAGAAAGAAGCGGAAAGCATGACCGAAGTCAAACGCCGCCTCCGCTGCGCGGTTTATGGTAGAGCGTGCCAAGAACAACAGCGTAGGCCAGAACGAATCCCGTTGTCAGCGTTTTTTTCTTCCGGACATCCGAAAAATAAAGAAGCCCTTCATCCTGAAAACGCGCGGATAAACCCGAACCCCCTGTCAGACTTCCAGTTTGCGATCCTGCCCCTGTGACTCACGAAAATATCGCTCCGTCATATCGTGGGTCAATCACTTCGCTTTCAGGAAGGCAGGCAGGTCTGCGCCGAAAGTACCGTCATTCTTCTCGGACGAGATATTGTGGTGTTCCTCGTGGCGGCTGCGTCTTTCCGGCGGCGGACTGCTTTCGGTGTTTTTCCGCCCGTTCTTTTTTTCAGGCCGCCTCCGGCGCGGCGCGCGCTCTCTTTCAGGACGTTGCGGAGCTTCCTCCTGCGGCTGCGACGGAACGGAGTCCTCCTCCCCGCCGATGCCGTAGGCCTCGATCTTTTTCCCGATCAGCTTCTGGATAAGCTCCACGGACTTCTCGTCGTTCGGCGTCGCGAAAGTGAAGGCGCGGCCGGTCAGGCCGGCGCGGCCGGTGCGTCCGATGCGATGCACATAGTCTTCGGGATTATGCGGCACGTCCCAGTTGAAGACGTGCGACATGCCCAGCACGTCCAGCCCGCGCGCGGCGACGTCGCTGCACACCAGGATTTGCGTCAGCCCTTCCTTGAAGGCGCTCAGGGCGGCTGTGCGCCGCGACTGATCCATGTCCCCGTGGAGGGACGCGGCCTTGATCCTCTTGGATTTCATGAAACGGCACACTTCGTCGATATCGCGCTTGCGATTGCAGAACACGAAGGCGTTCTTCACGTCCTCCTGCCTGAAAACCTTGTAGAAGGCGGCCTGTTTCTGCCTGAAGTGCGGCACGTTGACGAGGAAAAGCCGGACATTTTCAGCGGCGGAGGAAGGAGCAGAAACCGTCACAATCTTCGGATTGCTGAGGAATTTATCGGCGAGCTTCTTGATCTCCGGCGGCATGGTCGCCGAGAAGAACAGCGTCTGGCGGATCGGCGGCAGGATGGAAACGATTTTCTCCAGATCGGGGATGAAGCCCATATCCAGCATCCTGTCAGCCTCGTCGATCACAAGTATTTTGATGTCGGCGAGCAGGATTTTGCCGCGCTCGAACAGGTCGAGCAGACGCCCCGGCGTCGCGATCAGCACGTCGACGCCGCGATCCAGATTCCGGATCTGGTCTTCCATCGACGTGCCTCCGACGATCAGAGCCTGCGTCAGCGGGTGATTTTTACCATATCTGGTAAAGTTCTCGGATATCTGCGCCGCGAGTTCGCGGGTCGGGGACAAAATCAGCGAGCGCGGCATCCGCGCCTTCGCCCGCCCGCCCGACAGGATATCAATCATCGGCATCGTGAACGCCGCCGTCTTGCCCGTCCCCGTCTGCGCGAGACCCAGAACATCCCTGCACATCAGGACGAGAGGGATGGCCTGCGCCTGGATGGGGGTGGGATGCGTGTACCCTGATTCTTCGATCGCCTTCAAAACGCCTGCGCTCAGGCCCAGATCCTTAAAACCGACAGTGTCTTTTAATTCCATATTATTTACGATCATCCTTGATACATAGTTGTTGACACGAAAATAAAAGATTAAGAAGCTACAAAGAAGATTGTTTTAGCATTGTATCTCGAAATGCAAGCAATCTACTTGCCAGAGATTCCCTTGAATCCTTTAGCCTCATTTTTGGGCTTTTTAAAACGAACCCGTCTTGTAATAGTCTACTTTTAATTGCCATCCGTGCATAAAAGAAACGCCATTTTTGCAAATTTATTTGTGCTGCAAACCATACAAGTTCTTTAACGCTCATGTTAAACTTAGGTTCCAATACACGAACGGAGCTTCCACCATTCCCCCTAGCAACAAAAGACCAAGGCTGAAGAAAAACCTGACCAAATGCTGTTATAGTCAAAGCGCCTAATTCAACTTTTTCCTTTTCTTCTGCATCCACCATATTCACAATACTATTAGTGGTATCTCCACTTGATATATATGGAAGATCCCCTTCACTGTAATTCTTTTCACCAGACGACTTTCCATTTTCAACATCAAAAAAATAGGATAAGGGAGCTTCATGATTACAAGGAAGATCAGGCAGAGTACTTTGCCAATGTTCAGAAAAATTTGATAATGCTTTATCAGCCAAAACCGGAAAATGTGCGACTGCCTGAAACAGAGACTCAATAACTTTCCGCTGTGCATTGTTGACAATCCCATCAGAAAAATGGGGCTGTGGCAGCCATTGTTGGGGACTCCACTCCAACCCTGTCAGGATTTCATCTTTTATAATCACTGAACAAAGTTCACTTGCATCAGCCCTGCCTTTAAGGAACTGATGAAATGCTTTTGTTACCTCAGTCAGTTGCTCATTTTCCCTTGGGACACGTCTCCCTTTAAGTTTTTCATACCCGTCATTCCAGACACGCGACATAAATACAGCTTTTCCTGTTCCATGCGGTACACCTGCCAGTGCTAGCAATATTGAGGTAGGTGCTGCCGTGGGGTAAAATAAATCTTCTGGCAAACTAATCATGCCGACAAGGGTATGCTTGCGTAAAAAATCTTTCCTCCAATGAGCATGTTCATCGTCCGCAAAAATACCGGCTTTTACAACCGCAGCCAACATCCCTCCAGGGATCAGGGCTTCCATTGCACCATCAATAAACTGTCTCTCAGGTTCATTCTCTTGAGAAAAAGGGGGATTAAGAAAGGCTCGAGTAAATTTTCCATGAACAGTTTTTTTACTAGATGGATCAAAACAGCTTTTGTTCTCAATGTGGCTTTTCCCGTCTCCCCGGAAAAACATATTCAATGTGGCTAGTGCCCATATCGTGGGATTTGTGTCAAATCCATACAAAGATGATTTAATAGAAACCCTCTGTGCATCACTTTTAGACTGAAAAATCATTTTATCAAAAGCCGCAACCAGAAATCCCCCTGTGCCGGACGCTATATCTATCACTTTATCTGTTGGGCTTACCCCAAGCAGATCCACACAGAGACGCGTTATATGTCGCGGTGTGAAAACAATCCCAAGAGCATTATTATCATATCCGTACCTTAGAAACGCTTCGTAGAACATCCCTAAAAAATCAGTGTCCGTTTTCAAGACAGCTCTGATATTTAATCTCTTTAAGATATTAACGATTCTACCAATCCCGGGAGAAAGTCTGTCAAAGTCAGCTCCTGTCAAACGTAGAGTATTTATTAACGCATCCTTTTTATCAGCAGAAATATCTGTTGCTTCTCTAAAAGTGCATTCCATGAGGTTATTAACTGAATCAAGGGCATTTTCCGATGCTATATCTATTTCATCCTGATATATGGCGGCAACCAAAGCCCCGATAACCTTGGGACGCAAGGGAGCCTCTACTTTTGCATTTCTTAAGATAATGCTGAGTTCTATGGCTGCATCTATGAATTCGCTTTGATCTGGTACGGAAACGGTAGTTGTTCCGTCTCCGGCCTTTAACGCAAGTTCTATTTCTACCTGACCCGGAAATGCTGTAATCTCCGCCCCTTTGGAAACTAAAGGAACCCAGCCCCTTTTAGTAAAGACCTTTGTTGAAATGGAAAACCCTGTATCCTCTTCCCCGGCCACTCCCGTCGCAATGAGTATTTTATACTTTCCGTGTTTGTTAATGCTATCAACGTAATCACAGGCCTCTTTGATTGCCATGTCCAACTTACGCGAATCATTTTTAGCCTCAACGACAATACAAGGAGCCCCTTTGCGTAAGATTAAAAAATCCGGAAGCCCTCCCTTGAGACCAATATCAGAGAAAGCCCTCTCAATCTCATTTTCTTCAAGAAAATCCCCCCCAACATCGGGATGCGAAGTTCTCCACCCACGAGATTCCGCCTGTTTCCTGATAAAGTAACGAGACTTGGACTCCGACCTTGTCTTCGGTTTTGTATATTTTTTGGTAATGCTCATTTTAAAGCTTCTGAAAAGGCATCATTGAGCGTTTGCACACATATCAGCAGAACAATTCCATATTGCTCTTGTCTTCTCGCTCCTGCTATACATAGACCAATACATTGCAACCTTGCGGATTTCAACGTATTTTAAGACCGATTTTCATTTAAAGCCGTTTTTAGGTGTCCGCCATGACCGGAATCAAGCCTCGATTAGCCCTGCCTCTTTCATTTAAAGCCAGTTTTAACCGCCACGAGGTGTCATGAAGGATTTTTGCAAAGAGGCTTATATCAATGAGATGTGCAGACGTGATGAAATAATTTCAAGCCTGCAAATTCCGATTGGCGCAGTTACCGTCTTTGTTTCATCTGTTTTTTACTTCTCCATTAACATGGGGATCAACATACAGCACATTGGATTGATAGATTTTATTTTTATTCAGAGTGTTGTGGCCTGTTTTATCTCTTCTATTATCAGCGTATGGAACATTGGAAAATCCGCCCACGGTCAGTTCTATGAGTATCTGGAAAATCCAGAGACTATTTATAATCATTTACTTAAACTGGAGGAATATCACGCAAAAGAAGGAGCTGCAGAAAAGGACAAGGAAACACTCGCTCGATCTGATTTCGAAAAATACCTTCTTGAGAAGCGAGTGCAGTGTGCTAATACAAACTATGAAAATAATTACCGCAAATCAATATACAGGGACAGGGCTTATGCCTTTTTAACTTATGCGTTTTTTTCTTTGCTAGTTTCTGGTAGCCTCTTCATCATCAAAAACGTTACGATGGCTAGCGCACCACCATCCTTTTCTATTATTTATATAGGGGAAAATACGGAGTTCAAATATGTCACAAGATAAAACTGGTTCGCAAAAACCCACCACCCCCAATCTCCCACCGTCGCCGCCTCCAACTCGCCAAATCAGGGAGCAAGCTGAATCCGGAAAGCGACCATCGAAGAAAGATTGAAACATGTCAGATAAAAAAGAATCTGCTCCCGCAAAGCAATCTGCTCCCGCAAAGCAATCTGCTCCCACTAGCAACCTGCGCCCCAAAGAACCGCCGACAAGAATGTTTCTAGGTTCTGAGACGAGTAAAAAAAGCAAATAATATCTTTTTATACAAAACTGTTCCTATGTTGCTTGAATAAAAAGAACTGGTTAGGTTTTCATAGCCGTTCTTAGCCACAGCGAGGTGTCCCTATCTTTATGACCGGAATCAAGCCGCAAATGACCGTTTCCGCCCCCTCGCGAAACCCCGGAACGCCACTGAATCCCGACTGGCTGCTGAAAGCGGTTTCCTAGGATCGCTTTATCAGAAAAAGAAACTCGCGATTTGGTTCCTGCGCGTCTCGAAGCCATTCATTCGTCCACGTCATCGCCGCCATCACGTTGCGGCGATAGTCCAGTTCGATCACTTCGATGATTTTCCCGACGTCGCGTAAAGCCTCATTAAGCTCAACTGCGGTTGCGCGCCCCCCTGAGCTATACGACAAAATGATATGTTTGGCGGCAGTTGCTTTCAGCAGACGACGGATCGCATCGACAGCAAGAAACTTGCCTGACGGCGCGCGCCTGAACTCTTCAAAGACCGAGGCCGCAACATCGTCTCTGGTGTCAACCCGACGATTCACCTTGCCGAACAATTGCGGTTTATCGTTCAGACATATTGTAGTCCATACATGATAATACGCCAGGTATCTGACGCGAGACGGCGGCATTTTCTCATTGTTGGAACCGTACGGCGGATCGAGATAAGCCAAGTCGGCGTCGACATTTGGCGCCACATCAAAAATATCGCCTCTTGTTACCGTATGATTCATCGCCGTGTCGACAATCAACGGCAATTCCAATTGCATTGTCTTGTATGATCGCGGCGACCATTTCCGCAGGTATGATGAAAAGTGGCCCAAAGTGCTGTCTACTTTATCCATGGCTAAAATCAGGCTCGTCAACGCCACGGCCTCGGCAATCGGATCGAGGCGCAGCCTGTCGATTTCCTCGCGTATGGCATCCAGTTTGCGCGTGTTTTGTTTTTGCCACGGCCGCTTTTTGGCATCGCTGCCATCATCATTGACGTCACCGGACGGGTCGCCGCCATAATGCTCCGTAAACCACCCATCGACAGGTTTGCACATATTGAGATGTTTAATCAGCGAACTGTATTTCGCGCGCTCTCCCCCCTGAAGATAACATCTGGCGAATATTTCAGACCATACGGCCTGATCGCTCGACGTGACGCAATAGCCGACGCGCGCCAGCGCCTGCGATACGCGGGTCGAACCCGAAAAGCCATCGAACACAGTCTTCGGCTTGGTTTTTTCCGCCAGCCACAGAATTTGAGGCAGAAGTTTCAGTTTGGAGCCGGCATATTTAATGCCTTCGGTGGTCGGCGCATCAGGGTAAATATCTTCAAATAATCTTGTTTGCAAGGTTGCGACGGTCATCGTAACGAATTCCGTTTCTTTATCATCGCTATAATCCCCTGCAAATTCAAGGATAAGGCACTGCTCGACAAATCAATACATTGCAACCTTGCGGATTTCAACGTATTTTAAGATCGATTTTCATTTAAAGCCGTTTTCAGGTGTCTTCCATGACTGGAATCAACCCGCAAATGACCGTCCTTACCCCATCAGGAAACCCGGGAACGCCCCTGAATCCCGACTGGCTTGACAGCATACACGTCAATCCGGGCGCGGTGGGGCGCAGAACGTCCACCCTGTCCGGACGGCGGACGGTCAGGAAAGAGTGGCAGGCGGCTTGGCTTTTGAAGGCTGTTTCCTGCATTGATCTGACCACCCTAGGCGGCGACGACACGCCGGGGCGCGTCAGGCGCCTCTGCGCCAAGGCGCGCCATCCGGTGCGCGACGATCTTATCGAGGCGCTCGGCATTAAGGATTTACGCCTGACCACCGGCGCGGTTTGCGTCTATCATGAAATGGTCGAGACTGCCGTGAAAGAACTTGAAGGAACGGGCATTCCGGTCGCCGCCGTCTCCGCCGGTTTTCCGCACGGGCTTTCGCCTTTAAAGCAACGGCTGGATGAAATCCGGGCTTCCGTCGCGGCGGGGGCGCGCGAAATCGACATCGTCATCACACGCGCCCACGTCCTGACCGGAAACTGGCAGACGCTCTACGATGAAATAAAAGCCTTCCGCGAAGCCTGCGGCGACGCGCATCTGAAAAGCATCCTTGCGACGGGCGAGCTTTCCACGCTGGACAACGTCGCCAAAGCCAGCCTCGTCGCGATGATGGCCGGTTCCGATTTCATCAAGACCTCCACCGGAAAGGAAGCCGTCAACGCCACCCTGAACGTGACGCTGGCGATGGTTCGCATGATCCGCGAATATTTCCGGCAAACCGGAGCCAGGATCGGCTATAAACCCGCCGGCGGCATCAGCACCGCCAGGGACGTGCTGAATTATCAGGTCGTCATGAAAGAGGAACTCGGCAACGACTGGCTTCAGCCGGACTTGTTCCGCATCGGCGCGTCGTCATTATTGGCCGACATCGAGCGTCAGCTTGAGCACTTCGTGACCGGAAGATACTCGGCGAACAACCGCCACCCGGTGGGATGACGGTTTCATTTTTTCTTCCATCTCGTTCCCTGAGGGGTGTCCTCCAGGATGATCCCTTCTTTTTCGAGAGCCTGCCGTATCCGGTCGGCTTCGGCGAAATCCTTGTTTTGTCTGGCGGCTTTTCTTTCCCCGATCAGTTTTTCGATTCTGTCGTCGCTGCCGCCCTTGAACCATGTCTCCGCGTCCTGCTGCAACAACCCCATCAGCTTTCCTGCCGCCAGCAAGGCTCCCTTCGCCGCAGCTTTTTCTTCGTCCGTTCCGGCTATCGAGAGGTTTTTGGCAAGCACCGCCAGCTCGCCGAAGGCCTTCGGCGTGTTCAGATCGTCCTCCAATGCCGCAATAAAATTTTCCGGCATTTTCGAGTTCGCAGCCTTTATGCCCTGAACATCGCGCAGGAATCCATAGTACCTGTCCAGCGTGCGTTTCGATTGCTGCAATAACTCCTCCGTCCAGTCGAACGGCTGGCGGTAGTGCGTACTCAGCAGGGCAAAGCGGATCGCTTCTCCGGGCATGCGTTTTATAAGATCGTGCACCAGCAAAACATTGCCGAGGGATTTCGACATCTTCTGCCCCTCGACCATCAGATGCCCGTTGTGCATCCAGTAATTGACGTACTTCTCGCCGTCATGGGCGCAGACGCTTTGCGCGATCTCGTTTTCATGGTGCGGGAAGATCAGATCCTCCCCGCCGGCGTGGATGTCGAAATGATTGCCGTTGAGGGCCTCGTTCATCGCCGAGCATTCCAGATGCCAGCCGGGACGCCCGCGCCCGTGAGGACTTTCCCATCCCGGCTGATCGGGCGTGGACGGCTTCCACAGAATAAAATCTGCGGGATCTTTCTTGTACGGCGCCACTTCGACGCGCGCACCCGCGATCATGTCCTCGCGATTGCAGCGCGAAAGTCTGCCGTAGTCCGGCCATGACGGCACGTTGAACAGCACATGCCCCTCCACGGCGTAGGCATGTCCCTTTTTGACCAGCTTGTCGATCATCGCCAGCATCTGCGGGACATATTCCGTCGCGAAGGGCTGACAGTCCGGTTTCTCGACGCCGAGGGCGGCCATGTCCTCGTCGTAAATGCGGGCGAATTTTACGGTGATGGTGCTGATCGGCTCTCCGATCAATTTGGCGGCATCGATGATCTTGTCCTCGATATCGGTGATGTTGCGCGTGTAGCGCACATGCTCCCTGCCGTAGATATGGCGCAGAAGCCGCGCCAGCAGATCGAAAATCACCGCTGGGCGGGCATTGCCGATATGCGCGTAGTTATATACCGTCGGCCCGCAGGCGTAGAGGCGCACATTCTTTGCGTCGATGGGCTTGAATTCCTCTTTCTGCCGCGTGAGCGTATTGTGAATATAAAGGGTCATAATTTGAACACCACGAAAACACCTCCTTTTTCCGCCGTCATCAGGGGGACGGCATGACTGACATATCCGTTGAGCTTCTCAATTTTAAAGTACCTTGCCACAGGCTGGAACAAGGTCTCCCCGCCTCCCGGACGCGCCGGGGGAAAGCTGACGTAGAGCGACGCGGCGGATGTCTTCTTGCAATATCTGACAATCGCGTCGAGCTTCTGCAGGGCTTCGGGCTTTTCCATGCCGGAGAGATCGACCCTGACCTCGGCTTCTTCTGCATTGGGGAGCTCTTTTCCGGCAACCTGCTCAAAAAAACTCATATGAAAAACCTTCCCTGCATGGTAGAAATATAGCATCTTCTCAAAGAAAGGAAATATCTGAAATGTACGACCTGATCCTGAAAAACGGTTCCGTCGTTACCCCCGGCGGCATCGTGAAAACGGATATCGCCGTCAAGAACGGACGGATTGCGGGCCTTGGCGATTTCTCCTCCGCGAAAAAAATCATCGACTGCAAGAACCTGCATATCCTTCCCGGCGTGATCGACACGCACGTGCATTTCCGCGAACCCGGACTGACCCACAAGGAGGATCTGGCGACCGGCACGCTCTCCGCCATCGCGGGCGGGGTCACCACCATCTTCGACATGCCCAACACCGATCCGCCCACCATCACCGCCGAGACGCTGCAGGACAAGATGACCCGCGCTAAGGGGCGCGCCTGGTGCGATTACGCCTTTTTTATCGGCGGCAGCCCCCAAAATGTTGCCTCTCTCGCCACCCTCGAAATGATGCCCGGCTGCCCCGGCGTGAAAATTTTCATGGGCTCCGCCAAGGGGGATCTGCTGGTTGCAGAGGATTCTGTTTTCCTGTCCCTCCTGAAAAACGGCACACGGCTCGTCGCCCTCCATGCCGAGGATGAACCCCGCGCGAAAGAGCGCAGACATATCGCTGAAGAAAGCCATAACGCCGGAGATCATCCTGTCTGGCGCGACGAGGAAATGGCGCTCATGGCGACGAAGCGCGCCGTCAGGCTGGCGCGGGAAGCCGGAAGGCGCATTCACGTGCTGCACGTCACCAGCGCCGAGGAAATTGCTTTTCTTCAAGATCACAAGGATATCGCCACCATCGAAGTGACGCCGCACCATCTCACTTTGTTCGCGCCGGACTGTTATGACCGCCTTGGCGCCTACGCGACGACCAACCCCCCCATCCGCGACAAGCGTCATCAGGACGCGCTCTGGGAGGCCGTCAGGAACGGCCTTGTCGACGTGCTGGGATCGGGGCATCCCCCGCATACCCGCGAAGAAAAAGACAAGCCCTACCCCGACGCGCCCAACGGCGTCCCCGGCGTGCAGACGACCCTGCCGATCATGCTGGACCATGTGAACAAGGGCCACCTCACCCTGGAACACCTGGTGGATCTGCTGTCGCACAACCCGCAGCGCCTGTTTCAGATCGCCAGGAAAGGCCGTATTGCCGTCGGTTATGATGCCGATTTTGCCATCGTCGACCTCAACAAAACCCAGACCATCACGAACAAATGGATAAAGAGCAAATGCGGCTGGACGCCCTATGACGGCATAAAAGTAACGGGGTGGGTGGAGGGAACAGTGCTGGGCGGAGACCTCGTCATGTGGAAAGATAACATCCTCGGATCGCCGAAGGGAAAATCCGTCGTTTTCGCGGAAACGCTAAGAAGTTCTGCGGAAACAGCCCTTCCTTCTTCGAATCCCCTTCAAAAACAGGGATTGCAGAACTCAATTTAGTAAATCCTTGCCTTCAGGGCGACGACTTCGACGTCATTCGTCAGGGTGTAGAGATGCACCGGACGATAGGTGATGGAGGTGCCGCCCTTGCCGTTGACGTAAATGACGGTGTGCTTCAGCCAGTCCTTGTCGTCGCGCTCCTTGTAATCCTCGCGGGCGTGGCCGCCCCGGCTCTCGGTGCGGTTTTCGGCGGAAACGATGGTGGCCTGCGCCTGGTACAGGAGATTGTCGAGCTCCAGCGTCTCCACAAGGTCGGAGTTCCAGAGCATCGACCGGTCTGTCACCCGCACGCCGGCCATCCCCCGCCATGTTTTGTTTAAATTATCCATGCCCTCTTTCAGAAGCTCCCTGGTGCGGAACACGGCGCAGTGATCCTGCATGTTCCTCTGCATGTCGAGGCGGAGGACGGCGGTGGGAGTCTTGCCTTTTGCATTCCGGAATTTGTCGAGGCGTTCCAGCGCTTGTTCCCCGGCATTGGCTGGCAATTGCTTGTGCGCGGCTCCCGCCTTCACGATTTCGGCGGCGCGGATCGCGGCGGCGCGCCCGAACACCACAATGTCCAGCAGAGAGTTGGCGCCGAGGCGGTTGGCGCCATGCACGGAGACGCAGGCCGCCTCGCCGATAGCCATCAGGCCGGGGACGACGGCGTCCGGGTTGTTCTTCGTCGGATTGACGACTTCCCCATGACGGTTGGTGGGGATTCCTCCCATGTTGTAGTGGACGGTTGGCAGGACGGGAATCGGCTCCTTCGTCGCGTCCACGTTGGCGAAGACCTTCGCAATTTCTAAGATTCCGGGCAGACGTTCGCGGACCATCGCGGCGTCGAGATGCTCCACGTGCAGATGCACATGATCCTTTAATTTTCCCGCGCCCCGGCCCTCGCGGAGCTCCATGGTGATCGCGCGCGACACCACGTCGCGGCTGGCGAGGTCTTTGGCTTGAGGCGCATAGCGCTCCATGAACCTCTCGCCATTAGCATTGGTCAGATATGCACCCTCGCCGCGCGAGGATTCTGTTATCAGGCATCCCGCGCTGTAGATGCCGGTCGGATGGAACTGGACGAACTCCATGTCCTGCAAGGGCAGCCCCGCGCGGAGCGCCATGGCGTTGCCGTCGCCGGTGCAGGTATGCGCCGTGGTGGAGGAGAAATAGGCGCGGCCATAACCGCCGGTCGCCATGACGATCATGTGACCCCGGAAACGGTGGATCGTGCCGTCGTCGAGGTTCCACGCCATCACGCCCCGGCAGACGCCCTCCCCGTCCATGATGAGGTCGAGCGCGATGTATTCGATGAAGAATTCCACCTTGTGCTTCAGGCTTTGCTGGTAGAGGGCGTGCAGGATGGCGTGCCCCGTGCGGTCGCCGGCGGCGCAGACGCGCTTCGCGGGAGCCTTGCCCATGTGCGTCGTCATGCCACCGCCGCCGCGCTGGTAGATTTTCCCCTCGGGCGTGCGGCTGAAAGGGACGCCGTAGTGCTCGAGTTCGATGATGGCGCGTATCGCTTCCCGGCACATATATTCGATGGCGTCCTGGTCTCCGAGCCAGTCGGAGCCTTTGACGGTGTCGTACATGTGCCAGCGCCAGTCGTCCTCCCCGGCGTTGCCGAGCGCGGCGGAAATGCCGCCCTGCGCCGCGACGGTGTGGCTGCGGGTCGGGAACACCTTGGTGATGCAAGCCGTTTTCAAACCCTTCTCGGCCATGCCGAAGGCGGCGCGCAGGCCCGCGCCGCCCGCGCCGACGACGATAACATCGTATTCATGTTCGATGATCGGATAAGCATTCTGCATTATTTTAACCTTTGCCTCTGACGCTCTCTGACCAAAAAGATACATCCTCAGGGCGCGAACGTCCACGCCCCTGCGGGAGGAGGAAAAATTCGAATCACCCGACGGAAGATGGGGCGGGTCGTTTTCGTGGAATCGTAAAGAAATCCTGTAAAATACCCCCCGTTCACTGAAACAGCATTTGAAACCTGTGGTTGCCGCGTCTTGAAAACTATATGTAAACCAATGGGATGCACAGTCGCCCCGTCCATAAAAAACAAATGAAAAAAAATCATCCTCTCTACACAAACTTTTAAACAAATTAGCTTAGAATTAAAGCTAAGGTTGAAATATCTTCCTTCAGGGGCGGCGGGGGAGTCTTTGGATAATCTGGATCAACATACCGTGGTCGCGTCGAAAACCGGCGATGCACCGGAGAAAGACCCCGGAACGGCTCCCGCCAGAAACTGGCTGGACATGGTGTATTCCCCCTCGCACCTTTGGGAGAGCAGGGTCAGCTGGCGCATCACCCTGACGGTGTTCATAACCATTTTGCTGGTACAGACCGCCGTCCTGATTTTCACCGTCAGCCCCTACGAGAAGGAACAGCTGGAAGGACTTCGGGAGATCGCGCGCACGGCGCTGGTTTCCTCCCTCAGCGACACCAGGGAACAGCTGGTCTCGCCCCTGTCGAAACCAGCCGTCGAGAAACTGCTCGCGAACACCCTGATTGAAGGGATCGCCGTTTACGGCCTGGACCGCAGCGTGATCCAGAATTACGGCGCTCCCATCCTGCTCCAGCCCAGAACCAGCAAGAGCATGCCCTCCGGCTACCGCTCCGTCGACAACCGGCACTACGAGGTTTTCCTTTCGTCGGGAGAAATAGGACGTCCCTACAACATCATCGTCAAGCTGGATGCCTCGGACGTGGAGCCCCACGTCGTCAGCTATATCCATCAGAGCCTGCTGATCCTTCTTTTACTGTCCGGATTCGTCACGAGCGTTCTGATGCTGGTCTTGAGCCTGTGGCTTCTGGAACCGATGATTCTCCTGCGCAACAACCTGCTGAACGCCGCCCGGAATCCGGAGAAGCCGGACATCAAGCGCCCGAAAAAAGAAATGTGCGACGAGATCGGCATGGCGATCCGGATCGCCAACGACGTGATTCGCCAGAATGCCGGGAACCTGAAGCGCCTGCGCGTCCAGACGGAGAACAAAATCCACAAGCTCGCCTATTTCGACGTTCTGACGGGGCTGCCGAACCGGACCTATTTCCTCGAAAAACTGGAAGAGAGCATCAAGCACAAACTGCTCGACAAGGATGATGTTCTGGCGGTCCTGTCCGTGGATCTCGACCATTTCAAGGATATCAACGACACCATGGGTCATGAGATCGGGGACAAGCTTCTGGAGGCCATCGGCAAGCGGTTGGTCAAGGCCATTCCCGGGGACGCCGTCGTCGCCCGCGCCAGCGCGGATGAATTCATGATCATGGCGCGCCTGAAGCCGGATCAGCCGGACAGTTCCGTACTGGTCGAGAGGGTTTTCGCCTCCATGGCGGAGCCTGTAAGCATCCTCCAGGAAAATTTCCAGGTGCGCGTTTCCATCGGCGTGTCGCACTACCCCGGCGACGGCACATCCGCGCACATGATCCTGAAAAACGCCGATATCGCGCTCAACCGCGCCAAGGCGGAAGGCCGCGATACAGTCCGGTATTATTCGCAGGACTTCGACCGCGCCGTCCAGCAGAGATTCCAGATGCTGCGCGACCTGCGCAACGCGCTGGACCAGAAGCAGCTGCTTCTTCACTACCAGCCGCAGTTCGATCTCAGGACAGGCCGGCTGATCGGCGCCGAGGCGCTCCTCAGATGGTGGCGTCCGGACTCCAGCAAGGAGGGGGGCGCGTTCATCTCCCCCGTCGAATTCATTCCCGTGGCCGAACAGTCAGGGCTGATCGTCCCCATCGGGGAATACGTCCTCAGAACCGCCTGCGAAGCCAACAGGCTGTGGCAGAAGAAAGGAATCCCGCCCTTCCGCATCGCCGTCAACCTCTCGGGCGTGCAGTTTCACCGGGGAGACATCGCAAGCCTGGTCGCCGCCGTCCTGAAAGAAACGGAGCTGGAACCGCGCTGGCTGGAGCTGGAGGTCACCGAAAGCGTGTTCATGGAAAACATGCAGACCACCATAGATATTCTTCATCAGTTGCACCGGCAGGGCGTCGAGCTGGCCGTGGACGATTTCGGCACCGGCTATTCCTCTCTCAGCTACCTGCGCCAGTTCCCGATCGACCGCCTCAAGATCGACCAGTCCTTCATCCGCAATTCTCTCGTAAACCTCGATGACCGCATGATTACCAAGACCATCATCACCCTCGGGCACAGCCTCGGCCTGAAAGTCATCGCCGAAGGCGTCGAGACAAGCGACCATGAAAATTTCCTGAAAGAGGAAGGCTGCGACGAGGTGCAGGGATTCAAATACACCAAACCGATCCCTGCCGCCGAATTCCTGGCCTTCGTCATCAACTACAACCGCGGCCTCTCCAAAAACGGAAAACTGTCCGTAGTGGAATGATCTATCCGCCAGGGGGAAGGTCGGCGCGTTCCCTCCCGTGCATCTGCCGTCCGCGATGTCTCCTCCGCCGCTAAAATTATGAGAAATCGTCCCCTGTTTGACCCTGGCATGCTTCATGTGCTACAAGATGGGCGAAAGATAGCCATGAAAGAGATACATGTCTGAAAAAGAAGATTTGATGACTTTTGACGGAATCGTTCTGGAGCTTCTTCCGAACGCCATGTTCCGCGTGAAACTGGATAACGGCCACATCATTCTGGGGCACAGTTCCGGCAAGATGCGAAAAAACAGGATTCGCGTGCTCGAAGGCGACAAAGTCACCGTTGAAATGACGCCGTATGATCTCACCAAGGGTCGGATCATTTTCCGCTTTAAATAAATGTCTGCGCGTGTTCCCCTTCTTCTGGCCTCGGCGTCCCCCCGGCGGCTTGAGTTGCTGAGACAGGCCGGGATTGCCCCCGACCTGGTCGTTCCAGCCGGAATCGACGAAGCGCCTCTGCCAAAGGAGCTTCCCGCCCCGTACGTCCGGCGCATCGCCATGGCCAAAGCGAAAAAAGCGGCGGCGGAACACAGGGACTTCCTCGTTCTGGCCGCCGATACGGTCGTCGCCGTCGGGCGGCGCATCCTTCCACAAGCTGAAACTGAAGAACAGGCCCGCGCCTGCCTGGAGCTTCTTTCCGGACGCCGGCACAAGGTTCTGACGGCGGTTTCGGTCATTTCCCCGGCGGGAGAGCAGAAAACCAGGGTCGTCACTTCCGTCGTCCGGTTCAAACGCCTGTCCCCGCAGGAGATTGCCGCCTATCTCGCCACGCAGGAATGGCAGGGCAAAGCGGGGGGCTATGCCCTGCAGGGGCAAGCTGCTACTCTTGTCACATTCGTCAGCGGCTCCTATTCTGGGATCGTCGGTCTGCCGCTGCACGAGACGGTTCACATGCTCAGGGGCTTGACGACATGAGTGAGCTCGAACTTCTGGCGGATGAAATGGAAGGCCGCCTTTGCGCGGCTGTCGTGAGCGGAGGCGTGCTGACCGATCTTTACGTCGATCCGGCGAACGCGACGGCGGGCTGGGGGTCGATCTATCTCGGAAAAGTCGTCAAAATCGACACACGGCTGGAGGCGGCTCTTGTGGATCTCGGCGGCGGGATCACGGGATATCTGGCCGCCAAGCATGTCCGCACTCCGGATTCCGATGAATCGGAAACGCGGACGGGGCTTTCCGAGATGCTCTCCGGCGGACAGATGGTTCTGGCGCAGGTCAAGGCCGAAGGCAGGCACCGCACGAAAAACGAGAACGTCAAGCTTCCGCGCCTGACCATGAAGGTTTATGTGCCTGGACAGTTCCTTGCTTACAGCCCGACTTCCAGACAGGTGACCATCTCCCACAGGATCGAGAACGAAAAAACGCTCGCCCTGACCGCGAAGCTGAAAAGCAAATGCGGCTGGATCGTTCAGCATCACGCCCAAAAGGCGTCCGACGGGGAAATCGAGCGTGAATCGAGGTATCTGGAGGAGTCGTGGAAAAACATCCTGTCCGCCAGGGACGCGCGTCAGGGTAACCCCGGACTCCTGAAAGAAGGGCCGAACGCCCTGTTCCGCGCCCTGGGCGATTACGGCGCTTCCAGTTTTGAACATATCCATGCCGGAAACAAAAAAGTTCTCGACATGATGACGGGCTGGAGCGAAAGGCACATGCCCGCGCTTGCCTCTTCCAGGCGTCTGCGGCTGTTCAGGCCATCGGTTTCCGGTCAGAGCCTTTTTGACACCCATGACATCCACACGGAGATCGGGAAGGCGCAGGAAAGCCTGGTTCCGCTGGCTTCGGGCGGGACAATCATCATCGAGCCGACGTCCGCCATCACCGTCATCGACGTCAATCAGGGCGGCGCCGACAATATCCCCGAGATCAATCTGTCCGCCGCCCGCGAGATCGCCCGCCAGTCAAGGATTCGCAACCTGAGCGGCGCCCTCCTGATCGACTTCATCGGCATGGATCGGAAATCCGAGCGCCTCCGGCTGCTCGAAACCCTGGCGAAAAATTTCGCCGATGATTTCGCCGGAGCGCAGGTGCATGGCTATACGCGGCTCGGGATCGTCGAAGTCACCCGCAAGCGCCGCACCGCCACGCTGTCCGAAAGTCTGGGGAAACAGGCCTGCCTGCCCCTAAGGACGGTGTAGTCCCGCCGGACTTTCTCTTCCCCGTATTCAGCTCCCCTTGTCCAGGGAAGCCTTGTAGCTGTTGAGAAATCCCTTGAACATATCGACTTCCCCCGCGATTTTAAGCAGCGTCTCGCGGTCGGCAAGCGCGGAAGCGCCGCCATCGCGCGTCACGACGCCGAAAGTCGCGGCCAGCTTCATCCCCGTCATGGCCGCCCCGTATTTATCCCTGATCTCTTTCAGCCTGTCCGGATTGCCCGCCAGTTTCCGGGCGACGGCGGCGTTCACCACGAGCGAAGCCTCCTCTTCATCGAGGGCTTTCCCTGCCCCCGGCAACAAAGCCTCTATGGCTTCCGCCGCTTCCTCCCATTTTTGCGCGCGCCACAGCACGTCCGCCTTCAGCTTCCTGGCATTCCTGGAATCCATCGTGCTGAGGGTGTCGATTGCGGCGGCGGTCTGGTTCAGCTGCGACTGGGCGCGCACCCTGAGAAGGCTGCGTTCCTCGCGCATTTTCTCCACCCCGCCGCCTTTTTCCGTTTCCTTCAGGGCTTCCAGAGCCTGCGATGGACGGGCATCCAGCAGGTATACGGCCGCCAGCTTCGCGCCGACGGCGGCGATTTTGCCGTCGGGAATCCCGATCCTGATCTGATCCTCGATCACCCCCGCCGCCCTCTCCAGAAGGTCCATGCGGATAAGGCAGTCCGCGAAAGACAGGCTGGCGGCGACCCCCTCGGAGCCGGACGGCAGCAGACCGCTGAACGCGTCGTAAACCGAAATGGCTTCAAGCGGGGAAATCCGGACGATCTGGTTTCCCGCGAACAGCTCGGAAAAAATCTTTTTCATGTCGTCACGGATGGGCGCCGAATCGTCGAGAAGGCTGTCCGCCAGCTCCGCAGCCTGTTTCATGTCCTCCAGCCCCGAGAGAATCCGGTTGTCCTGCACTTTCAGGGAGCCGAGAGCGCGGAGGATCTCCACTTCCAGCCCGTCCCCGCGCCAGGCGAAACGAAGGTTGTCGATCCGGTCGATGGCCTCCTTCAGCGTGATTTTATTTTGCCGCAGATGCAGACGGGTGAGCGACAGGCTGGCCTTGGCATGATACAGGCGGTTGAGGCCGTCCGCCACCGGCTGCCAGACTTCCGCAGCCTGATCCGGCTTGCCCTCCTGCGAAAAAACCTCCCCCCTGAGATAATTGATGGCGGCCTGATATTGCGGCGCCAGCGAGTCCGAAGTCATGTTGATCGAGTCGAGCAGCTTCGTGGCCGTGTCCGTATGGCCGAGACGCAGCGCGGATTCGGCCATGTACACCGTGAGGGGAATGGCGATATTCTCCGGGTATTGCAGCAGCAGCCGGTTGCTTTTCGGGAAGGCCTGGTCGGCCATGCGCCACTGTTCCGACGCCGCAGCGGCGAATCCTATCCACAGGAGCGCTTCCGGATACCGCTGGAGCGACGGGAGGGACAGGTCTTGCAGGGCTTCCCTGTAATACCCGGCCATGGCGTTCGCCGCGCCGCGGAGCGCGATGAAATCCGGATTCTTCCCGACCTCCGGATTTTCTTTCTGCACCAGTCCGAGGATGCCCAGCGTCTCCTGACCAAAATTATTGGAGAAACGAAGCCGCGCCATTTTCATCAGCAGGGCGACGCGATCTTCCGGCGTCCGGGCGGCGATGATTTTTTCCTGGAGTTCCCGCTTGTTGTCCTCCAGCTTTTTCAGCCCGCCCTGCCGCCAGTTGGGGAAATCGAACAGGCGGTTGTTGTCGTCATCCGACGCCGCGTCCGCCTCGCCGATCAGGATGGGGGTTCCTGTCCCCTCCGGCGTGACGGTCAGGCCGTAAGGCGACATGAGCAGGACGACGTCGCTCGCCGGATGCACCCGGAGGCCTTCTTTCAGCGGACGAACGACCATTCCCGCCTGCGCCGGAAGAATCTCGAAATCCGCAAAGCGGCGCCTCTCCCGGACGGCCTGGCTCGGCTGGCTGACCGGCGTCACATAAAGCATGTCCCCGACGTCCGGATCCTCGAAAGCAATCGTGTCTCCGGCCCCCTTCATGGACACCAGGAATTTCGCCTTCCTGCTCGCCGGGTCGAACCCGACTTTTGCGGCGGCGGACGGAGGAACGTCCGGCGGCGGCTCCGTCAGCAGCAGAACTTCCCACAAAAAACCCTGTTTTTTGACGTACGGGTGGAATTTCTTCAGAAAAGCATAGCGGTACGCCTTGCCCCCGTCGAACCTGAAGCCTTTGGGGCGCGTGATGAATTCCGCCATCGGCCCCCTGATGACGGGCGCCGAACCGCTGGCGTCGATTGAATCCGTCACGATCCACAGCGCGTCGAAACGCTCGAACACCGCGAGACGCATCGGCGTCAGGGAGGACAGGGTGATCTCGGTTATCCCCTCCGGATCTTCCTCGTCACCGTCCTCAGGGGTTCGTGCGGCGGCGGACGGAGGAACGTCCGGCGGCGGCGGGGGCTGTTTCTTCTCCTCAACCTTCGGGGGTATTTCCGGCGCGGGCACAGGCAGCGGCAGCGGCTTCACGAGAGGCACTGGCGCCGCCGCCGCTGCCATCGGGAGGGCGGCAGGGGGAGGTTTTCGCGCCGCGGCAACGGCGGGGAAAATGTCCAGAACGATTTTCCTCTCCAGCCGGAAATGCTTGAACGTCGCCCCCGCAGGGACGCCGACGTCAACCGCCAGGGCGCCGTCGCCGTTCCGCGAGGACGTGATTTTTTTAATCAGGGGGAAATCCGTGTCGCCCACCGCCGCATCGGCTTTCGTATCAAGCACGACGCGAACAAGGCCGCCGGCCTCCGCGACAGTGTACGCCATGAGCTTCGGGGACTCGAACACGATGCGCGTGAAATTGTCGTGACCCCCGATTCTGACGGGGATCGGCGCAAGACCTTCCCCGGCGGAAACGGATGATCCCCACAACAGCAGCAGCAGCGCCACTAAAAAACGCATTCCGATCTTTATTATCAAAGACATCAGAACACCCCCCAGCGTCCAGAATACATGAAAAATTATTATATTTCAGCATTAAGCGGAATTTTTTATTTCATAACACAGACAGTTATACGAAGAAATAATCACATGATACCAACTCACATAAGGGCACTTCTAAAAACCTCCCTTCCATTGTCATCCCGAGCATAGCGAGGGATCTTCGCCCTTGAATTCATTGAGAAGATTCCTCGTCGCTTCGCGCCATCGGAATGACAGCGGGGGTTTTTATAGCTGAATTTATAATTACTGATAGACATGCCACCCCGCCGAAGGGCGGGGTCTGGCCGCGCGAAGCGCCTTTATAAACAGCGGCTTCGCCGCATGCCGGATGCCGCCCTTCGGCGGCATGGCGAAACGGAGAGGTC
>JAZDGQ010000087.1:0-18597 GCA_043806835.1 Pseudomonadota bacterium | reverse complement strand
CGGGCCGTTTCGCCAACCGCGCCGCTTCTCCTTCCAATTCCATGACAATCCCCCCTGTGCGAACCACAGGTCTCATAGAATCACACCTTTCTGGCAAAAGGAATCCCTAATCATGCAATGACTCTAATAAATAAAAATGGTTCCAGAAGTGCACTATCCTCTTGAAATGACACCAAAATCCTCCACCCCCTGCGAAGGCAGAATTTTCCGACAGACTGTTAAACCGTTGAGTGATAAAATATAATGGACGCACACAAAGGGAGGGTGTCATGGCCAAGAACGCAGGATTCGGATTTCATCACGCGCAGCAACAGGAGCGTGAAGAGCAAAGAAAAAATGAAATGGAGGCGGGAGGCGGGCAGCCGGGCGCTGACGGACAGGCATCCCCTTCCGCCGAGAAGAAGTACGGGATGGATGCGGTTAAGAGTTCCTCCGGGCAGCGGAACCAGAAGGACCGCGAAGAGGCCGAGAAAAAACTGCGCGAGAAAAAGGACATGCTGAAGAAGCAGGAGGCCGATGCGATTAAACTCCAGCAGAACGCCCAACGCGCGTTCGAGGAGAGTGAGCATCTGCGCAAAAAGAAAGAACAGGCGGCCTTAGAGGCGCGCAGGAAAAAAGAACAGGCAGACTTCGATGAAAACAAGCGGCAGGAGCAACTCGCCTTCGAGGAGAGCCAGAGGCAGAAGTAGTCTCCGCGAACCCGCCAAGGCCAGACCTTCAGACAGAGTCACGATCAGTGCGGTTTACACATTGAACCGGAACAGCATGATGTCGCCGTCCCTGACGGTGTAGTCCTTGCCTTCCGAGCGCATTTTTCCGGCTTCTTTCGCCGCCTGTTCTCCGCCGAGGGCGAGGTAGTCTTTCGTGTCGATTGTCTCGGCGCGGATAAAACCCTTCTCAAAGTCGGTATGGATGACGCCCGCCGCCTGCGGCGCTTTTGAGCCGCGCTTCACCGTCCACGCCCGCGACTCCTTCGGGCCGGCGGTGAAGAAGGTGATGAGGTCGAGCAGCTTGTATCCGGAGCGAATCACGCGGTTGAGGCCGGGTTCCTCAAGTCCGATGGAGGACAAAAATTCCTTTTTCTCCTCCTCTCCGCCAAGCCGCGCGATTTCGGATTCGATCTCCGCGCAGATCACCACATATTCCGCGCCCTGCGCCTGCGCCATTCCGGCGACTCGCTGCGTATATTCGTTGCCCGTTCCGGCGTCCTTTTCCAGCACGTTGCACACATATAAAACAGGCTTCGACGTCAGCAATTGCAGTTGTCTGAAATATTTCATTTCGTCGTCCGTGTTCAGCTTCACGGTGCGGGCGGGCTTTCCGGCGCGCAGGGATTCCAGCGCCGCGTCCGTCACGCGCGCCTGAATGATCGCTTCCTTGTCGCCGCCCTTGGCCCTTTTCCTCACCGGCTCGATGCGTTTTTCAAGGCTTTCCATGTCGGCGATCATCAGCTCCGTCTCGACGATCTCCTGGTCGCGCACCGGATCGATGCCGCTTTCAACATGGGTGACGTTTTCGTCCTCGAAGCAGCGCAGCACATGCAGCACCGCGTCCACTTCGCGGATGTTACCGAGGAACTGGTTGCCCAGCCCCTCGCCCTTGCTGGCGCCCCGCACCAGCCCGGCGATGTCCACGAACTCCAGTTGCGTCGGCACGATGTTGGCGGATTTTGCGACCCGCGCAATGTCGTACAGCCGGACATCCGGAACGGCCACGCGGCCGATGTTCGGCTCGATGGTGCAGAACGGATAGTTCGCCGCCTGCGCCGCCGCCGTCGCCGTCAGCGCGTTGAACAGCGTCGATTTCCCGACGTTGGGAAGCCCCACGATCCCGCAATTGAAGCCCATTTTTTATTCCTTATTTATTATTTTGAACCACAGATGGACACAGATGAACACAGATAATTACAAGGCAACTCTTTCCCATTCAAGTTTTGGCCTGAGAAAATTCAGGAGAAGACCGACCCTAAGTCCTGTTATTTTCAGGTAGTTCATCATTTGTCCGCGCTCATAATTGGTTATCTGACTGACTGTTTTCAAATCTTCCTTGAACAAAAAAATCTGGTTGGCACCGCATCTGTGTTCATCTGTGTCCATCTGTGGTTCCTTTTTTCTACTTTCTCGGGCTGATTGCTCCAAGATGATACCCGCCGGACGCTTCGATGACCTGAGCCGTGACCCATCTTGCATCGTCCGTGCACAGAAATGCGACGACATCCGCTATATCGCGCGGTTCGGCCATCCGGCCCAGAGCCGTATCCCCGACATAGGCCGCAACCCATTCTTTGTCCGTCATCATGGCCGAGGTGCCTTCCGTCGCCGTAAGGCCGGGACTCACCGCATTGACGGTGATGCCCCTGCTTCCCAGAGCCGCCGCGAAATTCTGCGTCATGGCGTTGACGGCGCCCTTGCTGGAGCTGTAAACGCCCATGGCCGGAACCGAAACGCGCACCAGATCGCTGGAAATATTGACGATGCGCCCGCCGTCCGGCATGCGTTTCACCGCCTCCTGCGTCGCGAAGAAAAGACCTTTGACATTCACATCGAAAATCCGGTCGAAGGTTTCCTCCGTCGCATCCTCAAGACCGCTCGCCGGAAAGACACCGGCATTGTTGACGAGGATATCGACGGACTTGAACCCCGCCTTCTCCATGTCGGCGAACATTTTCCGGACGTTCGCCACCTTGCTGATATCTCCCTGCAGCGCGTGCGCCCTGCCCCCACCTTCCGTGATTTGACGGACGGTATCCTCGGCACCCGCCTTGCCGGAGGCATAATTGACAAGCACCGTAGCGCCGTCCCGCGCCAGCCGCAGGGCTATGGCCTTTCCCATCCCCTTGCCGGCTCCCGTGACGAGGGCGGTTTTGTTTTGCAGAGGTCTGCCGCGATTGAATCCCATTTTTTATTCCTTATTTATTATTTTTGAACCACAGATGGACACAGATGAACACAGATAATTACGTCTTAAGTTTCCGTCCGCCACCCCGCCGCAGGGCGGGGTCTGGTCCTCTGCCCCCCGCCTCCGCGAGGGCAGGCTCCGGCAGCATTTATAAATGCGCTTCGCGCGGAAGACGATCATATATTTGATTTCCTAATCTGTGTTCATCTGTGTCCATCTGTGGTTTTTTCCTCTTCCTTCTTCGGCTTCGGCGGCAGAAGAGCCTGCGATACCTTGCTCATGAACCCGTCCATATCCTTCTTCACCAGCCTGTCGGCGTTGTCCGCAATCGCTTCCAGAAGCTTTTCCAGCCAGAGCTTGTCTGCCCTGGCGAAGTCGCCCAGAACATGTCCGGTCACCAGATCCTTGTCCCCCGGATGCCCTATGCCGAGACGCACGCGCCAGTAGTCGTTCCCCAGATGGTCGTCGATCGAGTGCAGGCCGTTGTGCCCCGCCGCCCCGCCCGAAAACTTGACGCGGATTTTTCCGGAGGCCAGATCCAGATCGTCGTGGAAAACAACCACATGATCCGGCGGGATTTTATAGAAGGTCGCCGCCGCCTGCACCGACTGACCCGATAAATTCATATAGGTCTGCGGCTTCAGCACCAGTACCTTTTCCCCGCCGACCGTCCCCTCGGACAGCATGGCCTGAAACTTTTTCTTCGGCTCGGAAAGGCCATGGCGGCGGATGATTTCATCCACCGCCATGAATCCGATGTTATGCCTGTTATGCTGATACTGCGGCCCGGGATTGCCTAGTCCGACAATGAGCCACATGCGTCAGTTACTTCTTGCCTTTACCGGCATCCTTCGCGGGGGCGGCGCCTTTGGCAGGCGCAGCACCCTTCGCAGCCGGAGCGGCGCCCTTCGCAGCCGAAGCAGCACCCGGAGCGGCGGCAGCCGGAGCAGCGGCGCCCGGCGTCGCACCCGGAGCGCCCGTCGCAACAGCGGGAGCCGCAGCGGCGGCTTCTGCCGTAGCCGTGGCCGCAGCAGCCGCAGCAGCGGCTTCTTCAACTTCCGACTTCATCGCGGACGGAGCCACGAGGGTGACGATGGTAAAGTCGCCCTGCTTCACCGACCTGACGCCGGATGGCAGCTTGACATCGCCGATATGGATGCTGTGTCCGACATCAAGGCCGGTCAGATCCACGGAAAACTCTTCCGGGATCTCCATCGCCTTGCAATAAACCTCGATCTCGTGGCGCACCAGGTTCAGAACGCCGCCCTTGGTGAGGCCGGGGCAGTCCTTCTGGTTCTTGACATGAACCGGAACGCCGACGCGGATGACGGTCTTGTCCGTGACGCGCAGGAAGTCGGCATGAATCGGGCGGTCGTTCACCGGATCGAGTTGGACGTCCCGCGGCAGAACCAGGAATTTCTGACCCGCGACGTCGAGGTCGCACAGATTGCTGAAAAAGGACTGCTTTTCGGTGGCTTTCGCAATATCCTTTTCAACGAGGGAAATAAGTGCCGGCTCCATATTGTCGCCGTAGATTACGCCGGGTACCTGCCCCGTACGACGGATTGCGCGGGCGGCCCCCTTACCGGCCTTCGCACGCGCTGACGCCGTGAGTGCTGTCTTTTTGCTTGTCATTTTTCAATCCTTTGAATAACGGTTAAACGTCCTCATCCAGCCTCCAGGGGTGCTGGGATTTCGGACGGTACAGTGAATGCCAATATGTTAAGAAAATCAAGCGGATTCTTGATTTTTTTGAATTTCTGAAATTTGTCCGCTTGACAGATTATTCAAAAGTCTGCTAGCTAATTAACATAGCACTAAAAAACAGCACCAGAATGCAAGAGGCCTTACAATTATGGAATTAAGCGACGGGCCGGATAAAGATGTCTTCGAGAAATTTTCCGATAAGGTTCGCGAGAAAGGCCTGTTGTGCGCAATATTTAATAAAAAAGCCCTCACCGGCGCCGCAGTGACTGTTGCTACGGCTGCAATCCTGACTGCTGCGGGCATTTCCGCTCCGCTGTCTGTGCCGGTTGCAATTCTGGCGGGCCTCGCCACAGGGTCAGTCCTCACCACTTACCGGGTTCCAGGGTGGGATTAAAAGCTGAACACCCGACAAAGCCGCGATAAGCGCCGTCTCCGATTTCAGGATGCGGGGACCCAGAGTCACGGCGTTTACATATTTTAAACCCCGAATAAACTCAATTTCCCGGGAAGAAAAGCCCCCTTCCGGCCCGATCAGGAGAACCAGAGGCCTCCCCGCCAGTTCCCGGGCTGTTTCAGAAAGAGAAGCCGCCCGCGCTCTCTCAATGCAAAAGATTATGTTTCTATCACAACATGTTGAAACCAGACATTTTTTCAAATCCATGAGCGGATCGACGGACATGACGTCGAATCTTTCCGACTGCTCTGCCGCTTCAATGGCAATCGCCTGTAACCGCTCCTGATTGATCTTATGCACGACGGTATGCTCGCAGACAACGGGGGTAAACCTTGCTGCCCCCAGCTCGCAGGACTTTTCGATCATCAGGTCAAAGGCTTCCTTTTTTACGGGAGAAGCCAGAACCCAGATATCCGGACTCCGTTCTTGTTCAAGCAGTTTGTGATCCATCTCAAGCAACGCATTCTTTTTATTCAGTTCCGAGATCGTCGCCAGCCAGTCTCCGTCCCGGCCGTTGAACACGCGCAGCGCGTCGCCGGGCGTTTTCCTCATAACGCTTCTCAGATAATGCGCTTGTCCCTCTGATATACGGCACTTTTCCCCATGGGCAAAATCCGCATCTGGAATGTATAACCGGACAAGTTTCTTATATTTTTCCGCTTCCAAAATTATGACAGCCTTGAGATTTTCCATCGGAGGTTTATGATCGCACGCAAGATTACTCCATAACAGGACAGGATAAAATAAAACAATGCCCTCGGACATCAATCTCACGCAAATTATTTTCAGAAAGGTTCCGGAGAACTGGCATCCCTATATCAAGCTGTCGCGTCTCGACCGCCCTATCGGCATCTGGCTCCTGCTGTTTCCATGCTGGTGGGGAATCGTGCTGTCCGGCGGCGGAATGACGAATTTATCGCCGGAGACATTGAAAAACATGGTTCTGTTCGCGGCGGGAGCCTTTTTGATGCGTCCGGCAGGGTGCATCGTCAACGACCTGTGTGACCGCAAGCTGGACGCCAGCGTCGAAAGAACCAAAACACGCCCCCTCGCTTCCGGAGAGATCAGCCCCGCGCACGCGCTGCGGTTTCTGGCCGTCCTGCTTGCCCTGAGCCTGATGATTCTGCTTATGCTGCCCCGCATCACGATTATTCTGGGGGTTCTCTCGCTGTTTCTGGTCGTCGCCTACCCGAAAATGAAAAAGCTGACGTGGTGGCCGCAACTCTTTCTGGGATTCGCCTTCAACTGGGGCGCCCTGATGGGCTGGGCAGCAATGACCGAAGGGCTGTCATGGGAATGCCTGCTGCTCTACATCGGCGGGATATTCTGGACGCTCGGCTATGATACCATCTACGCCCATCAGGACAAGGAGGACGACGTCCTCGTCGGCATCAAATCCACCGCCCGGCTGTTCGGGAGAAAAAGCCGGTTTTATGTGCCTGTTTTCTACGGCCTGTCACTGTTTTTCCTGATGATGGCGAAATACGCCGTAGCGGGCAGTCTGCTGACGCCCCTGCTGACGGCACTACCGGCACTGCAGGTCGTCTGGCAGATGAAAACGTGGGACATGGACGACCCGGAATCCTGCCTCAGGGTCTTCAAGTCCAATCAGGCCTATGGCTGGCTGGTGCTGTTGATGCTGGCCGCCTGAAGCCAGAAATCAGAAATCTGAAGTCTGAAAACCAGAAAATCTGAAAACCATTCTGATTTCCGGTTTCCGGTTTCCGGCTTCTGAATTCACTTCACCTGATACACCATCTGACCGATCCTCTGGCTTGCCAGCATCAGCATTTCAAGGCCGGTCTTCTGCTCCAGACTCAGGTCGGAAACCAATTGCGCGATCTTGCCGACCATCTCCTGATGCCCGTCGAACCACTCGTTGACGAGCTTCATCCGCCCCTCCGCGCCCTTCTGCGCTGGTTTTTTGACCGCCTGCAAAATCGCCGACGTCAGAACCGCCTGCTGGATGTAGAAATCGTCCGTCAGCCCGCTGATGACACGCGCCTGCCAGTCGTTCTCCGGGACGATCTGAGAAACCTGCTGCCGCAGCCAGTCGAAACTGAGCTTCTCGCCGGTCTCGAAATAGGCGGATGCAATCGACTTGACATCACCCTTCGTCTTGCGGGAAATGGCGATGATGTCGTTCGCAGAGGACAGCAGGATCATCGCCGCCACCTCTTCGGCGATTTTCTCCGGCATTCCTTTTTCGGAGAATTTCATCCCGTTCTTCCGGAGCATCTTGCCTATGCCTTCGGGGACAGCCTGTTCCAACCCTTCCTTCAGAAGATCGATCCCCTGCCTGAAGACGGCGATTTCCTCATCGACCTTCAGATGCCCTCCGCCGAAGCGCAGGAACCAGGTGACCGCCCGCTTGATGACCTGAGAAGTTTCATACAGCGCCGTCATCTGCACCGAATGGGGCGCCTTGTTGTCGAGGTCCTCGATCCTCTTCCAGACGTCCCGCACGCGGAACGCCTCCGTCGCGATCATGAATGCCCGGACCACTTCTTCGACGGAGGCGCCGGTCTTGTGCATGCGTGACCGCACGAACACCGGCCCCATGCGGTTGACCATGATATTCACGATCTGTGTGGCGATGATGCCCCGCTTCAGCTTGTGATTCCTGATCTCGGCGTCGTATTTGTGCAGCGCCTTCGGGAAGTAATCGAACAGCAGCCCCTCCATGGCGGGATCGTCCGGGAGATCCGACTTCATGAGACTCGTGAACAGGGTCATTTTGGCGTAGGCCAGAAGCACGGAAAGCTCGGGCCGCGTCAGCCCCTTCCCGTCCCGCATCAGCCGCGCCAGCGTTTCATCGTCCGGAAGACCTTCCAGCCGGCGGCTGGTGATCCCCGATTTCTCAAGATCGCGGATGAAGTCGGCATGCAGGCCCAGCTGCTCCCTTGCCCTGAAAAGCAAAAAGCTGAGGGACTGGCTCTGCTGGTAATTGTCCCGCAGAACCAGCGCCGCCACATCGTCCGTCATCTGCTTCATCAGCTTGTTCCTCTGAGGGAGGGTCAGCAAGCCCTTGGCCATGACGTCGGTGAAGAGAATCTTGATGTTCACCTCGTGATCCGAGCAATCGACGCCGCCGGAGTTGTCGATGAAGTCGGTATTGATCCGCCCTCCGCAGCGCGCATATTCAACGCGGGCAAGCTGGGTCAGGCCGAGATTGGCGCCCTCGCCGATCACTTTCGCCCTGATTTCGCCGGCATCGACGCGGATCGCGTCGTTGCTCTTGTCATCGACGTCGGCATGGCTCTGCCTGGAACTCTTCACGAACGTGCCGATGCCGCCGAGCCACATCAGATCGACGTCCGCCTTCAGGATCGCGTTCATCAGGTCGTCCGGAGTCACCTGATCGCCGGCGAGGCCGAAGCCTTTCTTGATTTGCGGCGTCAGCTTGAGGAACTTGGCCGACCTTTCATAGACCATCCCGCCAGGGGACAGTTTCGTCTTGTCGTAAGCGTCCCATCCACCCTTCGCCTTGAAAAGGCGTTCCCGCTCGGCGAAGCTCTTCTCGATGTCCGGAGCCGGGTCGCAGAAAATATGCACGTGGTTGAAAGCCCCCAGCAACTGTATTTTCTTCGACAGCTGCATGGCGTTTCCGAACACGTCGCCGGCCATGTCGCCCACGCCCGCCGCCGTGAAAGGCTCTTTCTGGATGTCCCTGCCCATTTCGCGGAAGTGGCGTTTGACGGACTCCCAGCCGCCGCGGGCGGTGATGCCGACTTCCTTGTGATCGTATCCGGTCGAGCCGCCCGACGCGAAAGCGTCCTGCAGCCAGAAGCCGGCTTTGAGGGAAAGGCTGTTGGCGATGTTGGAGAACGTCGCCGTCCCCTTGTCCGCCGCCACCACGAGATAGGGATCGATGCCGTCGTGGCACACCACGTCCTTCGGACGGACGACCTTGCCCTTGACGTTGTTGTCGGTGATGTCCAGAAGCGCCTGCACGAGAATCTTGTAGCACTCGATGCCTTCCTGCTGGTACGCCTCGCGGCCGCCCGTCTTCGGCGGCTGCTTGACGACGAACCCGCCCTTCGCGCCCACCGGCACGATCACGGTGTTCTTCACCATCTGGGATTTCATCAGCCCCAGGACTTCGGTGCGGAAATCGTCGTGGCGGTCGGACCAGCGTATCCCCCCCCGCGCGATTTCCCCCCCGCGCAGATGGATGGCCTCGGTGCGCGTGGAATAGACGAAAACCTCGACATGAGGACGCGGCAGGGGGAGGCCGGGGATGTTCTTGCTGTCCAGCTTGACCGCCAGATACGACTTCGGCTGCCCGTTCTCGTCCGTCTGGAAGAAACTGGTGCGGAGCGTCTTCTCGATCAGCGTCTTGAAGTTCCGCAGGATGCGGTCATGATCCATCTTCTGGACGGCCTGGAGCATTTCCGCTATTTTCGCGCTGCCCGCCTTGCCGCGCTGCTCCGCCGGGGTTTTCAGCTTCGGGTCGTGCATGTCCCTGAACAGGCCGACGAGCTCCCGCGCGATCTGCGGGTACATGCCGAGCACCTGCTCGACATACGTGCGGCTGAACGGGAATTTCGCCTGCCGCATGAACCCGCTATATGTGCGGAGGATCGTCGCTTCCCGGCACGTCAGGTCGGCGCGCAGGACAAGCTGGTTGATCCCGTCGTTTTCGGCCCGGCCATGCCAGACCTGCAGGAAGGTTTCCTCGAGATTCTTCCGGACGACGTCGATTTTGATGCCTTCCGCCCCCTGCAGGGTGAAATCATGCATCCATATCCCCCGGTCGCTTCCCTGCGGACGCGCCTCGTAGGGCATTCCGAAGAGGCATCTGAGCCCCATGTTCTCCAGCACCGGCAGGATATCCGACAGCGGAACGGGGCTGTCCTTGTGATAGATCTTGAGCCGCACCTCCCCCGCCGGAGCATCGTGCAGCCGGTAGAAATCCACATGGATGCTGTCATCGCTGTGAAGCAGGGCTTCCAGGTGGCGCACGTCATGCACCGTATTTTCGATGTCGACCGATTCGTGATAAGAGACGGAAAAGGCGTTGCCGTAAGCACAGGCCAGTTCCCTCCCCTTGCTGTCGCCGTAAGCGGCGGTCAGCACCTGTTTCAACCGCTCGTCCCATGAGAAAACGGGGATGGATTTCCTGTCCGCGCTCATGTTTTTTTCCTTGACGTCCTGAACTGTGCGTTTTTTCTGATGAGATGATGATGCCATGATATTTTCCTTTGCCATCTGTGATGGGTGCTTTTTATGCCGCCTTCAACGGCGCGTCGCCTTTGCTCCAGCCGCATCCTATCAGTTCATCCGTCTGCAGCGCGTCCAGATTACGCAGGATTTCCTGCACGTTGCGGCCTACCTTCAGGTCGTTGACGGAAGCGTGGCGGATCACGCCGTCCGGGTCCACGATGAAAGTCGCGCGAAGGCACACGCCCGCGCGCTCATGCAGTATCCCGAGGGCGAGGGACAATTCGCGCTTGATGTCCGACAGCATCGGGAAAGGTAGATTGGCGAGATCCCTGTGGTTCTGTCGCCAGGCAAGGTGCACGTAGTCCGAATCCACGCTCATCCCGAGCACCTGCGCGTTGCGGCTCTCGAACTCCTTGTTCATCTTTCCAAAAGTGGAAATCTCCGTCGGGCAGACGAAAGTGAAGTCTTTCGGCCATGCGAAAACGACCAGCCACTTCCCTTTATAACTCGCGTTCGTGATCTCCTTAAAAGCACCGTCCTGATCTGAGGAAACAACGCCCGTGAGTTTAAACTCCGGGAATTTTTGACCAACTGTCAACATGCCGGTTACCTTTTCTTTTTTTGCGCTCGTCAAATAAAAAAGCAGTTACTAATGAATGATCCTACAGCACCAGTTTGTCAATCTATCAAAGGCTTTTTAGTCGCATGTTTTTGCCTTTGCTTGCAGGGCTTTGTTGACTATTTACATAAAATACACGGTGGGGTCAAAACTCATGAATTTCATGAGTTCTGCGTGCAGCAAAGAATCTAATGGCCATTGAAAACAGAGGAGATTCTTCGGGGGCTTCACCCCCTCAGAATGACAGCAAGGAGAAATTATGACGCCTGCACACGGGTGGCGATGCCGTCGATGCGCTTGGTCAATTGGTCGATGACACGCAAAACAGCCTCATCTTCTTCCTTGTCGGCAGCGGCAGGAGCCGTTGCCGCGCGGGAGGCGCGTGGGGAGGAGCTTCCGGCCTGCTCCCGCAGGTCGAACAGTTCGTCCGCAAGAACCAGTGTCGTCAGCACCACCAGATGCGCGTCGTTGTAGGAGGCTCCCGAACGCGAGATCTGCTGAAGTTTCTGGTCGATATAAGCCGCCAGATCGACCACGCGGCCTTCCTGTCCGTTGTCGCAGGCGATATCGTAGGATCGCCCGTTGATGTAAATCGTCACCTCAGCCACAGCTTTTCTCCTCGGTTAACAGCCTTTCGAGACGGTTGATCGTCTGGTCAAGCCTTGTCGCGATCTTGCGGGTGACCTCACGCTCGTTGCGCGCGCTCAGATCCAGCTGCGGTTCTTCCTTTTGCTTTTTGATGGAGATGAAGCGTTTTTCGACCGTGGTCTCAAGACGCCCCAAAGACTTCTCGAGATTATCCAGAGCTGATTTAAGAGAAGACTTCATGTCGGAATCCTGTTTGCTTCGGTTGCCCGTTTTGACAATGGGATCAGCATAAAATCCCCGGAGGTTTCCGTCAACGCATGTTTTACATGCAGAGATCGATATAAGCCATTGAAATCCGGTTATTGACATCTTACGGGGGATATGGAAGTCCGTCAGACTTCATGAAATCAAGGTATCCTGATACGCCTCCGCCAGCCGTATGAATCCGGCGACGTCGATTTCCTCGGCGCGGGCGGTGGGCGCGATGGCGGCGGCGGCGAGAAGTTTTTCCGTGTCGGCGCAGAGCGTTTTCAGGCTCTGCCGGAGCATCTTGCGGCGCTGCCCGAAGGCGGAGGCGGTGACTTTTTCCATCAGCGCGAACCCGACTCCGTCTTTTCGGTCGCGGCGCGGGACGAGATGCACGACGGTCGACGTGACTTTCGGCTGCGGCGTGAAGGCGGAGGGCGGGATGTCGAATTTCTTCTCCGCCATGGCGAGCCATTGCGTGATGATCGAGAGCCGCCCGTATTCCTTCGTACGCGGCGCGGCGGTCAGGCGGTCGGCGACCTCGCGCTGGAACATGAGCGTGAGGCTGTCGAATTCCGTGATTTTCTTCAGCCAGCCGATCAGCAGCGGGGTGGCGATATTATAGGGCAGGTTCGCTATAAGGACGCGGGGGGCGGGGCACAGGGCCGTCACGTCGAGCTTCATGGCGTCCGCCGCTTCGATAACCAGCCTGCCGGGATGGGCGCGGACGAGATCCTGCAAGGCGAGGATGCACCGGTCATCCCGTTCCACAGCATAGATGCAGGGAGCTTCCGTTTTCAGCAGCGCCCGCGTCAGCCCGCCGGGGCCGGGGCCGATTTCAATGACATTTTTGCCGGAGAGATTTCCGGCGGCGCGGACTATTTTGGCGGTCAGGTTCAGGTCAAGCAGGAAATTCTGCCCCAGAGATTTTTTCGCCGCGAGATCATAGCGGCTGATAATGTCGCGGAGGGGAGGGAGGGGGGATGACGGTATTACATCCTCCTGTCGATAAAAGCCGAGGCGCGGAGGTCGCGGAGGTAGCGCTCCGCCATCTGGCCGAGGCGCTGTATGCCGAGCTTCGTGGCGAGCTGCTCGCGGGAGGCCTCGTCGTTTTTGCCGTGGCCTGATTTCCGCGCCGCCGCTCCGGCATCCGGGTCGGGGAGCGCGTCGGCGTTCCGCCGCAGTTCCCGGAGGAACAGGATGTGATACCCCTTGGCGGACCGGATCGGGGGACTGATCTGGTTGGGTTTCATTTTCCCGAGCGCCTTGTCGAGTTCCGGGCCCATCTGGCCTTCCTGCACCCAGCCCAGGTCGCCTCCGCCCGAGGCGCCCGGAGCTTGCGAAAATTCACGTGCCATATCATTAAAGGAGGCTCCTTTCATAAGCTGGGTCACCAACTTGTCCGCTTCGCTGCGGGCATCCTTTTCCTTTGCAGGGTCCGTGACGGACAGGAAAATTTCCGCGACGTGATACAGGGTTTTTCCGGAACCTCGGGCGATCTGGCTCAGGGCCAGGTCGATTTCGCTTTCGCTGATGTTCACCTGCGGGCGCAGCTTTTTCCGGACGACCTGCCCCCACGCGACATCCGCCCTGATCTGGGCATAAAGGGAATCGATGCGTACGCCGGCGGCGGACAGGCGTTTCCTGAATTCCGGCGGCGAGATGCCGTTCTGACGCGAGAGATCGGCGAATCCGGCGGTCACATCGTCTTCCCCGACGGTGATGCCGAGTTTCTTCGCCTCCTGAAGCTGCAGAGCCTCGTCGATCAGCCGGTTGAGAATCTGCTGCTCCATTTTTTTACGCTGCGCCGGAGGGATGCTTTCACGGGAACCGGACAGATAAAGCTCGGTCCGATCTCGGATGTCCGTCATCGTAATCACGGCGTCGTTGACGATCGCAACGATGCCTTCCTGCGTGGCGGAAAAAGCGGGCGCGGGAGTCGACAGCAGGGAGATCCCAACGGCAAGTGACAGCAGCAACTTTTTCATGGCGCCTCTGTGATTGGAAATGTCCTTAAAAATACACTTTTTTGCAGGTTTGTGCAGTATTTTTCAAATCATTGAAAAATACTGATTTTTTATACAATTCCTCGTGTCGGAGCGAAGGGGCGCAGTTTTATTGTTGACATATTAATGGGAAATTCAATCATCCCTGTCAAACGGATCTTGCTTTCCATCAAACCCCGTTCTCCCGTCTCCGCGACGCCACTCTCTTTTCTCCCCCTCCGCCGGAGCGAGGTTTTCGAGCAGAGCCGCTTCTTTTTCCTTCGCCTCCCGCAGGGTTTTCGTTTTCACGGGGCCGTAGCCGCGGATGCGTTCCGGGATGGAGGCGACCTCGACGACGGCGTCGTAGTTCGCGGCGGTGAGGCCGGGCAGCAGCCCCTCGACCGTCCGTTTGTAATCCTTGATAAGCTGGCGCTCCATGCGGCGCTCGGCGGCGTAATCGAAGATGTCCGCCGGGGTTCCGCGCAGGATCTTGAATTTCGCCAGGATCCTGAGAGCGTTCATCATCAGGGTTCCGTATTCCTTTTTCTTCAGGGCGCCGGTGATGGGGTCGCGCTTGGCGAACAGCGGCGGCGCCAGATTGAGCCTGATTTTGAATTTGCCGTCGAACGCCTGCCGGACCTGCGACAGGAACTGTCCGTCCGTATAGAGGCGCGCAACTTCATATTCGTCCTTGTAGGCCATCAGCTTGTAATAATAACGGGCGACGGCCTCCGTAAGCCTCCCGGGCTTTCCGGTCAGTCGCTCGTCGGCGGCGCGCACGGCGTCGACCAGAATCCTGTATTTTTTGGCGTAGAAAATGCTCTGATAGGCCGAAAGCGCGTCCATGCGCCGCTCGATGACCTCATCGACCGTTCCGGAGAGTTCGCGATGACGGCCTGGTTTCACGGAGGATTCGGGAGGCGAGGCGAGATCCAGCACCCTGTCGGGATCGAAGGCGAAGCGGCGTCCCCAGAGGAAAGCCTGCTGGTTCATGACGACATCGACGCCGTTGAGTTCGATGGCGCGCAGGAGGGATTCCTGAGAGACGGGGATCAGTCCTTTCTGCCAGGCGAACCCGAGCATGATCGTATTGGCCGCCATGGAATCCCCCAGAAGCGCGGTGGCGAGACGGGGCGCGTCCAGCGTGAAAAGGTTGTTCTCGCCGCAGAGTCCTCCGATGGCGGCGATGATCTGCCCGGCGGGGATTTTCAGATCCGGATTCCGGATGAATTCGCCGGTCTGCGTCTCGCAGGTGTTCAGGACGATCCTGGTTTCGCCCTGGCGGATTTTGGAGAGCATATCCCCTTCGGCGGTCACAAGCAGGTCGCCGCCGAGAATGACCGTCGCCCCGGCAACGCCGATGCGGGCGGCGTTGATTCCGGCGGGCGTCAGGGCGATGCGGATATGGCCGGTGACGCTGCCTCCCTTCTGTGCAAAACCGGTCTGGTTCACCGTCATGCAGCCCTTGTCCTCGAGATGCGCGGCCAGGGCGAGAATGCCGCCGGTCGTGACGACGCCCGCGCCGCCGATGCCCGTCACCAGAATCGCTTCCGGCCTACTCAGGTCGCTCGGGGCTGGTTCGGGCATGGCCTTGAAAAAATCCCCGATGCTTTCGCTGGCGCTGGCCGTCCCCGGCTTTTTGGGGCCGCCGCCGATGACGCTGACGAAGGCGGGACAGGAGACCGTCATGCAGGCATAATCCTTGTTGCAGACGGACTGGTCGATCTGCCTTTTGCGCCCGAATTCGGTGTCGACCGGCACGATGGCGAGGCAGTTGGATTTCTCCCCGCAGTCGCCGCAGCCATCGCAGACGCGCTCGTTGATGAAGATTCTCCGTGCGGGATCGGGCATCAGTCCGCGCTTGCGGCGGCGGCGGTTTTCGGCGGCGCAGGGCTGGTCGTAGATGAGAACGGAGATACCGGGAACCTTGCGCAGATCGTGCTGAATTTCGTCAAGCTTGTCGCGGTGATGAACCTGCGTCCCGACGGGAAAATTCTCCGAGCTACCGTATTTCCACGGTTCGTCGGAGACGATATGGATCGTTTTCACGCCTTCGGCAAAGACCTGCTGCGCGATGAGTCCGACGCTGATCGGCCCCTCCACAGGCTGGCCGCCGGTCAGGGCGGCGGCGTCGTTATAAAGGATTTTGTAGGTGATGTTGACATGAGCCGCGACTGCCGCGCGTATGGCCAGCACCCCTGAGTGGAAATAGGAGGCGTCCCCGAGGTTGGCGAATATGTGTTTTTCGGAAGTGAAGGGGGACTGCCCGATCCACGAAGCGCCCTCGCAGCCCATCGGGGCGGGCGGCGCGGTTTTCCTGTCCATCCCCTTCGCCATGGAATGGCAACCGACGCCGGCCAGCGCACGGCTGCCGTCCGGCACCCTGGTCGAGGTGTTGTGCGGGCATCCGGCGCAGGTGTACGGTATCCGCCCGACCGGGGAGGGCTTGCTTTTCAGCTCCAGGCCCCTGCGGAGAACCGTCATGCGCTCCTCGAAGGGACGGACGTCCATCAGGAGCTTCAGTCTTCTGACGAGGGCGTCGGCGACGCGGGCGGAGGACAGTTCGGTTGTTTCCGACAGCAGCCGTGCGCCCTGCTCGTCTGTTTTTCCGATGACGCGCGGGCGTTTTCCGGCAGGCATGTTGAAGAGGATGCGCTTGATCTGTTCCTCGATCAGGCCGCGCTTTTCCTCGATGACCAGGATTTCCTCCACCTGCTCCGCGAGCCTGCGGATGCCGTGGTCCTCGAGCGGCCAGACAAGCGCCACCTTGTAAAGGGCGATTCCCATTTCTTCGGCGCGCCGCTTCGTGATGCCGAGATCTTCCAGCGCCTGCATCGTGTCACCGAAGCCCCTGCCGGTCGTGACGATGCCGAGGCGTTTTTGCTCCGGATTGATGATGTATTTGTCAAGTCCGTTGGCGCGGGCATAGGCGCGCGCGGCGGGAAGCTTCAGACTCACGAGTCTCTCTTCCTGCGCGGCGGGAGGGTCATGCCGGCGGATGTTGAGGCCGTTCGGCGGCATGTTGAAATCGGCTGGCGTCCTGAACTGAAGTCTGAAAGGATCCGTGGATACGGAGGCGGATCCGTCCGCAAGGTCGCCGGTGACCTTGAAACCGGTCCAGCAGCCGGAATAGCGCGACATCGCGATCCCGTGCAGGCCGAGGTCCAGCGCATCCTCGATCCCTGCCGGATGCAGGACGGGGATCATGCAATGGACGAAGGCGTGCTCAGACTGGTGCGGAAGGGCGTCTGCGTCTCCGGCGTGATCCTCCCCTGCGAACGCAAGCACGCCGCCGTGTCTGGACGTTCCCGCCGCATTGGCGGCTTTCATCGCCCCGACGGGGAGGCCGGAGCCGTTGCCATACCATATGCCGACAATGCCCTCGTACTGGGGGCCGGGGCCAAGGCTCAATTGCTGGGTGCCTTCCACGGCGGCGGCGCTCAGGGCCTCGTTCACGCCGGGAACGAACCGGATGTCGTGCTGTTCCAGATACTTTTGAGCCGCTTTGAGCGTCATGTCGTATCTGCCGAGCGGTGCGCCATGATATCCGGAAATAAAAGCGGCCGTCCTGATTTTGCGTCCGGCGTCCAGTTGCCGCTGCATGATCGGAATGCGCACAAGCGCCTGCAGCCCGTTCAGGTAGATACGGCCTGACTTTTCGGCGTACTTATCCTCCGGCGTGACTTCATGGCGCATACCCTTGCGACCTCCCCAAGCCTTCAAGAATAGTCGCATGAATCCGCCAAGGCAACTGAAAGGCGTTTTTTACAGATTATCAGGCTTTGGAGCACCAGGGCTGGCGCTTTTCGCCGTGGTAGGGACGTACGAGACCCTTTTCGAGCATGTGTCGGCGGATGTCGATGCCGCCGGTGGTCTGCGCCTGCGCCAGAACCCGTCCGGCGTATTTTTCCAGACGGACGTCATAAATCCGGATCAGGTTGTCGTTGAGAAGGGAGGCCAGTTCCAGACGCGCCGCCTCGGCCAGCGCACGCTCTTTTTCACATTTGCCTTTCATTTCCGGCGCATCGATGCCGTCGATGCGCAGGTTCGTTTCGACGTTCTGCCCGATCCAGACATGTATCCTGACGCTGACGGTGTCGCCGTCGAGCACGTTCAGCACAACACCCGTCAGGGGCCCTTTGAGGATTTCCTGCCGTGGCGAGGCCAGCGCGTCGGAAAAAGCCAGCAATAAAAATGCGGAAGCACACAGGACGGCGTGACTTTTTCTCATGACGATCCTCCCTCTCCGGAATAATGGCACATGCAATTGTAAGTTGCAATTGGTTAAAATTCACTCCTAAGAGTCCGTCCATAAAGTTCATGAAGGATTAGAGCGTTTCCCGCGAAGGCTGATGGTATCCTGAATTGGTAAAGTAGTTGAGACACTCAAGTGGTGGAAAGAGCTGCAAGGAATCCGCAAAGCAGCTCCAAAGTGCGTGGATGGAGCGTCTGGCTTGTTTGCGGAGCCAGTTTTTGAGTTTTGAGAAGGCCTGCTCGATGGGATTAAAGTCCGGGCTATAGGAAGGCAGGAGCAGCCGCGTTGCCCCCACCGCTTCAATGGCAAGGCGCACCGCTTCGCTTTTATGGGCGGCAAGGTTATCCATGACGACGATGTCCCCGGCTCTCAGGGTTGGGACAAGCACCTGTTCGACGTAAGCAAGAAAGCTTTCACCATCGATTGGCCCGTCGAAGACGGCAGGGGCCGTCAAAGCATCACATCGTAGTGCTGCGATAAAGGTGGTTGTTTTCCAATGACCGTTCGGCGCATAACCGATAAGACGTTCGCCCACGGGCGCGCGGCCATAGCGCCGTGTCATCGCGGTGGAAGCCCATGTTTCATCGATGAAGACGAGGTGTGCCGGATCAAGATGCGGCTGCATGCTGCGCCACGCCGACCTGGCGGCGGCCACGTCGTCGCGCTTTTGTTCGCTGGC
>JAZDGQ010000086.1:0-6198 GCA_043806835.1 Pseudomonadota bacterium | reverse complement strand
CAGCGCCGCCAGCGCCACCTGCGCCTTGAACTTCGCAGGGTAATTCTTCCTCGTTCCTCTCGTGCCTTTCATAATCCATGACCCTCCTTTGGTCATAGATCGTAGCTTAACCTACTGTCCGAATTTATGGGACCAGCTCTAGCTATGACCATACTCTTTGCTGATCTCCTGATCCGTCAATCATAGCATGGCCGTGTCGGATGGGAAGCTATGACCTTCGGAGGATACCATGTTGAGGAGAATTCATCATAGCATGGCCGTGTCGGATGGGAAGCTATGACCCGGATATGTGAGCATCGGGGCGGTCGGCATCATAGCATGGCCGTGGCGGATGGGAAGCTATGACCGTTCACAATGGCACTGCCGGCGCATATCGATCATAGCATGGCCGTGTCGGATGGGAAGCTATGACCGCAGACATGCGCCACTGTACGCCTCTATCCAGCTTTCATTTGTGGGACGGTTTGTGGGATAGACACCAGTGCAAAATACTAAGTAATTGAAATATAAAGCAAATAATCAAGTAAATGGTGGAGGGGGAAGGATTTGAACCTTCGAACTCGTAAGAGGGCAGATTTACAGTCTGCTGCCATTGACCACTCGGCCACCCCTCCACAAAAAGAAACTATCTTTCGAAAAAAAATTAGGGTAAATTGCCCCGAACTGTCAACGAAAGAATGAGATATATGTCACAAAAAGAAAAAGACTTCCAGTCCAAACCAAGATCCGGCGGGCAAAAATTTGGCGGCAGGGGTCCTGACCGGAACCGCCCTGCAAAACAAGGCTTTGGCGAAAAACGTGAAGGTCACGGGGGCGACAGGCCTCCGCGCGCGTATGACCGCGATTCCCGCCCGCCCCGCCGTGACCACGGCGGCGAAGGGGGCGACAAACCCTATAAAAAGCGTGAATTCAGCGGGGATCGCGGCGGCGAAAGGCCCTATAAAAAGCGAGAGTTCGGCGGTGGCGATAAACCTTATAAAAAACGGGAATTCAGCGGCCATAGCAGTGAAAGAAGCGACAAACCTTATAAAAAGAGAGAATTCGGCGCTCCCGGCGGCGAAAGAAGCGATAACCCCTACAAAAAACGCGAATCCGGTGGCGGAAACCGCAAAAATTTCGGCGATAAGAAACCTTTCGGTGATAAAAAACCCTTCCACAAAGAAAAGAGTTACGACCGCCCGCAGAAAAGCTATGAGCGTTATGGCGAACATCCTTCCGGAAAAGGGTTCGGCGGGAGCCGCCCTCCGATCAGTGCCGAAGCACGTCTGAAGCTGAAATCCGACCGTCCGTCCTACGGCGCGCCGTCCTCGGCTTATCTCTACGGCATTCATGCGGTGTCGCAGGCCATTCTGAATCCGAAACGGATTCTGCAGCGCCTCCTCTGCACGCAAAAGAGCTATGAGTTCCTTCAGGAAGCATGGCAGGAAGCGCAAACCAAGGGCATCCGCCTGCCGGAAGTCATCACCGTGGAGAAAGAGGATATCGACCGCCTCCTCCCCCGCGACGCCGTGCATCAGGATATTCTGCTCGACTGCCAGCCGCTCGAAGAAACGCTTCTCGTGGACTTTCTGGTAACGGTGCCGGGCGACGCCAGAATTCTGGTGCTCGATCAGGTGACCGATCCGCATAACATCGGTGCAATCCTGCGCTCCGCAGCCGCTTTCGGCGCCGTGGCGGTCGTGATGCAAAAGATACACGCACCGGAAATCACCGGCACGCTGGCGAAAGCCGCCTCGGGAGCCGTGGAGCATGTCCCCCTGCTGCGCGAGGTGAACCTGAGCCGCGTCTTGGAACAACTCAAGGAAGCCGGATTTTTCTGCATCGGACTTGATGAAAAAGGAAAGCAGCCCCTCTCGAAGCTGAACCTGACGGGCAGGACCGCGCTGGTGCTCGGCGCGGAAGGAGCCGGCCTGCGCCGCCTCGTCGCCGAAAACTGCGACGAGCTGGTGAAGTTGCAGACGCAGGGTCGGATTTCCAGCCTCAACGTCTCGAACGCAGCGGCGGTTGCGCTGTATGAGCTGATCCGGAGCGCGCCTACGGAGGCGGAGGGCGTGGAAATTCACGCAAAATTCGTCTAAAAATTTTACTGAATACGCCTGAATTCGTCTTGTTTTTTATCCATTTGTTTATCCTGTTGCGCTAGAATGAAACTGTGTTCAGCAACAAGACAGGGCGTGATTCCATGACGACGGGACACAAAGCATGCGGACCTTCTGAGCGAAAACCCCCTTCAGGAATCGCGTCCTTCAAATCATTTCTCGTCAGCCTTCTCGTCCTGGCGCCCGCCGCGCTGACGGGATACTTCCTGACGGAGAATCGAGCGCCGCTGCCCTCCCCCTATCTGATCGCTTACGCCATTTTGCTGTGGGCTGTGCTTGATTTCATCATCGTCGTCCTTATCGAGCCCTACCGCCGCGCCGTTGGAAAACTGACGATCCCCGCCTTCATCGGCGCGATCTCCATCGTCATGCTGTTCGTCATCGCGGAAAGCCTCAACCGGTTTTTCAAGCACCTCGGTTACAGTCTCCTGACGCCGTTCGTCATCGCCGCCGTGGCGCTGATCGCCGTCGCCGTCTTCCGGGAAAAAAACATCGTGCTGAAGTGCTATCTCAGCCTCAACAGCATCATGCTCATCGTGCTCTGGGCGCTTGGCTCCGCCGATAAAATCACGATGCCGTTTTGAACAATCATGCCTCACCTTTTTAAAATTATGTATAAGGTCAAAATTCTGTATTTTTCTCAGGGTTGCGGTATGATGCGGGCGGTTTTTGTTTTTGTTGCAGATTGAGGATACGAGGAATGATTGACATGCAATCCGGGGCGGCTTCCCGACCCTTTATCAAGGACACAGATGAACTGAAGTTCGAGCAGGATGTCCTTGCGGAGTCGATGTCCAGACCCGTAGTCGTCTGTTTCTGGTCAACGCGAAGCGCACCGTGCAAACAGATGATGCCGGTGTTTGAAAAAGGGGTGGGCGAAACCGGCGGCACGGTGGCAATGGTCAGAGTGGATATCGACAGAAATCGGGAACTGGCGCAGATGATGCACATCCAGTCCGTACCAGCCGTTTATGCTTTTCATCAGGGAAAGCCCGTGGATGGATTTGCGGGAGTGCGGACGGAAGCCGATCTTCGCATCTTCGTCGATAAGCTGGCAAAACTGGCGGCTGCTGCTGCTTCTCCGGATGAGGCAGTAAAGTTGCAAACCGCCGGACAGGTCAGGAAACTCATGGAGGAGGGGGATCAGTTCTTTCAGAAAGGTTCCCTCAACGAGGCTATGGAGCGTTACGGTTGCGTGCTGGAAGCGGACGCCTCCAATGCGGAGGCGATGGGAGGGATCGGCTGGAGTTTGCTCTCGCAGGGTGAAGCGGCGAGCGTGCGGGAGATGCTGGCGGAGATGACGCCGGAACAGATGAAATCCCCGCGGCTACAGGGTCTCCGGTTTATTCTATCGCTGGAGGAACAGGCGGCGGGGCTGGAAGATATTCCCACGCTCGAAAATAAAATTTTAGAAAAGCCAAAGGATCTTCAGGCGCACTATGACCTCGCGCTGCGTACTCTGGCGGCAGGGCAGGTGGAAAAGGGCGTGGATACGCTGATCGCACTCATACGGATCAACCGGGACTGGGAGGAAATGAAGGCGCGGAAGCTTTTGTTGGAGATTTTCGAGGCTCTCGGTCCCACGCATCCCCTGACAGTGCCGGGGCGCCGCAAATTGTCGGCGATCTTGTTTTCATGAGGACATCCTGAAATGCCGTCTATTCCCAAAAAAGCCGATCCGAAATTGCTGGAAATTCTGGTTTGTCCGGTCACCAAATCTCCGCTCGTTTACGACGATGCCCGTCAGGAACTGGTCAGCCGCCAGGCCGGTCTGGCTTTCCCGATACGCGAAGGCATCCCGATCATGCTGGCGGACGAGGCGCGAAAACTGGAGGATTAAGGACATATCAGTGAAAAATTTCAGGAAAGGCGGGCTTTCCGACGAAGAAATCGTGCAGTGGCTAAGGGGCTTGCGGGGAAATTCCTACGCTCCGGAATCGAATTTCTCCGTGGCAGCCGTTTTTCGCGCCCGTGTTCAGGGAGTTGACGATTATTACTTCGGCGGGGTCAATGTCGAGATCATCGACAACCGGAGCGCCACGCACGCGGAAGAAGGCTGTATCGCTGCCCTGGTGACCGGCCTCGGCAGACAGGCGGAGATCGTCGAGGGCTGGGTCATGGGCGCGCCGAAGGGCGTGAATGCCGGGGACCCCGATCCTGCGGCGGATACCCTGATTAGCTGCTGCGGAAAGTGCCGGCAGCAGATTGCCGGACTGGCCGGGGAGGACGTGAAAATCCACGCTCTAACCCTGAACGGACGTCGATCGTCAACGACGGTCGGCGCTTTCCTGCCGGATTTATTCACGTTCCGTCAGTATATCCCGGAACTTCTCGCGCCAAAGGAAACAGGCGCTCCCGCGCCTTCCTCTGATGAAGTCAGAAACAGGCTGATCCGGCAGGAGAGGCAGACGGAAGAGGAAATTTTCGCCTGGCTCAGGGATCTTGAATCCCTCGTCTATGTCAGCAAGGTGTCGCAGGCTCTCGTGCTGGAACTGGACAACGGCGCATATGTGGCCGGAGCCAAAATAGAGGAAGCGGCTTTTATCAGCATGAACGCGGCGCAAAGCGCCGTGGCTGTCGCCGTTTCCGCGTTCGGGGAGCGCGCCATCCGGGGTATCCGGGTTTATACGAAAGGGGTCGATGGCCGCGAAATTCCCGCAGACAGCTTCGGGACGCTGACGCTTCCTGCTTTGCAGACGCTGTCTGAGATGGCGGAACACGAGAAAATCCCCGTCCGTTTTTTCATGGAAGGCGGCGATACCGTATCCATGACATTGTCCGGAGCCGCCGGAGCCGCCCCGACATACCGCAAACCGTTCCTCCAAAAATCCTGGAGAGAGTGAATGTCCGTTCCTGAGACCAAGTGCAAATGTCAATGCCAGGCCGAGGCTCCGATTGTAGAAAATCCGCCCGGCAAGCCTTCGTCGGCTCTCTGGATCTGGGGAACGATCCTCTCCCTGTGCGTCTGGGCGTTTCTTTACAGCTGGCTTGACCCTTTTTCCAAGTGGATTGTCGCGCAGCTTCCCGTCGGGCAGACAGGACACCTTTATGAAGCCCTTGCCTTCTTTTTTTACGACACGCCCAAGGTTCTTTTGCTTCTGACACTGGTCATTTTTTTAATGGGCATTGTCCGCAGCTTCTTTTCGCCGGAGCGCACGCGCGCGCTGCTGGCGGGAAAAAACGAAGGGCTTGGCAATATCGCAGCCGCCTGTCTGGGCGTGGTCACGCCGTTTTGTTCCTGTTCCGCCGTACCGTTGTTTATCGGATTTGTCTCGGCGGGCGTGCCGCTTGGCGTCACCTTTTCCTTCCTGATCGCCGCCCCGATGGTCAACGAGGTGGCTTTAGTTCTTCTGTTCGGTCTTGTCGGGTGGAAAATCACGCTGGCCTATCTTGCCTTTGGCCTTGGCATCGCGATTGCCGCCGGCTGGGTGATCGGACGTTTTCATCTTGAAGGCTGGCTTGAGGATTGGGTGAGGAACGTCCGTGCGGCAGACGTTACTCTCCCCACGGCGCAAACGACGGTCGTTGATCGCATTAAGGAAGGCCTTGTGGCTGTCCGGGACATCGTCGGCAAGGTCTGGATATGGATGATCGCCGGTATCGCCGCAGGCGCATTTATTCACGGCTATGCGCCCGCCGATCTTCTGGCCTCGATCATGGGCAAGGAGTCATGGTGGTCGGTTCCGGCCTCGGTTCTGGTGGGGATACCGATGTATTCGAACATGGCCGGGATCATTCCCGTTGTCGAGGCTTTGCTTGGCAAAGGGGCGGCCCTCGGAACTGTGCTTTCCTTTATGATGGCTGTTACGGCGCTTTCCCTGCCGGAAGCCATCATCCTTCGCAAGGTGTTGTCCTTGAGGTTGATCGTTGTTTATTTCAGCGTGGTCGGGTGCGGCATTCTTGCCGTTGGCTATCTGTTCAACGCATTTTTCAGCTAACGCTGTTAATATTATGTTAATCTCTTTGTTAAGGGCACTTCTAAAAACCTCCCTTCCATTGTCATCCCGAGCATAGCGAGGGATCTTCGCCCTTGAATTCATTGAGAAGATTCCTCGTCGCTTCGCTCCATCGGAATGACAGCGGGGGTTTTTAGAAGTGC
>JAZDGQ010000085.1:0-9054 GCA_043806835.1 Pseudomonadota bacterium | reverse complement strand
CACGGCATCATAACGGATGCGAATGGCGGCAGCGTTAATCATCCTCCCTATTAAGCACAAGACAGCGATTCTTTTCCTGCGTTTCTATCATGCGCCGGATTCTTTTATTCCGATTCTGTTATTTTGTCCCAAGCCCTTAGTTGAATTTGTCCAGCTTTTCAAGAGAAAAGAAATGGGTAACTAATTTACCGTAATAATTGATGGCTAACTAAATATATAGACCCCAAAAAAAGCGTCTGTTATTTCACATAATGCATTAAGAAAAATAAAACGGCGGGTAAGCCTGAACGGGAAACGGTCGTATTGGTCGCAGCATCTTCAGGGAGATGTTGCGAAAACGCGGCAAGTCGGGCATCCTCGAAGGCGGGGTTGATTTGTTTCAGAAGCGTTGTTCAGAGTCCGGGGGGGCGATTCGGCTGTGTTTGAAAAGCTCATTAGATTTTTTCTATTTGCGTTGACGATATCCTGTGTGCCTGTGCCTGCGCAGGCGGCGACCATATCCGACAGCGTGACGCAGGCGCTTTCGTCGCATCCGAAAATAAAGGCGGGCACAGCCTCCCTTGCAGCAGCGGACAGGAACGTCTGGGAACAGCGTTCCGCTTTTTTCCCCGTACTGCAGGTGAACGGCTCCGCCGGACGTCTGTACACAAATGACAAAACAACCCGCGCCCTTACGACCAGTCAGGGCGGCGCGGCCTCCTGGATGGGGCAGGGGACGGTCACGCTGACGCAGCCTGTGTTTGCCGGTTTCGGGATCGAGAACCGTTTTCAGGGGGCGGAGGATCGTTTTTCGGCGGCCTCCTACGATCTGAGCGGGACGGGGGAGGAGATCGCGCTGAGTGCTGCGCGTGCGCATCTGAACCTGATGAGGACGCGGGAACTGCTCACTCTGGCCGGCGGGTATCTTTCCGACATTGAAGGTCGCCGGAAAAACATCGCCCTGATGGTCAAGGGGGGCGCCGCGGACGAAGCGGAGCTTTTGCAGGCGGATGAAGCGCAGGCGATGGCGAAAAATATGAAGCTGGGGTACGAAGAGGCCTACCGTCAGGCGGAGGCGGACTATATCGAAGTCGCCGGAGCGGGGCCGGATGCCGTTCTCGAAATCGGGGAAAAGAAATGGAATGCCGTGATTCCGGCGACAATCGAGGACGCCGTGGCTTATGCAGCCCGCGAAAACCCTCAGGTCCTTGCGGCGGAGAGCCTGGTTTCCGCCCTGACCAGGGAGGCCAGCGCCGAGAAAGCCGGCCTGTTGCCGCGCCTTGACGCGGAAATGTCCTATTCCGATCAGGATCAGGCCGATGTCGTTGGCGGCGAAACCTCCTCCGTTCAGGGCATGCTCAGGCTCGGCTGGAGCTTCTCGACCGGAGGCGCACAGCTTGCCCGCATCGAAAAAGCCGGGCAGCAGAAGATAGAAGCGGACGCCAGACGGCAGGACGTGGCGGGAAAAGTCAAACATGACGTGCAGCAGAAATACACCTCCATGCAGATCGTCGACCAGCAATTCGCCCTGCTGGCCGAACGGGAAAACGCCAGCCGGAAAATTCTCGAAAATTTCCTGGTACAGTTCGAGGGGGGCAAGCAGTCGAATCTGCAGCTGATCGCCGCACATTCAAAGGTGTTCGAGGCCGGAACCTCCCGCACGGACGCTTATTACCGGAAGCTTCTTTCGCGCTTCGAGCTTCTCAACGCGATGGGAAGGCTGCGGGGTGTTTTCGAGGCCGCTGAAACCGGAGCGAAACAAAAGGGCTGAATGCGATGTCTGACATGTCGGAGCGCCCTGATCCCGATGTTCCGCCGGAAAAAGAGGGCGCTCTGGCCCGGAAGGATTTTCTTCTGGAGTCTCTGGTTTTCATCACCGGTCATTTCGGGCATGCGCGATCGGCTCCGGCGCTGCTGGCAGGGCTTCCCGTCGGCAAGGGGGGGCTGACGCCGAAATTGTTCTGTCAGGCCGCCGACCGCGCCGGATTCAAGGCGCGGATCGTCAGGCGGGCGCTGGACCGGATTCCGGCGGAAGTCCTGCCGGCCATCGCGGTGATGGAGGGCAGGAAGAGCGTCGTCCTGCTGCAGCGCGGCGACAAGAACCAGTACCGTGTGCTGGACCCTGTTTTGCCGGAAGAAAAAGTCGTCAGCGGAAAGGAGCTCGGCAAAACCTATTCCGGTTATTGCCTCTATATCAAGCCGGATTACCAGAGCGACGACGCGGGGACGGAGTCCCTCTGGAGCCACTGGTTCTGGGGGAATATCCTGGAAAGCTCCGGCCTCTACATGCGCGTGATGGCGGCGGCGCTTCTCATCAACCTGTTCGCCCTGACCAGCCCGCTCTTCACCATGAATTTTTACGACCGCGTGCTGCCGAACAACGCGGTCGAAACAGGCTGGGTGCTGGCTATCGGCGCAGCCTCCATTTTTGTTTTCGATTTCGTCGTCCGCACGCTGCGGGCTTATTTCATCGATGTGGCGGGGCGCCGTTCCGACGTTATTCTGGCGCAAAAGCTTTTTAATCAGGTCCTGGATATGCGCCTCGGCGCGCAATCCGGCTCCACCGGCGCTTTCGCGAACAACCTGAAGGAGTTTGACTCGCTGCGGGAGTTCTTCAATTCCGCGACGATGACGGGGCTTGTGGATTTCCCGTTTTCCCTGCTGTTCATTGCGGCGATCTGGATGATCGCGGGGGTGCAGATGGCTCTCCTTCTTCTGTCCTTTTATGCGGTGGTCATGCTTGCCGGATACCTGATGCAGCTGCCTGTGCGGAGAAAAGTCCATCAGGCGATGAAAACAGGGGAGCAGAAGCACGGATTGCTGGTCGAGACGCTCTGCAGTCTCGAGATGATAAAGGGGGTCGGAGGCGAAGGGCAGATACGCGAGAATTACGCCCATTACGTTGCGAGATCCGCCGAGGCGGGGCAAAAGTCGCGTTTTTATTCCGGCCTGAGCGTGAATTTTTCCGTCTTTATTCAGCAACTGGCGGGGGTGATCGTCATGCTGGTCGGGATGTATATGGTGCAGGACAAGAACCTGACCATCGGCGTCCTGATGGCCTGCGTCATCCTGAGTTCCCGCGCCATCGCGCCCATCGGGCAGATCGCGGGGCTGGTCAACAGGTATCATCAGGCAAAATCGTCCTACAGGAATCTGGACGGCGTGATGCGCCAGCCCGTGGAGCGTCCCCGGGACAAGAAGTTCCTGCACCGTCCCGTCCTGAAGGGGCATTTCCAGTTTCAGGGGCTGGAGTTTGCCTATCCGAGAACACGGAATCCGGTATTGCAGGGGATCGGGCTGAACATCAGGGAAGGAGAAAAGGTCGCGATTGTCGGGCGCATTGGCTCCGGCAAGAGCAGCCTGGTCAAGCTGATGGTCAATTTTTTCGAGCCGACGCAGGGCGCGCTTCTGATCGACGATACGGATATGCGCCAGATCGATCCGGCGGACCTGCGGCGCAATATTTCCTATATGGGGCAGGACACAACGCTGATGACGGGCTCGATCCGCGAGAATATCGTCATGGGCTCCCCCGGCGCCGGCGACGAGGATGTTCTGAGGATCGCTTCTATCACGGGCGTCCATGACTTCGTCCGCCATCATCCGATGGGATACGATGCTCCCGTGGGGGAGCGCGGGGGGAGTCTTTCCGGCGGGCAGAGGCAGTCGGTGGCGCTGGCGCGGACGCTCCTCATGAACACGCCTATATTGATTCTGGACGAGCCGACCAATTCCATGGACTCCGGGACGGAAAACGTCATCCTCCTCCATCTTGAAAAATTCATTAAGGACAAGACGTTCATTCTTGTGACTCACAAGCCCGCGCTGCTGAAACTCGTCGGGCGTCTGGTGGTGATGGACGGCGGACGGGTGGTGATGGATGGGCCGAAAGAGACCGTGTTGCAGGCGCTGACTTCCGGAAAAATCACCGTTCCGCAGAACTGAAGGGCCGTATGGAAAAAGAAGACCTTGATTTCATGTCGGAACTGGAAGCGGCGAACAGCTTGAAGCCGGGGCTCGCCTCACGGATTTTCCTGTGGACGGTCGCCGGGCTGTTTTGCTGGGTGCTGGCGTGGGCGTCTTTTTCGGAGGTGGATGAGCGCGTGCGTGGCATGGGGCAGGTGATGCCTTCCAGCGACGTGCAGGTGGTGCAGAGTCTGGAAGGGGGCATCCTCTCGGAAATACTGGTGTCGGCGGGCGACAGGGTCGGAAAAGATCAGGTGCTGCTCAGGATCGACGATGTGCAGTTCGCCTCCGAGGGGCGCGGCATCGAAGCGCAGATGACGGGGCTTCAGGCCAAGCGGGCGCGGCTGAGGGCGGAGGCCTCTGGCCAGCCTTTCGTGATCGCCGCCGACCTTGAACAGAAATACCCGGACATCGCTGCAAACGAGAAAAAACTTTATGCGTCGCGGCAGGGCGAACTGGACACGGCCCTGAACATCATCAAGGCCGAGGTGCGCGAGGCCGAGGCGAACCTGTCGGAGGTGAAAGCCGGCATCTCCAAGCTTGCGAAAAGCAAAGGGCTCCTGGCGCGCCAGCTTGAGATCACCGCTTCGCTTGTCGAGAAGAAGGCCCTGCCGGAAATCGAATCCCTGAAGCTGGAGCGCGAACTGAACGAGGTCTCCGGCAACCTGTCGAGCGCGGTTCAGTCGCAGCAGTCTCTGGAGGCCAGGCTCAGCGCCGCAAGGCAGAAAGAGGAGGGCAAGCGCGGGGCCTTCAGGTCGCAGGCGCTGGGAGACCTGAACGAGGTCGAATCCAGGCTCGCTTCCATCAAGGAGAGCCTGACCTCGGTTTCCGACAAGGTGCGCCGGGCGGAGCTGAAATCCCCGGTGGACGGGATCGTCCAGAAACTGTACGTCAAGACGGTCGGGGGCGTCATTCAGCCGGCCCAAAAGCTCGTCGAGATCGTCCCCGTCGCGGACGACCTGATGATCCGCGCCAAAATCGCTCCGGCGGACGTGGCTTTTCTCAAGCCGGGGCAGGAAGTGAGGATCAAGATCACCGCCTACGATTCCCAGATTTACGGATCGCTCAACGGCAGGCTGGAAAGGATCGGGGCGAATACCGTGGACGACGGGCAGGGAAACGTCTTTTTCGAGATCGACGTCAGGACGGATAAAAACTATCTCGGCACGGCGGCCCATCCGCTCCCGATTTCCTCGGGCATGGTGAGCGAGACGGATGTCATCACCGGCAAGCGAACGATTCTGACCTACCTGATGAAACCCGTGCTGCGCGCCAAGGACCGCGCCTTTACCGAGAAGTAGATGAATTTGATGGGTTTTGACCTTAGATGATCCGGCTTTTTTCAAACAGATGGGTTCAGATTGTCCTGCTACTGCTGCTGCTGGCGGGATCGGCGGCGCTTCGGAGACAGGACCCGAAAGTCGTTCATCAGTGGCGGCAGCTGACTTTCGACACGTACAACAGGAAATTCCCGCGAGCCCCCGGAAGCGGCGTCATGATCGTCGACATTGACGAGGATTCCCTGCGGAGGCATGGCCAGTGGCCGTGGCCCCGTCCGCTGGTCGCGCAGATACTGGATATCCTGCATCAGATGGGCGCCAAAGTCGTCGCTTTCGACATGGTTTTCGCCGAGCCGGACAGGACGTCCCCCTCCCTGATTGCGGAGACCCTCCCGCAAACGCCGGAGATGCGGCTCGTCGCGCAGGCGCTCAAGGCTCTGCCGGACAACGATCAGGTCTTTGCGGAGAAAATCGCGGAGGTGGGCAATGTCGTCACGGGCTTTGTCGCTTCGGATCAGCCGACCCCCCATGATCCCGTTCTGAAGACGGCTTTTTTCAAAGAAGGCATAAATCCGGATGCGGAGAGGTTCATCGTCAAGAAACGCTACTTTGCGGCCTCCCTGCCCGCCCTCGTCAACAGCGCCGCCGGTAACGGCAGTTTCACGCCGTCGCAGGAGCAGGACGGCGTCATCCGGAGCGTTCCGCTGCTGATCGGGCAGAAGTTTCCGGACGGGCGGGTCGTCATGTACCCCTCCCTGTCGCTGGAGGCTTTGCGGGTTGCACAGAAAAAAGTTGTTTTCAGGGTGAAAAGTTTCGGCAAGAAGACGCAGGAAGGCTACGGCATCCAGAGCGTTTCTATCGGGGATTACACGATTCCGACGGATGAACAGGGGAACTTTCAGGTCTACTATGCGGGGCACAGGCAGGATCTATACGTTCCCGCATGGAAGGTGCTGACGCAGCAGCTGGAGCCGGACTTCGTGAAGGACAAGATCGTTTTCGTGGGGGCGTCCGCCATCGGATTGCTGGACCTGAGAGCATCGCCTCTGAACGCGGTATTGCCCGGCGTCGAGATTCACGCGGAAATCGTCGAGCAGATTCTCGATGGAAAATTCCTGGAAAGGCCCGCTTATTCCGACGGCGCGGAGATTTTCATCATAATCGCCGTAGGCCTGCTCATTATTTTTCTGGCGCCCTTCATCAATACGGGAACGCTGGCCCTGCTGGTCGCCGCGCTGATCGGCGGCGGCGGCGCGGGGGCATTATATGCTTATCAGTCATACGGGTATCTGATCGATTTCGTGTATCCGTCGCTGTCCATCGTCACCATTTTCATCCTTTCGTCCATCCTGACCAACCTGCGTTCGGAAATGGAGCGGCGCGAGGTCAGGGACGCATTCAGCCATTATCTTTCCCCCGAGCTGGTGGAAGAACTGGCGAGCCATCCGGACATGCTGAAGCTGGGCGGAGAGGTGCGCGAGCTGTCGGTGATGTTCACCGACATCCGCAATTTCACGGCGCTTTCCGAATCGATGGACCCGGCGGAACTCATCCGGCTGATGAACGACTTCCTGACGCCGATGACGTCCTGTGTCCTGAACAACAGGGGAACCGTCGATAAATACATGGGGGACGCGATGATGGCGTTCTGGAATGCGCCGATGGACGACTCAGATCATGCCCGTCATGCCTGCACCTCTGCGTTACAGATGCTGGCGGCTCTGAGTGTCCTGAACAAGTCCTTGCGCGCCAGGGCGGAGGAGAACAACGGGGCATTCACGGAACTGAGGGCGGGGATCGGCATCCATACCGGAAAATGTTCCGTCGGCAACATGGGATCGAAGCAGCGTTTCGCCTATTCTGCGCTGGGGGATACCGTAAATCTCGCCTCGCGGCTGGAAGGCCAGACCAAAAGCTACGGCATCTCGGTCATGATCTCCGAAGCGGCCCGGCGGCAGGCGCCCGAGTTCGCGGCGATTGAGATTGACCTGCTGACCGTCAAGGGGCGCGCGGAGCCGGAGAGGGTGTATGCGCTGCTGGGCGACGCCGCCTTCGCCAAAACTTCCGTGTTTCAGGAGTTCTCCGCCCTCCACGCGGAAATGCTGAGGGCTTATCGTGAACAGAGATGGGACGAAGCTGCTTCCCTGGCGAAGCGATGCCGGGATGTGCGTCCCGACCTGACGCCGAGGTCGCGCCTGTGCGATAATTTCAACGTGGAGCAGCCCCTGACGACGCGGCCCGACCTGAGGGCATTGTATGAGATGTACCTTCAGCGCATCTCCGATTTCAAGTCCGGCGTCCGCTCCCCCGGCTCCAACTGGCGCGGCGTGTGGGGGGCGAAGGAGAAGTAGCCGGTCTTAAAGGGGACTGGTCTGAAGCTTCTGCCAGCGTTCGAAGGAATTGCCGGGCAGAGGTTTGTAATTGATCGCCCAGTGCTTTAGCCGCCCCGACTCGGAAACCCAGTTGATGCCGGGCAGCCAGGCGGCGGTGATTTTATGGGTGTAGGGATCGTAATAGACGACGTCCTCCTCCCTGCCGCATAAAAAAACCACGTAATGGCCTTCGCTTTCGGTGATATTGGCGATGGCGACGCCGCCCGCATAGCAATCCTCCCCGGCGTTTTCGGCGGCGGCCCGCAGATAACTCAATCCGGGACGGGACCACCGTGGACATACCGCACCGAACAGCGGTGGTTGCGGGTGAAGCTTTTCTGTTTGCCGTCGGACATCCGCAGGTACGCCGCGGTATAGTAGCCGGTGGGATCGGCAGCCCAGTAGTCGCTGGTGGGGTGCTTTCCGCTTCTGTCAAATCCACCAATGCCCTTTTCCACAAGGTTGTTGTATATCTGGCTCAGCTCTCCCTTCGTCGGCAAACCGATGCCATCGTCGCCTTCCGCCCTGCGGATTTTTGAAGATTTCGTGTCCGCCTGATTCCAGGTCATGATGCCGGCGTCTCTGGGCGCCACCCACAGCGGCTCCTCGTATCTCGGGCTGGCAGGGTCTTCCGAAATGCCTGCGTAAATGCAGCCGTCCTTCGCCATGTCGCCGATTTCAAGGGCTTTCCGCCCGGCGGCGAGGGCTGTCTCCGTTTTCGGCGCATTCGCGTTTCCGGCGAGGCCGACCTCCACATGCCTGTCCGAAATAATTTTGACACCACTGCCGTCCGCACTCACTTCGAGAATGATGCCGTTCACTTTCAGCGCAATCGCGCCTCTCTCCCCAAGGGAAACCTCTCTGGCTTTTCCGTTTTTCTTCGCCATAATGTCCTCATGTCCTCCTCTTCGTGTTTTCCAAGACCTGTATAGTATGTCACATGAGATTGTCAAATGGATTTTTTAAGGCTAGGACTCATCGGGACGGGCCTGAAATTTCTGCCAGCGTTCGAAGGAATTGCCGGGCAGAGGTTTGTAATTGATCGCCCAGTGCTTTAGCCGCCCCGACTCGGAAACCCGGTTGATGCCGGGCAGCCAGGCGGCGGTGATTTTATGGGTGTAGGGGTCGTAATAGACGACGTCCTCCTCCCTGCCGCATAAAAAAACCACGTAATGGCCTTCGCTCTCGGTGATATTGGCGATGGCGACGCCGCCCGCGTAGCAATCCTCCCCGGCGTTTTCGAACGGCAGGCAGGCGCGGCTGACCTCGACCATCCTGAAGTTGAATACGCCGTATGGCATTTCCGGCGGCAGAAGATGGCGCAGGGACTCATAGCTTAACCCCGGTATCCGGTAGAGTCTGGCAACGGTCGCAAGGCAGGCCGGTCCGCACGACGTTTCGTCCTGTTGCCGCACAAAGAGGGAGTCGAACGGCTCTTCATTCATATTTTGTAAATT
>JAZDGQ010000084.1:0-32719 GCA_043806835.1 Pseudomonadota bacterium | reverse complement strand
CGTTCAGGAACATCTGCTCGACAAGATACGCGGGCACTATGACGTGATCGCGGTCAAAAAAATACCGTGGCTTACGCACCTTCTTACAGGCTCGAAAATGCGCGGCGGAAAATGGCGGCGCGGCGGCTATCCCTGCATCGCCGTCGTCGTTTTCGACCCTAATCCCCTTCCCGCCACGGAGAAGGATAAAAAAGTTCATCCTTTCGTCCTGAATGCCCGCCAGTTTATAAAGCAGGAATGGCGGGAATGGTTCACCCGAACGACAGGTTCCAAACCCTCCGCCAATCCGGTTCACTCCACAGACAACGAGGCGGAAGCTATCGGTCACTTGCCGCTGTTTTTTTCTCCCTCCGAGCAGGAGGAAATTTTTCAAAAGCTGCGGGTTTTGCGCGGATAATTCTTACGAAAGACGGTATATGCGGCATCGCATAAAAAGATGGTGGAAAAGGGTTTTGAGCGATTTCCGCGCCCGCGACCGCAAGGCCGGTGTGACGGCGGAGCTACAGAATTTTTTAGGTCTTCCGCATGCCCCGCGCATGACGCGCAGCGGCGGGGACGGGACGGACAACATCTACTTTGTTTCGCACGCCGGAAAAACGCTCGGAGTCCTGCGCCTCGCCGCACCGGACGGCCACCGCAAGACGCCGCCGTCCGGCAGACCCTATGCGATAATGACTGCCGAAAAAAGAATCGATTACGAGTGGGAGATGTATACAAAAGGCGCGGCGCACACCCTGACCCCCAAACCTCTCTGGCGCGCGCATGACGCGCTTTTGTGCGAGCATCTGCCCTGCAAAAAACTGCAAAACGCGCTGATAAAAGACCCCGGCGAGGCATGGAATATCCTGTGCCGCGCCGCGCGCGCCGTCCGGAAATTGCATGAAGCCGGAATCACGCATATGGACGTCTGCCTGCAAAACATGCTGGAAGATGCTGAGGGAAATATTTATTTCATCGACTTTGAATACGCCCCCGCGCCGCACATTCCACCGCCCGCGCAGCGCGTCTACGATCATCTGCGCCTCGTCGAAGCCGCCTGGAAATTCATTCCCCCTGATAAAAAATCCGGTTTTGGCGGCTGGCTCGATTACTTTTCCGGCTGCATGGACGACGACATGCACCGGGTGGATTTATCTCTGCTGGAGAGAGATCTGTCGCGCATGCTGGGAGCAAAAGAACCGGGCACCCGGATTCGCCGATTGTTCACCAACGCTCTATAAAATTGAGAAACGGAGTAAACATACTATGGGAAACATAACCATCGTCGGCGCGCAATGGGGAGATGAAGGCAAAGGCAAGATCGTTGACTGGCTGTCCGGCCGCGCCGATATCGTGGTGAGGTTCCAGGGCGGGCACAATGCGGGGCATACGCTTGTAGTGGATGGCAAGATCTACAAGCTGCATCTGCTCCCCTCCGGCATCGTGCGTCCGGGCAAGCTCTCGGTCATCGGCAACGGCGTGGTCATCGATCCGTGGGCGCTGATGGCGGAAATCTCGGAACTGCGCGACCGGGGGATGGAGATCACCCCCAAAACCCTGCTGATCTCCGAAAATGCGCCGATGATCCTGCCCCTGCACGGAGCGACCGACCGCGCCATGGAAGCTGTGCGCGGCAGCCGGAAAATCGGAACCACCGGACGCGGCATCGGCCCCGCATACGAAGACAAAGTGGGGCGCAGGTGCCTTCGCATCTGCGACCTCGCCCATCCGGACACCTTCCGCGCCAAGCTGAACGATCTGGCGGCGCACCACAACGCATACCACAAGGGGCTGGGAGAACCGTCTGTAGATGTCGAAGAATTCGCGGCGTCGCTGGAAAAACTCGCCCCCGATCTTTTGCCTTTCGTCGGTTCTGCATGGAAGACACTCGACGAAGCCTGCACCGCCGGCAAAAAAATCCTGTACGAAGGCGCGCAGGGCGTGATGCTGGATATCGACCACGGCACCTATCCTTACGTCACCTCGTCCAACACTGTGGCGGCTCAGGCAGCCATCGGCTCCGGCGTCGGCGTGGATCGGATCGGCACCGTGCTCGGCATCGCCAAGGCTTATACTACCCGCGTGGGCTCCGGTCCCTTCCCCACCGAACTGACGGACGACATCGGCGAACTCCTCACCCAGCGCGGCCACGAATTCGGCACGACGACGGGAAGGAAACGCCGCTGCGGATGGTTCGACGCGGCGCAGGTGCGGCAGGCCGTTAAAATCTGCGGCATCCACAACATCGCCCTCACCAAGCTGGATGTGATGGATACGTTGAAAGAAATTAAAATCTGCACCGGCTACGAATGCCGAGGCAAGAAATACGATTATCTCCCAGCTTCCAGTGACTTGCAGGCGGAAGTTAAACCGATTTATGAGACTCATCCCGGCTGGGAAACTCCGCTGCAAGGCGTCCGCAAACTGAATGATCTACCAGAGAATGCTGTAAAATATATAAACAGACTCAAAGAGTTGGTTGGCATACCTTCAATCGTTATCTCAACAAGCCCGGAACGGGAAGACACGATCTTGGTTAAAGACCCGTTTTCTCTTGACTGATTTTCATAAACTGGTATAGTTCTTGCACTTTAAGAATTTATTCCGGAGATTGTAGGGTATTCTCAGGGACAGGGAACAATGCCATGAAGAAGATGTTTAAATCACTTTGTTGTGCCGCACTGGCGACGCTCATCGCAGGATGCCTTTCCGCGATTCCGGCGGAGGCCAGCTACGAAAAAACAAATCCCCGCTACTCCGTCGATCAGGAGCACAAGCTGGCTCTGAAATACGACGTTTACGCGGGCGGCTTCAAGGCGCTGAACGCCTCGCTGGTGATGGATCTGGACAAAAAAGCCTACGACATGGCGCTGACGGCGGAAACTCAGGGCTTCATCGGCTCCCTTTTCCCGTGGAGCGCGTCCTTCAATACGGCCGGGCACGCCGAAGACGGCACGCTGTATCCGACCGTCTATACGGAGCGCAGCACCTGGCGCAAGGGCGTCAAGATCACCGAGATGGATTACGCCCCCGACGGGAAAATCCTGAAGACCACCACGCAGTCCGGCGGAAAAACCGTCACCGACCGCGACATAGACGACGTGCTTGCCGGCGACACGATGGATCTGCTGACCGGCGCGCTGGTAATGCTGCAAAACGCCGGACACACCCGCAAATGCACGGGGAATTTCCCCGTCTTCGACGGCAAGCGCCGCTTCAACGTCACCCTCACCGACGACGGCACGGAAATCCTCCCCCCCTCCAGATATTCCCGCTTCGAGGGCGAGGCGATGCGCTGCATGCTCAAGGTCGAACCCGTCGCCGGATTCAAGAAGAAAGACAGCCAGCGCGGCTGGATGGCCGTTCAGAATCACACCGAAGAACGCCAGAAGCCCCCGACGCTCTGGCTCGCCCGGATGAAGGACAGCGGGCAGATCGTTCCCGTGCGCATGGAAATCGCCAGCGCCTACGGCTCCGTCGTGGCGCACCTGTCCGGCGGGACGGACAAGTGACCCATCTTTCAGATGACCATAATTTGTTGTAGTGTAATCCTGTGCAACAAACTGTGACTTGAGGCGGACGCCCGTTTCCTGCATCAATAGGGCGTGACGAATGGGGGACATCCATACATGACCGGAAAACTCGGCTGTATCATCCTTGCGGCAGGCGGCGGCACGCGCATGAAATCGGCGCTTCCGAAGCCCCTGCATAAAATCGCCGGACGCCCGATGATCGGGCACGTCCTCGCCGCCGCCGAAGCCCTGAACCCCGACAAGATCGTCGTCGTCATCGGCTCCGGCATGGAGCAGATGGCGGAAGCCGTCCGGCCCCACCCGATCGCCGTCCAGCAGTTCATCAACGGCACCGGAGCCGCCGCGCTGGCCGCCAAAGATCATTTCAACGCCTTCGACGGCGATATTCTCATTATTCTCGGGGATGTGCCTCTTGTAACCCCCGAGGCCCTGAAACGCATGGTTGAGATCCGCCGCCGGTTTCCCGCCATCGGCCTGACTTTCTCGGGCGTGCGCCACGAAAACCCCGCCATGTTCGGCAGGATGGTTCTCGACGGGGACAGAACGCTTGAAAAAATCGTCGAATTCAGGGACGCCTCCGACGCGGAAAAGGAGATCAACCTGTGCTGGAGCGGCGTCATCTGCGCCGACGGCGCGAAGCTCTTCCAGTGGCTGGGTCTGATCGGCAACGACAACGCCCAGAAGGAATACTACATCACCAGCCTGCCGCAGATCGCGCGGAATGACAACCGGCAGACGCACGTCGTCGAAGTCCCCGCCGAGGAAATGGAGGGCGCGAACACGCGCGTCGAACTCGCCCGCCTCGAAAAAATCATGCAGAGGCGGCTCCGCGAAAAACACATGCTGAACGGCGCGACGCTCATTGACCCGGATACGGTCTATTTCAGCTACGATACCGTCGTGGGACAGGACGTCGTCATCGGCCCGAACGTCTTTTTCGGCCCCGGCGTGAAGATCGGCGACAACGTGGAAATCCTCCCCTGCTGCCACATCGAGGGCGCGGAGATCATGGACGCTGCCCACGTCGGGCCTTTTGCGCGCCTTCGCCCAGGCACCAAAATCGGCAAGGACGCCAAAGTCGGCAACTTCGTCGAAACCAAGAACACCCACCTCGGCGCGGGCGCCAAGGCCAGCCACCTGTCCTATCTGGGCGACTCCGACATCGGCGAGAAAGCCAACATCGGCGCAGGCACGATCACCTGCAACTACGACGGGTTCATGAAATACAAAACGAAAATCGGCAGGGAGGCTTTCGTCGGCTCCAACACCGTCCTGATCGCCCCGGTGACCGTCGGCAACGGCGCATATATCGGCGCGGGCAGCACCATCGGCTGGGACGTGCCGGACAACGCCCTCGGCATCACCCGCGCCCCGCAGATCAACAAGGACGGCTGGGCCCCGGAGTTCAGGCAGAAGAAGATCAAAGAGAAGGCGAAGAGGGATAGCAAATGACCCACTACCACCATGTCATCCTGAGCGTCAGCGAAGGATCTCCCTATTTATAAATACGAAGGGGAGATTCTTCGGTCGCTACGCTCCCTCAGGATGGCAATAAATGAAAAACTTTAAAGAGAAAATGAAAAGTATGGAACAAGTAAGAAATAAAATTTTGAAACTATCTGTGCCTTTAGCGCTTATTGTCTTCTTTTTTACGTTTGACAATATAGTCTCCCGCTACTTCTTCCCAGCATGGTATGCAATAGGCATGCTTGCCCTATTGGTGACCATTGTGCAAAACATCATTAGAAAGAAGAAGCAAGAATTGAAATGGTCTTTGATCTCTTTTTTAATAGGCCTACTAATGCTCTTTTTTATGTTTATCATCTTTTCTAATATACATGATTTATAAGGAAAAAGGAAAAAACCATGTGCGGTATCGTCGGAGTTCTTGGCAAAAATGATGCGGCTCCCCAACTCGTCGAGGGGCTGAAGCGGCTGGAGTACAGGGGCTATGACAGCTCGGGCATCGCCACGCTGGTCAACGGAAAAATCGAGCGCCGCCGAGCCGAAGGCAAGCTCGTCAACCTCTCCGAAAAGCTGAAGAAGGAGCCTCTCGGCGGCACCATCGGCATCGGCCATACCCGCTGGGCGACGCATGGCGACCCGACGGAACGGAACGCCCATCCGCACGCGACGGACCGCGTCGCGGTCGTGCACAACGGCATCATCGAGAATTATCAGGAACTGAAAGAGGAACTGCAAAAATCGCAGTGCCGCTTTGAAACGGACACGGACACGGAGGTCATCGCCCACCTCGTCACCCATTATATTCGCCAAGGCATGAAGCCGGAGCAGGCGGTTGACGCTTCGCTTGCCCGCCTCAGGGGAGCCTTCGCCATCGCCATGATCTTCACCGGAGAGGACAATCTGATGATCGGTGCGCGCTTCGGCACGCCTCTGGCCATCGGCTACGGAAAGGACGAGATGTTCATGGCCTCCGACTCCTACGCCCTCGCCCCCCTCACGAACAAGATCAGCTTCCTCGAAGACGGCGACCGCGTCCTTATGAGCCGTTCGGGCGTCGTCATCCGGGGCGCGAACGGCAACGAAGTGAAGCGCGACATCCGCACCACCGCGCAGTCCGGCGCGATCATGGGCAAGGGCAAATACCGCCATTTCATGCTCAAGGAAATCTACGAGCAGCCCTCCGTCATCGCCGACACGCTCAACACCTATATCAATCCGACGACGGGGCATATCACCCTGCCCGAGGAAATCCTCTCTCTCGCCGACGCGACGCGCATCACTATTTCCGCCTGCGGAACCGCGTTTTACGCGGGCATGGTGGCGAAATACTGGCTGGAGCAAATCGCCCGCATCCCGGTCGAAACGGACATCGCCTCCGAATTCCGCTACCGCGAGGCTCCGATGCCATCGGGCGGCGCGGCGCTGTTCATCTCCCAGTCCGGAGAGACGCTGGACACGCTGGAGGCGCTCCGCTACGCCAAGCGTCAGGGGCAGAAGATCGTCTCCCTCCTCAACACCATCGAGAGCACCATCGAGCGTGAATCGCACCACGTCCTCCGCACGCTGGCGGGGCCGGAGATCGGCGTCGCCTCGACCAAGGCATTCACGACGCAGCTGACGACGCTCGCGTGCCTCGCCGTCGCGCTCGCCCGCAAAAAAGGCGTCATCCCCGAAGCCCGCGAAAAGCAGCTCACCTCCGCGCTGCGCGAACTGCCGTCCCGCATGGCCGATCTCCTGAATCACGCCGAAAAAATTCAGTCGCTGGCGCGCGATATCTCCGAGGCGCGGGACGTCCTGTACATGGGGCGCGGAGCCGCCTACCCAATCGCCCTCGAAGGCGCGCTGAAACTGAAGGAAATCTCCTACATCCACGCGGAAGGCTACGCCTCCGGGGAGATGAAGCACGGCCCCATCGCGCTTATTGATGAAAACGTGCCCGTCATCGTGATCGCGCCCTTCGACAATCTCTTTGAAAAAACAGCCTCGAACGCGCAGGAAATCGTGGCGCGCGGCGGGAAAGTCCTGCTTATCTCCGATAAAAGGGGCGTCGAAAAGCTGAAAGACATCGCGACATGGACGATTGAAATTCCCGGGGCGGACCCGTTCGTCGCGCCGATCCTCTACACGCTGCCGGTGCAACTGCTGGCCTACCACACCGCCGTCATCAAAGGCACGGACGTCGATCAGCCCCGCAACCTGGCGAAAAGCGTGACGGTGGAATGATTTTTTGGGGGGATGGAACGCCTGTTCATCAACATAGAGTCTGCTATAGCCTGTCAACCGCCGGTTTCGGATTCGCTTTTTAAAATACAGGTGGTTTGAGGATGGATAAATTACCAAGGGTAAAAATTTTGAGTCAATGTTTCTTCAGCATTTGGCGATTTTGCACCAATTTTAGCATCCGGAATTATCTTTCTCCTTAATTTGCAACGTCATTCTCGATTTTCAAGGATGAGTCTGCGCGCGGAATGTCCGATTCTTCATATTACGTCAATATAAAAAATATTTGTATTAAAATACCGTTTATTTACAAAGAGTTGTTAAGAGTGTTAACCTGTACACAGGCTAACACTCTCCGCTCAGGTACTCCAGACACGACAATCAATTCTGGCAAATACTACAATCTTGTGGTCAGGTTAGCAAACTGAATAAGCATAATTCACGGCAATCGCTTGAACATGCTTTATAGATAAATTTGAAACTTTAGAATCCGGGTGGAATCGATATTGAACATTTTGAATCGTCATCGGTGTTTTTTTGAAATTTTAGAATCTCAAGCTATTACTTTAGGCATAATAATCATTTTTTCTCTTGCATAATACTTTCCACCACTATACGCTTAGCCAATTAAATACATATTTCCGGAACAATTAGATTGAAGGGAGACCGGTGATGACTCTTACCAATAAAGAACTTGATGAGAGCGACGATTTGCTGAAAAATGTTTTTAATGAGATATCTGGTGTTTTTAAAAAGTTTGGGTTGCCGCACGCACACACTACGTTGGAGACGGGAAAATCTTTGGTGATTGCAGGTGAGGCGCTGGCCTTGACGACGATAGCGCGGCTTATGCTAAGTAAAGAAAAGCGAGCCAGAAAACAGCTATCGCAGCCCTGAGTGTCCGTCCATAAAGTTGTTGAATCAAAAGAATCAGATGTGATTCACTGAAGGCAGCCGAAAGGAGGCTGCCTGTGGGCAACAGAAAACCGCCCGAGATACAACCGGGACAAGCTGAGATACCCGAGTGATTTGACAGACGAGGAATGGGGTCATATCGAGCCGCTGATTCCTTCGTCCCGGCGCGGCTGGCACATCTCCGACGCCTGCTGCAAGGCGTGGAACGCTCTTTTTGCCACAGCAGGGGAAATCAAATCCATCGCGTCAAGAGATTGGCTTTGTGCAAGTCAAAAATTATGGGGATTGGTCATAGTGCACGACAGGAAGTAGATAGAGCGTTGAAAATGCTTGATAATCGGAGATTCTTTTTCACAGCGAATGAAAGGAACTCTGAGAATGCAAAGACCGTTGTTCAACACCCTACCAGCATTGCAGCAAAAAGTACCTGAAACGGTATCTCTCTGAATTTGATTTTCGCTATAATGAGAGGCACTTAGAGGATATTAACCGTTTTGAAATAACCTTGGCTGGTATAATTGGCAAAAGACTAATGTACCTCCTGCACAAGGCGAATTTAAATTGGATGAAAAGCATGAAAAAGGGAAAACCGGAACAACCGGATCAAAGCACTAAATTCATCCAGACAGCCAAAGAACACGGCTGCGATGAATCCGAAAATGCTTTTGCTGAAAAACTGAAGAAGCTGGCCGAACCCAAGAAAAAGACTACGGAAAAAGGTTAATTTCCGCTGGGTTTGCGAAGTACACAATCGCCTAAATTAACAATGCCGATAATTTTATTCTGTTGAAATCGTTATTGTTTATATCAAAAATTAGCAAACGGTTAAGACTGATGTCCTAGAATAAGAGGTTGGGGAAGCTTCAGTCCTCCGACGAGACTTTGGAGCACGGGATAGGAATGTTCAACAGGATCAAAAGCTGGTTCATCAAAGACAAAGGCACCGCCGCCATAGAGTTTGCGCTGGTGGGGCTGCCCTTTATTGTCATGCTGATCGGCATCGTCGAGGTCAGCCTCTATTTCGCGTCCGGCGTGGTTCTGGAGGGGGCGGCGAACGACGCGGCGCGCATGATCCGGACCGGCCAGGTGCAGGCGGCGGCGGATCCTCTTCAGACTTTCACGGACAAGCTTTGCGACAGGGTCGGCCTGCTCATTTCCTGCATCAATCTCCAGTATGAAGTGCTGGCCGTTCCGGATAACAGTTTTGCCAGCGCGGCGGCTCTGACGCCGACTTTCGACGAGGACGGCGATCTGGTTTCAGGAGGATTCACGCCGAGCGGATCGAGTGACGCAGTTCTGGTGCGCATCGTGTACCGGTACGAGTTCCTGACCCCGCTTCTGGGAGGGATGATGTCACGGGATCCGACGACGAACCTAGCGACGCTGATGTCGACCGTTGTGCTCAGGAACGAACCTTACGCATTCGGAGGGTGACGATGATGAAAACGCTGAAGCGCTGGCGCAGGGAGGATAAGGCGGTCATCGCCGTCGAAGTGGGTCTTCTGATGCCGGTCATGCTGACGCTCATGATGGGCATCGTGGACACGGGCGTCGGCGTGCTGACGAGCCAGAAAGTCATCAACGCCGTCCAGACGGTGGGCGACCTGCTGGGGCGCGAGGAAACCATTTCGACCGCCACGCTGAACGATACGGTCGAGGCGGGAAAACTGGCGCTGATGCCTTATGACACGACATCCTTCGGCATGGATGTTGCCAGCATACAATACGTCGGGGGGCCAACGCATCCTACGGTGATCTGGCGCGACACCATCAACATGGATCCGAACCAGAGCATTCTGGACAACGCGAACGACCTCGGCAGTGACGGGGACGGCGTTCTGGGCGTGACCGTCAGATATATCTATGAACCTTTTTTTTCGGGCTTTTTCACGGGTCCGATCACGATAAGCGAAGTATCCTACGTCAGGGGACGCAAGGGGTTGTTTATTCCAAGGGTGTAAAATCATGTTCAAACCAATATTGAAGGCATTGCGCGGATACGCGTGGAACCGGAGCGGCGTTGCAGCCATCGTCTTCGCCCTGTCGATTCCCATGATTATCGCCTCCTCCGGCATCGCCATCGACCTGGCGACGGCCTATAACGCCAAGAATCGCCTGAGCAGCGCGCTGGACAAAGCGGTGCTGGCGACGGCAAGCTCGACCGGGACGGATGATGAGCTTCAGACCCGTTTCACGAATTTTCTCCTGGCCAATTATCCGGAGGGAAAATTCGGGACGCCGGCCAACATCACCCTGACGATCAGCGGGAGCGTCATGACCGCCTCCGCCAGCGCGCATGTGCCGACGATGTTCATGTCCCTCCTGGGGCATGACTATATCGACGTCTATCAGGAAACGCAGGTCGTGCGCGAGCTTGCCGGGATCGAAGCCGTGCTGGTTCTGGATGTCACGGGATCGATGGCGGGCACCAATATCGCGGCGCTGAAAACGGCCTCCACCAACTTCATCAACACGATGTTCGAGAAGGTTTCCGATGTCGAGTACCTGAGAATCGGCATCGTCCCCTGGAGCACCGCCGTGAACATCGGCCCTTACGGGAAGGGATTCGACCCTGACGGCGGAAGCTACGGCGCGCCCTTCGTGGATAATCCGGCGACAGACCCCTATGTCACGCCCGCCTCGGACATCGAGTACGGGACGGGCACATACGACTGGAGAGGGTGCGTTCTCGAACGGGATGCCTCTTCAATCCTGACGGACGAGCCGTCGCCGAACTGGCCGATGTACCGCTATCCGACGAACCACTGTTCCGAGTACAACTGCCTGGAGTACAACTGTGCGCAATATAACTGCGTGGCGTACAACTGCACGCAGTATAACTGCACGCGCTATAACAGTCGCGGCGCCTGCACCAGGTGGGGGAGCACCTGCCTTACCTACGGAACCACCTGCGCCACATACGGAACCACCTGCCTCGTATACAGCACCACCAGCTGCCACACGCGCGGAACCACCTGCGTCGCATGGTCTGGAAATCCGAACACGAACTGCCCCGCGACGCCCGTCCTGCCTCTGACGAACGATCAGGCGGCCCTGCAAAGCAAAATCAACGCCCTGGCCACGCAGGGCAACACTTATTCCCATCTCGGGATGGTCTGGGGCTGGCGGATCGTTTCCCCCGATTTCCCGTTCTCGGAAGCGGCGGCTTACGATGACAGGAGGTGGTCGAAGACTGTCATCCTGATGACGGACGGGGACAATACGATCAATTCCGTCTATTCAGGCGAGGGAGCGCCCGGGTCGCCCTGGGTCTCCACGACAGTCGCCCAGCAGAACAGCAAATTCGCACAGGTCTGCGCCAACATGAAGGCGGAAGGCATCCGCATCTACACCATCACCTTCCAGTCGGGGATCAATGCGGAGACGAAGAGTTTTTACAGGAACTGCGCGACGAACTCCAACATGTACTACGACGCGCCGTCCAGCCAGAGCCTGATCGACGCCTTCCAGAATATCGCGGATCAGCTGAGCCAGCTGCACATCACGAAATGATGCTGTGGCCCCCCGCCCTACTCCTTTATCCGAGCGCGCTCACGCTCGCGAAGGGCGGCTTCCGGCGTCTGCCAGACCAGGCCGTCCATCACCCACGTCGGCTGGATGCCGCCGTAGCCCTGTGTCAGATGCTGCATCACCTTGCGTTTTTGCTCGGCGGTCATGCCGGGAGTGAACGCCTGGGCATGAATGCCGGAGGTGACGAAGGCGGTATCGATGTCCATGCCGACGCCGCCGACGATGTCGTGCTGGATCGAATCCCCGATCATCAGGATGCGGGACGGCATGATGTTTTCGAACAAATTCAGGCAATAGCGGAAAATCGCCTTGTGCGGCTTGCCTATGTAGTGCGCCGCGCCCCCAAGTTCGTGGTAGCGCATGGCGACGGCTCCGGGGCCGGCGGAACGTTCACGGTCATAGATCGTCACCACATCGGGGTTGGCGCAAACCGCCGGAATGTGCATGGCCACCGCTTTCCTCAAAACGGGTTCAAGGTCTTCCATCTTCGTATGCACGGAATCAAAGCTGGTGATGAGGATGAACTGCGCCTGCTCGATCCCGGAAACCAGTTCGATATCCAGGCCGTCCAGCAGAGACTTGTCATCAGGCCGTGAAATCAGATAGCACTTCCTGCCCAGCCCCTTGAAAGGAGGTTCTTTTTGCTCCTTCAGCCCCTGCCACGTCACCTCTCCGGCCGAAACCACGCCTTTATACTGCCCCGGTCTGATTCCCAGTTTCTTCAGCCGCTCGACATTGTCTTTGGCCCTCTTGGCCGAATTCGACAGGATGACCACCTGCTTTTTGCGGTGCTTCAGATGATTGAGCGCGTCAATCGCGCCGTCATAGGGAGCCAGGCCATTGTGCAGAACGCCCCATTGATCCAGGATGAAACCGTCGTAACTGTCCATCATCTCATATAAACCCTGGCAGAGCATCATATCCGACATATCACTTTAATCCCCCGTTCACATTCTCCACACAGTATAAAACCAGGCAGTATACAAAACATTCCATTCCGGTCACAGGCCGAAAGAAAAGCGGATCCGAATATATTTCCGGAACAGCTATTCGGTTTCGATCGGAACACCGGGCTTGTGCTTGGCGACACGAACACCGAGGGCGGATTTGATGTGGCTGACATTTGGAGCGGCGATCAGATGATTGGTCAGAAACTTCTGATAGGCGTCCCAGTCCTCGGCGATGATCTTGAGAATATAATCCGCTTCGCCCGAAACGAGATAGCATTCCCGCACCAGCGGCCATGTATTGACGAGGTCCTCGAATTTTTTCAGATCGCTCTCGGCCTGGCTGGAGAGACCCACCTGAGCGAAAACGGATACGCCGTATCCAAGAGACCCCGGATCAATATCGGCGTGATAGCCCCGGATTATTCCCGCTTCCTCCAGGGCGCGCACGCGGCGCAGGCACGGCGGCGCGGAAATGCCGGCGCGCGCCGCCAGCTCCACGTTGGTCATGCGGCCTTTTTCCTGCAGGTCGTTCAGGATCTTGCGATCAATGCGATCCAGTTTGACTTTTGACATGTGAATGAACTCGCGAAATATGTTGGGTCAGGATCAGAATCACAGAACGTAAGAATATTACTCTGAAATGATCTCGAACATAGTATTCTTTTGCAAAATCTTTCAATATATTTCTTTTGACAAGAGCGTGAATTTGTCGCTGAGTCAAAAATCGTCGTTTTCAATGGGTTCAATTTGCCAGAGTCCGACAAAACCTGCTGGATTATCACCGAAGGTCTTGCCGGAACGGAGAGTCAGTGCATCGGCGTCGCGGAGGCGCTGGGCGTCCGTCCCGCAGTTAAGCGCATCAGGCTGAGGTCTCCCTGGCGGCAGCTCAGCCCCTGGCTTCGTTGCGGACATAAATATGCCCTCACCCCGGACAGCGACCCTGTGGAACCGCCCTACCCCGATATTCTCCTCTCCAGCGGACGAAAAAGCATCGGCGTCGCCCTATATGTCAAAAAAGCAAGCGGCGGAAAAACCTTTCTGGTGCAGTTGCAGGATCCGCGCATCAATCCCCGGCATTTCAATCTGGTCGTCGTGCCGCAGCATGATCCTACGCGCGGGGATAACGTGCTGGTCACGACGGGCGCCCTGCACCGCGTCACCCCCGAAAAACTGGACACGGAAAAAATGAAGTTCGAGCCGCGCCTGAGTCCCCTGCCCCATCCCCGCGTCGCGGTGCTGATCGGCGGCTCCAGCAAGGCGCACCGCATGACGGCGGAAGGCTCCGCTCTTTTATCGCGCCAATTGTTGGCGTTGACGGAGAAGTACGGAGCCGGCCTGATGGTCACAACCTCCCGCCGCACCGGAGAGGAAAATGTCAGGATTTTAAAGAACGCCCTCGGCTCGCGCGAAGATGTTTTTTTCTGGGGCGGCGCGGGCGACAATCCCTATTTCGCCTTTCTGGGATCGGCGGATCACATCATCGTGACGGAGGACAGCGTTTCCATGACCTCCGAAGCCCTTTCCACGGGCAAGCCCGTCTCCATCGCCCCCCTCGAAGGTGGCGCGAAACGGCTCAACCTGTTCCACCGGATGCTGCGGGAACAGGGCTATACGAAGCCATTCACGGGATCGCTCGAAATATGGTCATACGCACCGCCGGATGATACGATGAAGGTCGCCGCAGAGATCGAACGGAGAATGAAAACATGTCCACACCGCACCGCACAAGAGTCCTGATTATCGGCTCCGGCCCCGCGGGGTACACGGCGGCAATCTACGCCTCCCGCGCCAACCTGAAGCCTATCCTCGTGGCGGGGATGCAGCCCGGCGGACAGATGACGATCACCTCCGACGTGGAAAACTACCCCGGATTCGCCGACCCAGTCCAAGGGCCCTGGCTGATGGAACAGATGAAGAAACAGGCCGAAAACGTCGGCACGGAAATGATCGATGACATCATCACCGGCATCGACCTCAAAGCCAGCCCCAAAAAGGCGACGGGCGACGGCGGAGACGTTTATCTGGCCGACACCGTCATCATCGCCACCGGCGCGCAGGCGAGATGGCTGGGGATTCCTTCCGAGACGCTCTACAGGGGCAAAGGCGTCTCCGCCTGCGCCACCTGCGACGGGTTCTTCTACAGGGGCAAGGACGTCGTGCTCGTCGGCGGCGGCAATACGGCCGTCGAGGAAGCGCTTTTCCTCGCCAACTTCGCCGCCAAAGTCACCGTGGTGCACCGCCGCGACAGCTTCCGCGCCGAAAAAATCATGCAGGAACGCCTCTTCAAGAATTCGAAAATCAAGGTCGTCTGGAACAGCGCCGTGGAGGAAATCACCGGCGACGACGGCGGCGTGACCGGCGTCAGAATCCGCGACGTCAATACGAAGCAAGTCACAGACATCAAGACCCACGGCGTTTTTATCGCCATCGGCCACAAGCCCGCCTCCGACGTTTTCAAAGGTCAGGTGGAGATCGACGGGGACGGCTACATCGTGACTAGACCCGACTCCACCGCCACCAACATCCCCGGCGTTTTCGCCGCCGGAGACGTGAGAGACAGGCATTTCCGCCAGGCGGTGACGGCGGCGGGAATGGGCTGCATGGCCGCGCTGGAGGCTGACAGATATATTGCCGGGCTTGAAGCCGGACACCGGGAGAAAACAGGATGAACGTCCATCAATCTTCTGCAAGGAAAGAATTTCCCGTCACCATCGAAACACCGCGCCTGATTCTGCGCGAGCTTGAGCTTTCCGACTTCCAGCGCCTGCTCGACATGACGACGAAGCCCGGGTTCAGATACTATTGCTTTGACGGATCTCCGGAAAAAGTGACTGATTTTTTACAAGCCGCATTCAAGAAGCGCGCGCCCGCTCAGGATGGAAAGCGGGAAGAATTTCTTCTCGGCGTCGTGCGTAAAGACACTGGAGAGCTGATCGGCCACGTCGCCCTGCACCGCGCCGCCTACGTCGAAGGATATGACTTTGAAACAGGATACTTTATCGATCCGGATCATCAGAACAAAGGCTACGGCAGGGAAGCCCTCATCAACATGAGAAAGTTCGGCTATGAGGAACTGGGACTCCCGGGATATACATCCACGATTCACCCGGACAACAAGCCTTCCCTCTATGTGGCCCTTTCTGAAGGCTATAAAAAAATAGGCGACACCACGCTGAAAACCGTTTTCGGCCCTGAGCCCCGCGTTCTTTTAAAGCAGGATAAAAAGGAGTTCTATGCCCGGCGCCTGCTTGACAAGCGGCCTCTCCTTCTCAACGGCGGCATCAAGCCGCCGCTTTCCGCGCCGACATCGTGCGAATCAGATAGTCATTGACATGCTTCAGCAGCAATTCGGTCTCGCCTTCGTTGTTGAAGAAGTGTCCGGCACCCTTGATAACGCGGTAATCCACGCCGTCCGGCCCCCGCTGATCCTTCAGCTTGTCCACCAGCCTGTTGACGGACTCGACGCTCGCGACCTGGTCGTTATCCCCCTGGATGATGAGCCCTTCGTTCGGGCAGGGTGCCAGGAAATTGAAGTCGTAAATATTGGCGGGAGGGGAAATGGAAACATACCCGTGAATTTCCGGACGGCGCATCAGGAGTTGCATCCCGATCCACGCGCCGAAGGAGAACCCTCCGACCCAGACGCTGGAGGCGCCAGGGTTGATCCCCTGCAACCAGTCAAGAGCCGACGCCGCATCACTCAATTCCCCTTCACCATAAGAAAACTCGCCCTGCGACCGGCCAACGCCACGGAAGTTGAACCGCAGCGTCGAAAAGCCCTGTTCCGCGAAAGACTGAAAAAGAGAGTAGGACACCTTGTTGTTCATGGTTCCCCCTCTCTGCGGATTGGGATGGAGGACAAGGGCAATCGGAGCGTCCGGAAGCTTGCTGTGCTTGTAACGGCCCTCAAGACGGCCGGCGGATCCCGCGATCATGATTTCTGGCATGTAGTTTCAATCTCCTGTGGTGCTTGTTATGCTTGTTTTTGTTGTTCTCAGAACACTGCCTGAGTCGAAACTATACATAATGAAATAAATAACGCAAGAAAAATCTTGTTTTCCTGCACAGAATCAATAACATACCATGTCCCCTTAAGGTGAAAAATGATTGCATGAACTATACCAAAACCACAACACAACGACACGGCTTAAACCGAATCCCTGAGTCGACATTACAAACACTATGTGGTTTTTAGGCAACGCGTTCTCGCTTCACAAGGATGGCTTCAAAAAAAGGGAGTTTATAATCAAATGCCTAAAATGACCTTCATCGAAAAAAACGGCGCGGCGCTGGAAGTCGATGCCCCTCTGGGGTTGTCCGTGATGGAAATCGCCCTGAAGAACGGCGTGGCCATCGAAGGAGCCTGCTGCGGCTGCCTCGCCTGCTCCACTTGTCACGTCATCGTGCATCCCGACTGGTACGGGAAACTGGACGGGATGAAGGAGAACGAGGAAGACATGCTCGATCTTGCCTTCGATCTCCGGAAAACGTCGCGCCTGGGCTGCCAGATTTTGATGTCCAGGGAACTCGACGGTCTCATCGTCGCCCTGCCCGGCGAGGAAACGCCGTGGTAGGTGTCAGACGAAGTCCAGATCTTTTTTTTGGGAGTCTGCAAGGCACTCTATATCCGGAATGATTATTTTCTTTCTTTCGACGGTCAGGAGTTTTTTCGTTTGCAGAATCTGCAAATTCCTGTTCACCATTTCGCGGGAGATTCCCAGCATCTTCGCCAGATCATCCTGTGATATTTCAATTACGGCATTTTTTTCCCGCCCGCCGCGTCCGGCAAGATGCATGAGCCTCGTCACAAGACGGTCAAGACTGCCGGAGAGGGCAAAGTCCTCGACACAGTCCGAAAACCAGCGCAATCTTTCGCAGAGAAGCATGATGACCTTTTTATAAAGGGCAGGTCTTTTATCCAGAAAATCCAGGAACTTCTCCCTGTCGATCGAAACGAGTTTCGTCCCTTTCGCGACATAGGCGTCGGCAGTCCTTTCTTTTTGATCGAGCATGGCGATTTCTCCGAAAATATCTCCGGCGGAAAGCCTGCTCAATATAATCTCATGGCCGCTTTCAGAGCTGACGCAAATATGAACTTCTCCTGCCCGGATGATATAAAGGCAGGTTCCCTTATCCCCCTTTTGAAACAGGCATGCCTTTTTTTTAAATTCAAGTTTACTGCCCAGTTCAACAAGTGCGCGCTTGTCTTCATCGGAAAGGAGTTGGGTCATTCCAGAGTCTTTTTTATCTTCGGCCATTCAATGGCTTCCATGCTCCCGCTTTTGTTCTTCTTCCATATGACGGTATTTTCAAAATTGTACAGTACCGTTTTTCTTTCAATTCCCGCATTTATTTTTTCAATGACCTTTTCCAGCAAGGCAAGGGCATCCACGAGTTTCTGGTCTTTTCTCCCCTCTTTCAGCCAATTGCGAAACCTGTTCATGTCGTTTCCATTATGTCCCTGTTCCTCCGCCAGCGAAAGTATTTTTCCATAGCTTCTGTTCTTGTAATGAAGGTTTTTTGCAATCGACACCAGTGCCTCGCAGTCCGATGGGCTCAGAATCTTTTGATTCCGGGCATCCTCCAGAGTCCTGCGTATATTGACCATCGCTTCCGACAGGAGAGGGAATCCGAATTCTCGGGGGCCATGCACCACGGTCACTTCATCATCGTCTTCAAGAAAGCCGTCGGCGAACGCCCGGAAGATCGCGCCCACGCCCTCCATCCCGAAGGGCGCAAGCTCCGCCGCCCGGAGCGCCCCCATGCTGGACGCGCCAAGGACATGTATCCCCTGCGACATGGCATGGAGGATTTCCTTATGCCAGACGGAAGGCACGTTCTCGAAATAACCGTCGATGATGCCGATGACTTTCGGATTCTGCGGGATCACTCTCAGAATATCGCCTTCGGAAACCGGCGGAAGAAACCTGATCCTCTCCCCTGAATCCAGAACGATCTCATGATTTTCGTTCAGGTCGTAGCCCAGTTTTTCCTTTATCATGAAAGGCGGCAGAGTAGGTCCGGAAAAAATACAGGCGGCGATCATGAATCTTCATTCCCGCCGAGTGTTTCCCGCGCCCGCCTGCCCAGAAGAATATCGGTATCGGATAAAACGCCCTCCAGCCCCGGGATAATCACGCGCACGACGGGAATGCCGAATTCAGGCCTGGTCAGATCGACGGCGATGACTTCCCTGATGCCGATTTTCCGCAACTGCCGAAGCAAAACGGCGATATCCCGGTCAGGGCTGCCGGAACCAAAGGACGGAAGCGCCGGAAAATTCTTCGGAGAAGGGTGGTTCAGGACACTGTCGTGCCATTTGACTTTTTCCTCCGGCGACAGGAATTTTTTATAGTCCCTGCGGCTGAGATCGTCACGGACCCCTGAAATAAAAGCAAGGCGGCTTTGCGCGGCTTCCGTGAGCGCCCGCAGCAGCGCTATGTTTTTCGAGAGATGACATCCCATCCCTGAAGCCGGACGGATGCCGGAAAAATCGGACGGCGCTTCGGACAATATGCGGCACAGAAAGACGGGAACGCCGGTATCCCCCGTGAGGTCCCATATGCCCACAGGCGTTTTCGCCCGCCGGAACCGCCCTATTATATCCACGCACCGCGTGTCGGTAATTGTGGAGATGTCCACTTTATCCAGATTTTGCCGGTCCCGGGATTTAAGCTGCCATAAAGTCGTGGCGTCCCGCTCCATAACTTCGCAAATCCCGTGTATCAACGCCTCCAGAGGATCGTTGCCGGAAGCAAGGCCGTTCGACGACGGCGTGAAGCAGCCATGTCCGCAGGGAAGCGGAGAACGGTAGTCCATATGCACCATTTCATAGGGAACGAACTTTTTCTCTCCGGAAATCAGATCATCCCCTTCAACCCACATAATTCTGGCATGCGGCGTGAAAGCGTGATCCCTGAACTTCGGCAGGATCGAGACATCGGCGATTTTGTTTTTACAGCACAGCTCCGCATAACTGCCGAAGCGGAGCGGAAGGGTCATGTTTTCCGCATGCCATGTCTCAACAGCCTCCATCAGGGCGGACGCTTTTGCCGCATCATGCGTGTACCCCTTGCCCTGCATGACGGAGAGGGATCTGGAATTCGGACGGTGCGCCGTATAAACGGGGATGCCGATGGTATCCAGTCCCGTGATATTGGCAAGGCGCGTGATGCCCATGACCGGAGCCAGCCTCATCACCCGCGCTATCGTGTCCTTCGGCGGACATATCCGCTTCTCGTCCTCCAGAGGCAACGAAGGGGCGACGGATTGCAGAACCGCCGTGAGATTTTCACGCATAAATTACGGATGAATTCTTGAAGCCGAGCCTGACAGGTCGTCCACCGGCACCATCGCCAGAGAAGCGGAAAGCCCCCCGTCTTCTGAAACGGGAATCCTGTGGCGCAGAGCCTTGCTGCCGCCGGAGGACACCTGATAAAAGAGCCCGTCGGCCCCGTAAAACATACTGGTCATGTGCGATTTCTCCTTTTTTTTCGAATCACTGCGACAGATAAAACGCAATTATAGATTGTATCATATTCTTTGGATATATCGCAGATTGTTTTAAAAAAATGATAAACAGCTTTATGTGTGAAGTAGCTCACATCCCATGAGATCCGTGCATGCTTGAATATGCAGGAGACGGGGGAATCATTACAGGAGAAACCGATGCGCGCGAAAGAAACAAGCAGCAAAAAGAATACAGCCGTATGTTACGAAGTGGAATTTGCGGATATGGATCATACGCTGGTATGGCTTCTGGAGACGGCGGAAAAATACCATTGCGCCGAGGCCATCCGGCACCTGGAAGCGGCAAGAAAGCTGATCATTCAAAAAAAATCCGCACTCTTTGGCCGTGCGGCTTCCTCCTGAAGAGGATCCGTATTTTATTTTCGAGGGTGCGCATGCGGAATTTCCGGGAGATCCGGAGCGCATGATGCAAGCAGGTTTCGGCATATTGCTGGTCATTTCCGGTTACCCCTCGCTTCTCCATGTAACATCTGCCCAGCAGATAATAAGCGGAGGCGAGGCGTCCCATTTCGTCGCAGGCGCGCGTCAGTTTCACGATTTTTTCAAGATTCCGGATCGCGGGAGAATACTCGCCCCGGATCATGAGCAGCTCGGCATGCCATATTTCGAATTGCGATGTCCTCAGCGCCAGTTTGCCTGATGCCGCCAGCGTCAGGGCTTTCCCGCAAAGCCTGATCCCCTCTTCGCTTTTGCCGGTTCTGCCGAGCGCGACGCCGAGAGCCGACAGGACATAGGGTTTCAGCAAGGCGGCTCCGGTTGTTTCGCAGTATTCGCGCGCGGTTTCAAGAAGTTTCGACGCTTCCCGATTTTTATCCTGTGCAAGCAGGCTGTTCGCGAGATACACCAGGATATAAATTCTGGTGAAACAGTCGTCGCTTTTTTCAAGGAAATGGCAGGCCTGTTCAAAACATTCCAGAGATTTCCTGATGTTTCCGGTCTCCGCGTAAGAGAGGGCAAGGCTGCTCAAGGCGGCTGGTTTTGCCTGCACCAGCAAATCGAATCTCTTGTCAAAATCCTTATCAGGTATGATTTTGACGACATTCAGGTCATGCAGGATAGCTCTTTCGTATCGTCCGAGGTCTATGTACAGATTGGCCAGCCTGGAATTTTCCCTGACATAGATTTCGTTCGGGATTCTTCCTGCTTTCATGGAAAGGATTTTCCGGGAGATTTTCGCGGCGCCTGTCAGGTCTCCCTTGATCCAGAGATAAAGCTCCTTGAATGAAAGAACCCGCTCCAGATACCCCAGTCTGACAAGAACGTCTTTTTTCCCGAGCATATATTCGACATGTTGCCGCACCACGGAATATTTTCCGAGAATGAACAGGCTGTTGATTTCAAGAAGCCGCGCCCTGATTTCATGCCGTCCCCTGCCGGAAATCCCGCGCAGACCGCCAAGCAATTTCCGCGAAGATTTTGAAAACGCGATGCTGGAGCCGTGAAGAGACAATATGGAGGCTTCCCGCGCCGCCCATTTTGAATAGATGTATTGCGCGAGATTGTCCCCCCCTCTCCCGGCATGGACGGCCATGATCATATGCCGGTTGTCCAGAGTCCTGAACTTTGTTTTTTTGAGCTGGCCAACGACCGCCTTATGCCACGATGCGCGCATCAACCGGGGGATCGAGTCATAGATCACTTTTTGAAGCAGCTCGTGCGTGAAGACCCATTCCGGGTTTGGGAAAAGCCTGTTCCGCCGGATGATGTCCGCCTGTTCCAGTTTCAGGAGCAACGCCAGAATCTCCTTTCTCGGGGCACCGCAGACGGCTTGCAGGATGTCGAAGTCGATGTTCATGCCGAGGATGGCTGAAATTTTTGCAAGGCGGACGGGCTCCTCCCCCATCACAGCCAGTTTGTTGTAGAGAATGTCGATTATTTTTTCGGGAGTATGCCTGTCCAGACTCTCTTTTACGGCCTTCCGCGCGCTTCCCTGTGAAATCAGGGAGTGCGTCCACCGGAAATATTCGCGGATAAAATAAGGGTTGCCACCCGACAACTGATAGATTTTCCTTTTAAGAGGGAGGGAGTGCGTTTTTTTTGAATCCGCCTTGTGAAGCAGGTTCATGCCTTCCTGAGGAGTGAGCGGATCCAGAAGGATTTTCTTTATCTTCGTTTCCGTTATCGCCCTGCAAAAACAGGGCTCTTTTCTTGACGTCGCTATAACTAAAAGTTGTTCATGCCCCTGACAAAAGGTGAATAATGCCTCGATGTATGCGAGTGCGCTTTCCTTTGCCCAGTGCATGTCTTCCAGTATAAGCAAAATCTTCCTGTCCCCGGAGGCGGTCAGAAGGATATGGGCCATTGCCCCAGTCCTGAACCGCGCCCTTGTGGCGGCGTCCAGAGAAAGATAATGGGCGCCGATATTTTTGAGGCGCAGGATATCCCTGACGCAATCATCAAAAAAAGGCATGTCTTTTCTTTCAGTGTTTGCGGAATCCCGGGCAATGCCTTTGTATATAGATCTTTTGCCGCCCCCGAATACCTCTTTCAGGACAACCTGCTCGAACGCTGCGTTGTCGCCTGAAACAGGGTCCGGGAAAAAATTGACCTGAATGATTTTATCGAAGTAATCCTTGTAATATTCAGGAATGAAGTGGCTGACCAGGTGCGTTTTGCCGATGCCGGGAGCGCCGTAAATCCATATGATCCCCGGCTTTTTCTTTTCCCGGGCGGAATGAACAAGCGCGACCATCCTGTTTTGAATATTGTCGCGGGGAATGTGCGTTTTTTCCGGTTGCGCGTCCTGACGGACTTTCTCCGCTTTCAGCGCCACAGGCTCATAGACGTGAAGGGGTTCGGCATTCTGCCGCCAGTTCAGGCTGCCGGCCTTCCTGAAATGATAATATCTGTCGAGAAAATCCCTGCTGGACTGCGAGACCAGCATCCGGTCAGGCCCTGCCTTCCTGAGCACCCTGTCCGCGATATGCACGGTTTCTCCGGTGGTCTGAAAGAGCGCCCGGTAATGATCGTTTTTAAGCCTGTTGATGACGACGTTCCCCGTATTTATGCCGATGCGGATTTTGATCGGGATATTCCTGTATTGTTTTTGAACTTCCAGAATGCCCCGCAGCATTTCCTGCCCGGCGGAAACGGCCCGCAGAGGATGTTCCTCGAAGGGGGGCTCGGCGCCGAAGAGGCACATGATCCCGTCGCCCATGACCTGATTTACGGTTCCGTGAAATTTTTTGATGATCTCCACTTGCCCGGCAATAACCTGGTTGAAAATGCTTTCCGCCGTTTCCGGATCGAATTCTCTGATGATGTCGGAGGAGCGGACAATGTCGGCAAAGAGCACCGTGACCTGCTTGCGGCTTTTATGAACAACTTCGTGTGCGTCCGTTCCTGACAACATGGATACCCGAATGGAACATCAAACTAGTGCCAAAACTTATTAATTCCGTGAAATTAATAAGTTTTGGCCCTAATCCGAGATGACCTCTTCACCCCATTTTTCGATCAGTTCTTTCTGGCGCCGTTCTACCGCCCTGTACCGCGCCTCATTCTTTCCAAGGACAATCGCCGCGACAAAAGGCGTCACGTTGTAATATATGATCCAGCCGACCACGGCGCCTCCATAGGAAAGAATAATCGTGCCCGGCGTGGAAATCAGCTGGAAGGCCGCCGGCACCGTGTGCCCCATGTCCCACAGGGAAAACCATACCGGAACCGTCCCCGCCAGATTCATGGCTCCCACCGTAAGCCATGCGGTTTTCTGCTGATGGTTGTCCACGATCGCCGCCACCAGCGCCGGGATCATGCAGATGGAAAAAACGATCGTCGAGGGCAGGAAAACCAGAGCCGCCACGAACAGCATGAAAATCGAGAAGCGGACGGAAAACGGCATCCGGGGAACCTTCGGCTCCTTTTTGGCTTCGCCCTCATTTTTATCCTTTCCGGCCATTTTCACATCCCTTTCATCAGGCGCAGCACGACGTAGCCCGCAATGACGATCACCGAAAGAACGGAGGAAAACAGCATCGCGACCTGCCGCCCTGTCGCCTTGCCGAAATATTTGCGCTTCCTGAAATAACTTTCTATCTCTCTTTTTTCCTGCACAAGCGCCTTGTATTCCCGCCACGCCAGGGCGAACCGCAGCGCATCCTCCTGTACCAGGACGGGATCATCCACAAGCTCCAGCAAGCCCGCCAGGTTGCCGCCGTCCTGCAGTCTGCCGATCCGTCTCGCCAGTTCCTGCCGCAGATCGCGGTCCTTCAGCAATTCGACGACCGGCGTCGTCAGGGAAATGAGCCAGTTGCCCACTCCCGGCACGAGCCCCGTGGCAAATCTCCGCTGAATCGCCGCCAGCGTCCGGATGATGCCGATCATCTGGTTGCCCATGTTATGGGAATTCACATACCCCAGATGGGAATCGATCATCTTCGGCTCTCTGACGGAAATGAAGGCGATCATGTGACGGTCGAGAATCACGTCGGGACGCGCTCCGCTCCGTGAAATATTCTCCAGCGCCAGCAGAAGACTTCCGGGCGCAAGAACAAAATGGTTCTTCAGAATCGGGCTCATGCAGGCCACTTCCTGATTCAGCATGTACAGCACGCGCTCGATCCCGTACCCCGGCATTTTCTGCGAGAGGGCATTGCGGCATTTTTCAAGAAGTCCCATCAGCCCCGCAGCATCGGGAAGCTCATCGAATATCTGGCTGATCCAGTCGTTGAAAAACTGCTGCAGCACCATTTCGCCGTAGACCTGGATATCCTCATCCCGCGCCATGGCCTCCGCCAGAGCCATGCCGAGACCTCCCGGGAAAAGAGACCTTCCCTTGTAACGGAGGGGGCCGAAAGGATCCATCGCCATGCAAAGACTGAAAATCCACCTGTCGCGGGGCGCCGTTTTTTCCTTTTCCCAGACATTGTTGAATCGCGTCCTGAGCGCCTTGTCATCGAAATTGCGCTTCAGCCACAGTTCAAAGTGGTCTTTTTCCACCTCCGCCGCCGCGTCCGCGACGTTCTTCGAGAACGCATCGGCCAACGCCCTCAAATCCCAGTATTTCTGCTCACGGAAAACCAGCGGCCGCGACGCCTTCAGGATGACGCGCGACGGCTTGGGATTGAGACGCCTGCCCTCCAGCCAGCGCAGCGCGTCGTCTATGTCCCATCTCTGCTCCTCGTCGTCGCTGAGGACGCCGCGCAGGAACTCGGACACCCCGCCGGGAATCCGTTCCCGCCCGACGATAGCTCCGTAGGAGCCGTGCTCTATCTTCTCGTAAATGACCTGCTGCGGCGATTTGCCGAGCATGAAATTCTCCCCCCGCGCGGCCATGGCCACGCATATGCCCAGCGCGTACAGGTCGTCCTCGATCGTCCCAGGCCCCCTCCCCGACGCCTGCGCCGCAGCGCGGGAGGCCATTTCATACAACGGATGCTGCCGCCAGGAAGGCGCGCTGGAGAGGCAGTCCCCCAGAACGATCCTCTCGGTTCCCTGCGCGCCCGACAGGTATATGTTTTCGGCATTGATGGCGCCATGAATGAAATCGATATTCCTGAAGTCCGACAGCGCCGCAACCGCCGGTTCTATCATCATCGGGATCAGATTGTCCTCGGATACCCTGCAAGGCAGGGCATCCGCCGACTCCATCATTTTTTTCCCGACGGGCTTTTCGTAGATCAGGGCGAACTTCTGGCGGTTCTCAGGCGCCCAGTCGATGACGCCGGCCTCTATCAACCTCAGGATATGCTGGCTTTTGAGCCCCTTGTAGGAGCCGATAGTCGTGACCCGCGGCACCGTGGCGCATCCGCAGATCAGGGCGAAATGCTCGCCCCCCAGATGTCCCGCCACAGCCTCATAAGCTCTGGTGGCCGGGCTGGCGTACGCCGCGCACTCCCTGCCGGGAAGGATTTCTGTATCATGGCCGACCATGATCCGGCCATCTGACGTTATCCGGCTGACGACGGAATAATAACCCGACTCCAGACGTTTCAGAGGCGCACTCCTCTCTTCAGGAACACTGAATCCATCCTCTTCACTTCCGGCGGATAGCTGCTGTTCTTCCTCTGCCATGCCTTCCCCTGCACCCAGAGTTTATAATAGCGTCAACACAGCTTTTCTTTCAGCAATAAAATGACTTGGCCATAAGACGGCGAGGATAAATTTTATTTTATGTTAATAAAGAGCGGGAGAAGTCAATTCCCCCGGATCATCGCGGACCACCGCCCAGCCCCTTCTGAGCCGCCTTGGCGGCAGCCTTTACCGGGGGTTGCCAAGACTTGCGATTTTTTTCTTCCATGTCCGCAATTTCATCCTTCGAATATTTTTTAATAAGCTGTCCGTCCTTGTACTCTGAAATGCCAATGATCTTGTCATTCTTATGGTGCTGCTCATGAACAACTGCACCACCGTCTTCGGATAGCCAGATGGCGGGTTCGCCCTTCGGACCATCGCTAAGCTTGCCTTTCGTACGGCGTTCCTCATAGAGGGTCACACCACGATTGATCAGTTGGGTAGAGGGCTCGCCATTGATGCCATCGCTACGCTCACCATCACAAGTACGCATCACCAAAACACCCACACCCACACCCACACCCACATCCGCATGAGCCAGAGCCAGAGCGGTCGAGACAAGTTCTTCCCCTTGCTTACGCGAATCCGGGTCTGCCATGCATATGTGACCGAACATCTTCCTAACCATCTGCGCTTCCGTTAGCAGACTCACTACGAAAGCGCGGCCATCGTCGCTTTTATACTCGATAAATAGCAGCGTAGACTCTTTTGGATCGTTTGGATCTTTTGGCTCCGACATCTTAATGTTTACATTTGGCTCTGCCATTTCAACCTCTTCATCCCAGATTTACCGATTCGATTATGAACCATTATTGACGATGTCTTTCAATATGTCAACAAATTCTCAAATCCCTCCCCGACAGCCGCCAGCTTGATTTAAAGGCCGGTAAACGCTGGACAACACGCCTGTTTTCAAAGCGATTAAAGGCTTTAAATTTTTGCGCACGCATTCCTGTTTTTCCCGGTACGGCCTTGACACTGCAATCGATACGCCGTATGTGCCGATATTCTGACTTCCATACCGCAGAATACCGCCTCGGGGCTCATTCATCCACGGCTAAAGCCGTGGTGTTCTGTCTTCGACCGCATAAATTTTATTTTATGTTAATAAAGAGCGGGAGAAGTCAATTCCCCCGGATCATCCAAGACCCGGCATTTTCCGCGCTTTGGAAATCGTTACTGAGGAGGGGGCGGCCTTGCGGCTTTGTTCATAGGCAATGAATTCCTCTCTCGAATACTCTCTGACATGCTCACCGTTCTTACAGCTCCAGGCATAAGCGTGGCTGCCATCATCACGATAATGCTTGCTGCCCAGATCACCATCCGGGCTATCGTTTTTTTTGCCGTTCAGAAAGCGGCCCGCACTGGTGAGCACGCCCTCCTTATTCCAGATCCTGATGGCGGGCACGCCCTTGATGCTGTCGTTGAAATCGCCATTCTCGTCATAGTGCTCCTCGCGGACGAGAACGAATTTATCATTCCATTCCTGTTTGGCGGGTTCACCGTCGATTCCATCGCATCTATTGAATTTATCCCAGACGGGTTCGCTGCCATCGGCCTCCCTGAGGGCGCTAAAGCGCTCCACCTTGGAGATACCCCCATCCACATATTTTAGAATTTCCGCGACGAGTTCCTCCCCTTTCGTATGCAGATCCGGATTTATCGCGTCTATATGCCGTGAAGCCATCCCAAAAATCCTGTCCGATTCCGCCGACAGATAGACGCGGAAAAGACGGGCAGGGCCTTTTCCGTCAGCCGGGGGAACCTCATACTTGATCGCTCTGTGCACAAAATCCTTTGTTTCCGTCATATCAGCTTCTCCATATATGGGTGTTGTAGCACCATCATTGATAATAATGTATAATATGTCAAGTTTTATTCTCAAATCCCTCCCCGACAGCCGCCAGCTTGATTTAAAGGCCGGTAAACGCTGGACAACACGCCTGTTTTCAAAGCGATTAAAGGCTTTAAATTTTTGCGCACGCATTCCTGTTTTTCCCGGTACGGCCTTGACACCGGAAGTGCATTCAATTACTCCCAGCGGGAACAGTGGGATCGTCCATACTGGTCAGGAAAGCCGAATACACGTTGAAAGCGCTTTCCACTCTTCCAGAAAAAAAAGGATGACCTGATGAAGGACGTGCGCCGCGCCCGTTTCCGCTTCCAGTCAGGGAGAGACAGAGATGAAATTTAAAACATTACCGATTCTTCTGGCCGTCATTTTTGCCTTTGCCGGGCAGGCCTGCGCAAAAGAAATCAATCTGCTCAATGCCTCCTATGATCCGACACGGGAGCTTTATGAAGAGTACAACAAGCTTTTTGCAAAGCACTGGAAAGACAAGACGGGGGACGACGTCATCGTCAACCAGTCCCACGGAGGATCCGGCAAGCAGGCGCGTTCCGTCATCGACGGGCTGAAGGCCGACGTGGTAACTCTGGCGCTCGCCTACGACATCGACGCCATCGCCGAAAAAGGGAAACTGCTGCCCGTCACATGGCAGGAAAGGTTCCCCAGCAACAGTTCACCCTACACGTCAACCATTATCTTCCTGGTTCATAAAGGAAATCCCAAAAATATCCGCGACTGGGGCGACCTTGTGAAAGAAGGCGTGCAGGTCATCACGCCCAACCCGAAAACCTCCGGCGGCGCGCGCTGGAACTACCTAGCGGCTTACGGTTATGCGCTGAAAAAATTCAACGGGGACGAAACGCAAACGCAGGAGTTCATGAAAAAGCTGTTCGGCAATGTGCCCGTGCTGGATACAGGCGCAAGAGGCTCCACGACCACCTTCGTGCAGCGCGGCATCGGTGACGTGCTTCTGACGTGGGAAAACGAGGCGCTTCTGGCCATGACCGAAAGCGACGGAAGCCGGTTTGAAATCGTCATGCCCTCCGTCAGCATCCTTGCCGAACCGCCGGTGGCGGTCGTGGACAAGATCGCCGAAAGAAAAGGCACGCTTGATGTGGCGCGTGAATACCTGAATTACCTCTACAGCGACGAGGCGCAGGAACTGATCGGCAGACATTATTACAGGCCGCGCGACAAGAATGCCTTTGCGAAGTTCTCAAAACAGTTCCCTGATATCGGGATGATGACGATTCAGGATTTCGGCGGCTGGAAAAAGACGCAGTCCACGCATTTCGACGACGGAGGGGTCTTTGACCGGATTTACAAATAACGGATGACCGCAACGACCGTCGCGCATAAAACGAAAAGTGTCATTCCCGGCTTCGGGCTGACACTCGGGTTCACGCTGCTTTACTTGGGAATCATCGTCATGATTCCGCTTGCTGGTCTTGTTTTCAAGACGCTGGGGATGGGCTGGCATGACTTCCGGGACACAATCAGCGATCCGCGCGTCGTGGCCGCGTTCCGGCTGAGTTTTGGCGTATCTTTTGCCGCAGCGCTGGTCAATGCCTTCTTCGGACTGATCGTCGCATGGGTTCTGGTGCGCTACAGCTTTCCGGGACGCAAGATCGTGGATGCGATGGTGGATCTGCCTTTTGCGCTGCCGACGGCGGTGGCCGGAATCGCCCTCACCGCGATTTACGCGCAGAACGGCTGGATCGGGCGGCACTTTGCGGCGCACGGGGTGCAAATCGCCTTTACGCCCTTCGGCATCGGGATCGCCCTCGTCTTTATCGGCCTGCCCTTCGTCGTGCGCACGATCGAACCTGTCCTGCGCGACATGAAGCAGGAAACGGAGGAAGCGGCGCAGTGCCTCGGCGCCTCACGGGGACAGACATTCTTCCACGTCATTTTTCCGCAGATCCTCCCTGCCCTGCTTACGGGCTTCGCCCTGTCTTTCGCAAGGGCGCTGGGCGAATACGGGTCGGTTATTTTCATCGCGGGGAACATGCCCTTCAGGTCGGAGATCGTGCCGCTGCTGATCGTCATCAAGCTCGAACAGTACGACTACGCGGGCGCCGCGGCAATCGCGCTGGTCATGCTGCTCGCCTCCTTCGGCATCCTCCTTGCCCTCAACATGCTCCAGAAATGGAACCGCAGTTACAGGAATCCCGCATGATCAGCATCCCCATTGGCGTTACGCACACGACCCGCCCGCTGTCGGAAACCGTTCCCGTCCGGCTCGCGCTTGTCACAATAGCCGTCCTGTTCATCGGAATCATGATTTTTCTGCCTCTCGCCGTGATTTTCACGGAGGCGCTGCGGAAGGGCGTTGGCGTCTATATCGCCGCCGTCGCGGATCCAGACGCGCTGGCGGCGATCCGCCTGACGCTGCTGGCGGCCGGCATCGCCGTTCCCATGAACGTGGTCTTCGGCCTTGCCGCAAGCTGGGCGATCGCGAAGCATGATTTCCGGTGCAAGCATCTGCTGATTACCTTCATCGACCTGCCCTTCTCCGTGTCCCCCGTGATTTCCGGCCTCATATACGTTCTGCTGTTCGGCGCGCAGGGGATGTTCGGCCAATGGCTGGACAGCCATGACGTGCAGATTTTATTTGCGGTGCCGGGCATCGTGCTTGCGACGATTTTCGTGACCTTCCCCTTCGTCGCCCGCGAGATTATCCCCCTGATGCAGGAACAGGGCGCGGATGAGGAGGAAGCCGCAGTCCTGCTGGGCGCGAACGGCTGGCAGACTTTCCGGCACGTCACCCTGCCCAACATAAAATGGGGGCTGCTCTACGGCGTCCTGCTCTGCAACGCGCGGGCGATGGGCGAATTCGGCGCGGTCTCGGTGGTTTCGGGCCACATCCGCGGCCTCACCAACACGATACCGCTGCATGTCGAAATCCTTTACAACGAATACAATTTTGCCGCCGCTTTCGCCGTCGCTTCCCTGCTGACGGTTCTGGCGCTGGTGACTCTGGCAATCAAGGAATGGCTGGAACGACGTCATCGGCGGCGCACGATGGCTCTATAAGCAAGGAATATTCCGATGGGCATCAGAATTGAAAATGTCAGCAAAAAATTCCGCAACTTCACCGCTCTCGACGGCATCAGCCTGCATGTGAAAACCGGCGAGCTTGTGGCGCTTCTGGGCCCTTCCGGCTGCGGAAAAACCACGCTGCTGCGCATCATCTCCGGTCTCGAATTCGCGGACGGCGGGGAAATATACCTGGAGCAGAGCGCGGACGCGCCCGCCGGAGACCGCCGCGTGGGCTTCGTTTTCCAGCACTACGCGCTGTTCCAGCATATGACGGTCTTTGAAAACATCGCCTTCGGACTGCGCATGAAAAAGGGAAAGAACCGCAAAGACGAACCCTTCATTCGAAGGAAAGTCACGGAGCTTCTGAATCTCATACACCTTGCGGACCGGCAGAACCGCTATCCTTCGCAGCTCTCGGGAGGGCAGCGTCAGCGCGTGGCGCTGGCGCGCGCGCTGGCCGTCGATCCCCCGGTGCTGCTGCTTGACGAACCTTTCGGCGCGCTCGACGCCAAGGTGCGCAAGGAACTCCGCCGCTGGCTGCGCAAGCTGCACGACGATCTCGGCATCACGATCATTTTCGTGACCCACGACCAGGAGGAAGCCATGGACGTTGCTGACCGCATCGTCGTGATGAACGCGGGTCGCATCGAACAGGCCGGCACGCCCGCCGAAATCTACCATCATCCGTCGAACGCCTTTGTTTACGACTTTCTCGGAAACTACAACGCGTTCGACGGCTGGCAGGAAGGCGGCGGCGACGCCCGCCTTTTGCTCCCGGACGAGGCCATCCCCGACGGTGCGAGGCGCGTGCGCCTTTTTGCCCGCCCCCACGACCTTGACGTCGCACATCAGCCGCAGGACGCCCGCGCCATCTCCGCCCGCATCATGCAGATCAACCCCGCCGGCGCTCTGGTATCCATCGAAATGGAAAGCGGAAACGGCGCATTTTTACAAGCAGCCCTTTCTCGCGAGAAATTCGCCGGCCTGAACCTTCAAAAAGGCGCGTCCGTTTTTTTAAAACCGCGCGAAATGAAGATATTTTACTGACCCGGCGCGATCCGAAGCAGGCCGAAAAAGAGCTTGCATTTGTTTTCTGGCAAGGGTAATACTGCTCCACTCGAGATGCCCTCTGCGTCCCCTTCGTCTAGAGGCCTAGGACACGTCCCTTTCACGGATGTAACACGAGTTCGAATCTCGTAGGGGACGCCAATTAAATCAAAGACTTAGCTGATAAATTCTTCCCTCAAAAAAGGCCGTGCCAAACTGGTGCCAAACTAATGGAACGGGATTTTGCCTTTTTATGGCATAAACCCCTGCCTCGCGCGCGCGTACTTCGCAGAAAATCAGGGGCGTTCCCCCGTGTCCCCGCTTATCGGCCAGTCTGCGCCTAACAGCCTCTTCATCCGCTGCATCCAGTAATAATTAACCCATTCCTCCGCCGCGTCTATTCCGTCCACAATCCGGTCAAAGGTTTTCTGGTGCATCCCCTTCGGCAACTCGATAGGGGATGGGGGTCATTTTCTTCAGGGACTTTTCACTCTGAAACCGCGCCCCAGCCTTCTGTGAAAAAAGTTGAAATTGGGAAAATTGGTAATTGCAAAAATTCGGCAAGGAAACCAAAGACATGCGTGGAAGAAGCCCAAATCTACGGTCATCCGGCTCCTGACCGGCAACCCCGGCGGCAGGAA
>JAZDGQ010000083.1:0-10739 GCA_043806835.1 Pseudomonadota bacterium | reverse complement strand
CGGCTGGCAACCACCGCTTCGCATCCGTAAGCCACGGCCCCGTGTAAATCGCATTACGCAATTCCTGATCGGTCAGCTTTTCGCCAGCGATATTGATGATCTTGAACCAGTCCAGCTTCTCACCGTCCGGGCCTTCGCATACATAAACCGAAAGCTCGTAGTTTAGAATCTGCTTTTTCTTCTCCGCCGTGAGGTTGTGGAAGAACATAGGGTTGCCGTCAATCTCCACCGAAAAGTCACCCTGCACATACCGGCGGATGCTCACGGTGCGCTGCTGGCCGTCCATCAGCTCGAACCCGTCACCAGCCACGGCCCAATACATCGTGTTGAGCGGGAAGTCCTTGCGGACGGTACGGATGACTTCATCGCGCTGCTTGTCTTTGTAGATGAATTCGCGCTGGAAGGCCGGACGAATATTCAACCGCCCGCCATAGCCGCGCACGCCTTCCTCCGCCTTGTCCTCATAGCCCGCGACTAATTCAGCCACCTTGATTTCTTTCAGGTCGATTTTCATGTTAGGTCTTTCGTTTCACAAGGACTCTTGCGTAAAGCTGTATGTAGTAATTGCCGTCCACAACGTAATAGGTTTGATCCGTCGGCGGTTTTTTTAGTTTAAGCGTTGCGCCATCATTGAGTTTGGAAACGGTACTTTTCTTCCCGTCTTTGCTGACTTGCGTTTGGTTTGGATAAATTTTACTTGCGTCGCCAAACCATGTTTTCGTTATCCCTAGAATCTCAAACTGTTCGGGATTGTATTTGTCGATGAAGGTGATTGGCACACCTATCGTGCCGTCGTAGTCCACGGGAATTTCTGCAACCTTGCTGACTTCTATTGCTTCGTAGTTGTCGTACTTCGGATATTCAGAAGCCGTATATTTCTTGTAGAGCGGAAGAAAATCATGATGTTTTTTTACGTCCATATTCGTGTACCAGCACGAAGTAGAGACGCGCGCGATTTTCCTGCCGGTTTTTTCGTCTATATGATGATATTTTTCCCAATCGTCAGGCACCTCAAAGAACATACCGACATTGAAATTCGTATTACCCGTGCGGAACTTGTTTTCTTTTATTAGACTGAATATCTCTTTATAGGTGATGGCATTGGTATTTCCGATGATCAAAAACTTCTTGTCATGCTCGACCAGTTGCGTCACAAATTCGCGAAAAAGCGAGAAAGGCGGGTTGGTGACGATGACATCCGCCTGTTTCAAGAGCTTTACACATTCGCGGCTGCGGAAATCGCCTGCGCTGTATTCATTATCTCCCATAAGCGCGCGAACCGTATTCGCGTCATGCTTGAGAAGATATTCAACATCGGTGATATCAATAGTGCCTTTCTTTTTCTGGTCTGGTACTTCATTGATTTCTATTGCGTAAGGCTCTCTGCCCTCGGGCTTTAGCCCCTCTATGTCGAAAAGAGGCAGCTGCGCGCCAACAATGGGCGAGGCTTTATAACTTGTGGCGATTAACTTCTTGAGGCCGAGCGCGTTGAAATTGAGCGCAAAATATTTGAAAAAATTGCTTTCGTACGGGTCGTCGCAGTTGCAGAAGATCGTTTTGCCGCGCAGTTGCTTTTTATAGTGTTTCAGTTCGGCGCTGATGTCGGTAAGCTGAGTATAGAACTCATCCTGCTTGGCCTTCTTCGCATTTGAAAGTACGCTGTTTCCTGATGCAGAAGGGGCCAGTCGCTTGTTGCGTATTAACTTCAATATCATCCCCGGCGGTTTGCTTATAAGCAAAACGGCACCAGATTTCTCTGGTGCCGGGGAGTTGATAACCGTCATACAAACGGTGCAGCGTATTCACGCTCACACGTTATTACATTCCGCTGCCCCCCCGACGTAAGTCGAGAAAGCAGCATCACTGGTAACGGCCAGATGCTATTTGGCCGTGTATGAGGGGTTATCACACCCCAGCCTGCCCAAGACGGGCAGAACCTGACCCATCCTTACAGAGCGTCAGTCGAAAAAGCAACTATTTCAGTAATGCGGGTAAATGCTGGCTTGCTTTTGTCTGCGGCGGCGCTAAAATCTCACAGCGAACATTGGCGGACGGGGAGGAAGGAAATAGCCCCGTTTCGATGTTTAGGGGGCATATTTGGGGGCATAACCTAATCTGAGATACGAAAACATCATTTATTCTCATGCACTTATTGCTTAAAAATGATAGCCTCCCTCGCTACCACCGAACCCCCCAAACTTGGGAGGCGGTGTTCCTGAAGGGGTTTCCCTGACATAAATTCAATGATTTCCGATAGTTTTCCGTGCAACTGGACGGTCATTTCGCCTCGGCTTCCAGCCCGGACAGCTTTTCCTTCAGGGAGGGGTGGTACATGCCGTCCGTGACGGCCTTGATGATGCCGGCGATCTGGGAGTCTACCTCCTTCAGTCTTTTCTGGTGCCGTCCGGCGGCAAGATGGCGCTGTTGCTTGGCCTTATGGATTTCCTGATGGAAGGTCGTTGTAAATTCCTTCAGCATCTCCGGTGCGTTGAGGCGGTTTTTCAGGGCGGTGAAGATCAGTCTTCAATATCTTGACGCTCCGCAGAGTGGTTATCTCGGTGAAGTCCGCGACGGCGCTGACCGGACGGTGGCGGGATTCAAGAATGTCGAAAATAATGCGCGAGGACTGCGGCAGCAAAGCCCCGCGCCACCGGCGGGGACGGATTGTTTTGATTGAGAAGGGTGTCCGTTCAATCTGAAACTGCTCTACTTGCTGACCGCCAACCACGGGGGGCACTTGCTACTTGAATCCGCCCAGGGACTTCTCGGTCGCTGCGTTGATTTTCATGAGGTCAGCAAAATCACCCACGATCTTTCCGTCAAAATTACCGTATCGCGCACCGTCTTTTTCAAGGTTATAGAATTCCGGCATATAACCGAACAGGCTCCACTGCTCCTTGTAAGAGCATGTCCATGTTTTTTCCTGAACGATTCCGCCGTTACGCGCGAAATCGGCGTCGAGTTTCACGATGCGGAGCGATACGTCTCCATGCCCCTTTCCGGATAGGAATGATGTTTTCCGGATGTCGATCCTGTCGTTCTGCTCGTAAAGGCTCCTGATGGAGCCTTCGCACGCTGCCGCCAGTTTTTTATCGGCTCTTTCGCGGGAAGGAGCGCAGGAAGTTGCGGCGAGAGAAAGAAACAGCGCGGTCATCAGAATAAAATATCGAGACATGATAAAATCTCCCTCTAAAAATACGCGTCCTTATACTATCGAAGGTGCCTGAAAACATCAAAGTCTCTTTTTCACCCAGGCCAGCAGCGACTCTGGAAGAGGGGCGTCCAGCATCAAATCCGCAGCGATCTGGTGGCGGAACCAGGTCACCTGTCTTTTAGCGTAGTGGCGCGTGGATTTCTGCGCGTCCGAAATGGCTTCCGGCAGGGAAAGCTTTCCGTCGAGATATGCGGAAAGCTCCGGATAGCCGAGGGCTTTATTCAGAGCGGTTCCGGTGGGAAATTTTTCCTTGAACTGTCTTACCTCCTCCAGCGCCCCGGCTTCGAGCATATGCCCAAAACGCGCATTGCAGGCTGCATAAAGCGTTATGCGCGGCGGCAGCAGGAGGATCGTCAGAAAGCGGAGATGCTCCGGCGGACCAATCGGAGGAAGAGCCTGCCATTCCGCGAGGCTTTTTCCGGTGGCTTCCAGAACTTCCCACGCCCGGACGAGACGCTGCGTGTTGAAGGGGTCGAGCCTCAAAGCCATGACAGGATCGCGCAGGGAGAACGCCCGGTGGAACTCCGGATTGCCCATCTCCTTTTGCAGCGCGGAGATTTTGTCACGAACTTCGTGAGGAACGTCGGGAACGGGGCTGATGCCATTCAAGAGCGTCTTGAGGTAAAATCCGGTTCCGCCGACGATGATGGGGAGCTTGTCTTCGGCGTGCGCCTTTTCGATTTCCCCAATGGTCAGGTCGCGCCAGCGGGCGGCGGAACAGGCGTCATCGGGAGGCAGGGCGGCATACAGGCGGTGGGGGACGCGAAGGCAGTCCTCCGCCGAGGGCTGTGCCGTCAGGAGGGGCAGCCCCTGATAAATCTGCATCGAGTCGGCGTTGATGACGACGCCGGAGAGCGTGGAGGCGAGGGAAACCGCCAGCCCGGATTTGCCGCTGGCGGTGGGGCCGCCAAGGACAAGGACGGGTTTCTGGATAGGGTTGTTATGTGTCATAAATCATTTAGGGCGCTTTTTGTAGTCTATGTACTGATAAACGATCAGGCTGGCGATCACGACAAGCATGCCGGCATATTGATGCCAGCTGAGAACTTCGTTTATTAAAACAACTGAAAAAATCGCGGTGAATATAGGCTCAAGCTTCAGGAGCAAGCTGAAATTGAAAGAGCCGAGAATGGAAATGCCGTAAAACATGCCGAATGTCCCCAGAATCAGGGAAAGGCATCCCAGGGAGGCCCATCCGTAGCCTGCAAAGGAGGCAGGCGCGTGCGGCATTTTAAAAAACAGGACAAGCAGGGTGAAGGCGGCGGCGATAAGAAAGGCTTCCGCACCGACAATTGCCGGATTGCGCGTTTTGGTCAGGTGGCCGTACACATAAACGCGGCTCATTGCGGCAACCGCAGCCATAAAAGCCAGACCCATTCCCAAATAACTGAGATGCTGTTCCTGCTGCTGCCATATATTTAGAACAAGGCTCAGCCCCCCCAATGCCGCCAGGGTCGTCACGAGAGTTTGCGCGGTTATTTTGATCTCTCCGCGCCAGGCCATAAAGAAAAGCAGCATAAGAGTATGCGTGAATACGATGACGATCACGACAGCTCCCGGCAGATAGGCCAAAGCGGAAAGAATGCCTGAAATGGACAGGAATTGAAAAAAACCGCCTGTGAGTGCTGTCCTGATATCTTTCTTTGTCTTGAAAACCGGCTTGTGTAATAAAAGGCAAAACAGATTCAGCGTCAGGGCGCGGGAAAAAGTGGTCACAAGAATCATAAAGACCGCATTGCCGCCATCCGCGTATACGGCGCGTGCCGCCGGCGGATAAGCGCCGAAAGCAACCGCGGCGGCGATAGCAATGGAAACCCCCGCGATTTTATTCTGGATTGGCGCTGTTTTAGGCATTGATTCGGATGAAATAAAATTCGTTCTGCGCGGGGCTTGTATTTTCAATCCTGTGGGGAATTCCTGCCGGGCTGTAAAAAACATCGCCGGGTTTATAGTCGAAGGAAGTCCCGCCTTCGTAGCGGATCACGCCGCTGCCGGAGATCACAAGAAAGAGTTCATCCACGCCGTCGTGCTTGTGCCAGTCATACGCTGCGCCGGAAGGCAGGAAGCCCTTTGTCATCGCCTCGAACCGGGGGGAGACAAAGGGATCCGATTTGCTGAAAATAACCTGCCGGCTTCCGGCCCCTCCGTGAGCCTCCTCTATCGCAATTTCGCTGAGGCTCTTTTTTGCGGGCTTTCTTTCCATCTGATTATTTCTTCAGCTTCAGGGCGACGAAGCGCATGTCCTCCCCGCGGGCGATGAAGAACAGCACAGAAGAACGCCCCGCCTTTTCCGCCGCCGCTATTTTTTCGACGACCTGCTCAGGCGTGGAGACTCCCTGCTGGTCGACTTCAACGATCACGTCGCCGGCCTCAAGCCCCTTGTCGGCGGCGATGCTGTCTTTTTTGACTTCGGAGATGAGGACGCCGTTCGTCGTCCCGGGGATTTTATAGAGGGAGCGAAGCTGTTCTGTGAGGGAAGACAGGCCAAGGCCCACGCTTTCCACGATGACCGCCTTGGCGTCGGTCTTGCCGCCGTTTTCCTTTTTCTCGGCGATCATCCCGGTCTCTTCCGCCTTCTCAAGCTGGCCGAGATCGACGGTGACTGTTTCCTCCCTGCCTTTGCGCCACAGGGTCAGGGAGACTTTTTTACCCACCTCCGCATCGGCGACGAGGCGTGGCAGCTCGCGCATCTTGTCGATGGCATGGCCGTCGAACTTCAGGATCACGTCGCCGGATTTGACCCCGGCCTTTTCGGCGGGACCCTTTTCGGTGACGCCGGAAACCATGGCTCCCTTCGGCTTGTCGAGGCCGAGGCTTTCGGCGATTTCAGGGGTGACTTCTTGAATCCTTACGCCCAACCAGCCACGCTTGGTCTTGCCGTATTTGACGAGCTGCGCGACGACGCCTTTGGCCAGATTCGAGGGAACGGCGAAACCGATCCCGACCGAGACGCCGGAGGGCGAGAAGATCGCCGTGTTCACGCCGACGACCTCGCCGTTCATGTTGAACATCGGGCCGCCGGAGTTCCCGCGGTTGATCGAGGCGTCCGTCTGGATGTATTCGTCATAGGGCCCCGCATTGATGTCGCGGTGACGCGCGGAAACGATCCCCGCCGTGACGGTGCCCCCGAGGCCGAACGGGTTGCCGATCGCCAGCACCCATGATCCCACCCGCGCCGTGTCGCTGTCGCCCCAGACGGCGGCGACCAGAGGCTTGGTGGATTTGATTTTAAGGAGGGCGATGTCGGTTTTTTCGTCCGTCCCGACCAGCACGGCGTCAAGGCTCGTGTTGTCGTTCAGGATGACCTTGATTTCGTCCGCGTCCTTGATGACGTGATTGTTGGTGACGATGTAGCCGTTGGCGGCGTCGATCACGAATCCGGAACCCAGCGAGGAGGCTTTTTCATTCGCGGGGGGGTTGCCGTTCTGGTACTGGTCATAAAAGTCCTTGAAGAATTCCTCGAACGGCGATCCCGGCGGCAGATCCGGCAGAGGTGGCAACTCGCCCCTGACGGGAGATTCGATCTTCATTGTGGTGGAGACGTTGACGACCGTCGGTATCACCTTCTCGGCCATATCCGCAAAATCCCGGGTGGGCGCTACCACCGCCACGGGAACATCCGAAACGGCAGGTGTCATGTGCGCCAGAAAACCGGAGCATGTCAGGATGACCGCAAACTTTGCAAAACGTGAAATACGGGACTTCATTGTCGGAAACTCCATCATTCAGAAGCGATACGAGCGGATTCTAGCCCCAGTTCGATGGAGGGTCAACACCCGCCAAGGGGGTTCCCCGCAGACTGCCGGTGAAGACAGGCATGCCGCCCTGTCCGGCCGTCAGACCCTTCAGAACCTGGCCGTAAGGGAGCCGAACAGTCGCGGGGTATGGCCGTTCTGCGCCGTCTCGACTTCCCGGGTCAGGGGAACGGCAGCCTCAAAGGACGCGGAAAAAGTTTCGTTCAGGGCCATGCGGAAGCCGGCGCCGGTGGAGGCTATGGAGCGGATGCGGTCGGCGCCGACGGCGTTATTCGGGTCCCATACCTCGCCGATGTCATAGAAGCCGTAGAGCTGCAATGTCTGGAGATGTAACGGAGGCTGAGGATTGGCGCGAAGTTCCAGCCGTACAGCCAGCCCGTTCTTGCCGGTGATCTCGGAACTGTCGTAAGCGCTGCCGTAGCTGGCGCCGCCGACGCCGAATTCCTCCGAAGCCAGCAAGGTATTGGCGGACCATTGCCCGGTCGTTCCGGCGAAAATGTCAACCATATCCGTCAGGCGCTGCAGGCGCGACGCTTCCGCCGTGCCCTTGAAAAATTCCGGATCGCCGTCGGCGCGGGTCATGTTCGCGTCGCCCTTGCTGGAGGCTCCGAGAACATCAAATCCCTTGCTGATCTCGACGTTCACCGTGTTCACGCCGAAAAACCTGTCGGTAAACTGGTACGTGGAGTTGAGGCGCACCACGCGCAGCCTGTCCTTGATGGGATCGCCGGCCAGATTGTCCTCGCGCTTCGCGTTCAGGTAATTGAACTTGAGCGCGGCGTATAAATTTTCGCTGCGGGAACGGATGAAGGGATGCATCACCTCCAGGTTAATGGCATGAGCCATGCCCTTGACGTCGAATTCCGACAGCGTGTATCCCGGATGGGTCGGGGTGATGCCGCCGTTCAGGGTCACTTTCGTCCCTTCATGCCGGACCGGGACGGACACGCCGATGTTCAGGGTGTCCATTTCGCGCTTCGGCCACCCGTCCGGAGCCGTGGCCGCCTGCAGATTGACTCCTTCGTACAGGCCCAAGGCGTTGTTGAGGCGCGCCCCGGCGTTGAATTGCAGCGAACCCATGTACCTCGATCCGCGATTGTCCACCACAAAAGAGGCGTCAACTGGTTTCTGCTCGACAACCAGCGTCACGTTCGACGCGCCCGGCGTTTTCGGCGAAGGGGACAAAACGGCCTTTGCCGACATGCCGGACAGGTCGTTGATGAGCAGCAGGTATCTTTCCAGCGTTTTGGCGTTCAGAGGCCTGGAGGCCTTGATCTTGTCGGCATAGGGCTGGAGATAAGAGATGTCCCCGAGGGTTTTTCCCTGAAAGACGACGGCGTCGACGAACCCTTCCACCACGCGCAGCCTGACATGCCCGCTTTCTATGGTCTGCGGCGGAACGACGACCTGCGTCAGGACATAGCCGTCATTGCGGTACTTTGCGGTCAGTTTTTCCGCCAGCCCGTAAACATCGGCAAGGGAGACCGTTTCTCCGACCATGCCCTTGTACAACGGGGAAATATCCGCGTCGGTATAGGCGGTCATATCGGCGATCTTGACGGTGGCCAGCTTGAATTTCGTTTTCTCGGCGCCTGCCGGAGCTTTCACCCTGACGCTGTCAGGAGTGATGACGCCCACGCCCTCGGGAGCCTTGGGAGTCTGCAACGGCGCGATTTGCTCCTGAACGCGGGAAGGCTCCGCCGTGCTCGGAAACGCCTGCGCCTGGGCGGTCGATGTCAAGGCAACCCATGTCAGGATCGCACCGACAGAGAGAAGGAACCCGTATTTCTTTTGCATGTTCTTTTCTCCTGAAAAGTCTCGATAAAAACAGATAGGGCAGTATACCGAAAATGCGGCGGTTTTCAAAAAGATAAACTGTTCCGGACGACTAAAACCGGGAAAAACCCTCCGATGCAGTATTTATGCAACGGAGGGTTCTATGTAAAAAACGACCTGAGGCTAGATGGCGCCCCTGCAGGCTCTCGCAGACGCTGCTGCCTTGGTTTCGTCGTCCTGATTCAAATCCACATCAATGACGTTTCTACCGTTCAGCAGTCCGATAGCCTGCGACCAGCAGGGAGCCGTTACGGTATTTCCGCCGCTGCCCTTGTTATCGCCTTTGTCGTCACCGCCGGCGGCAGGTTCCAGACCCGCCAGTTCCTGTGCTGTGAAGGCGCGGGGTCCTCCGCCCTGCCCGGGGAGGTGGGGCAGGCCTGTGATGACGATGCCTGCGCGTCCCGGACGGAATCTGAAGCCCATAGCTTTTCCGAAGACGTGCATGTTGTCATCGGGCGTGAAACCGACGAAGATCTGACCCAGCGTTCTGTCGTCATCGTAGTCGTTGATCTTGTCTTCAATCGCCGCCAGTTGCGCCGCCGTCATCAGACCGCCGTTGACAAGATCATAGGTTGCGAGCGTGCCGTCAATGATGGTCGGGTTGCCCGGCTCGAAGAAAGCGCCGTTCAGCAGTTCAACATAATATGTGCTCTGTCCCGTGAACTGGATATCGCCGAGCGTGTCGCGCACCAGTTGCAGATCCGCGTAGGACGTTTCGTATTCCGGCATTTCGTAAGGCTGGAAGAACGGAGCCTGGTAGGACGCACGCTCGAAGCGGAGAGCCACATCGCCGCCGGTGAAGGTATTGGGTCTTCCCGGAGTCAGGTCTTCGTTCATCAGGACGTCGCCCGTCAGGTCGATCAGGCCGCTGCCGATCCACGCGCCGACGGGGTTGCCGGTGAAGTCGTTGCCAGCAATGACGATGCTTCCGTTGTCGGGCGCCATCGCGTAAAGACCCGCGTTTTTGCTGTTGCTGATCGTATTGTTGGTGATAACAACATTGTCGGAGCCGCCGGTTTCGCCGAAGGAAACGCTGGTGATGAAGAAATCGTCCGTGTTTCTTTCGTTTTTGTCGCCGCCTTCTTCGTCGTCGCCCAGATGGATGCCATTGTAATTACCGTCGAGCGTATTGCCGTTAATCAGAATATCACGGCCGTAAACGATCTGGATGCCGTCGCCGCCTGCGCCGGTGATGCTGTTGCCGTTGATCCGGGTGTTGAATCCGTCATGCGCGTCGAGGTCTTCCGGATCGGGGGCATACTTCCCGTCCCGCACCTGAATGCCGTCGTTCCGGATATCCGTCAGAACGTTGCCGAGGATATCCGTGTCGTAGCTGTATTCGACCTGAATGCCGTTGTAGAATCCCTGAACGGTCTGGACGCCCTCACCGGTGCTGGCGACAACCGTATGGTTGCCGTCATAGACACCGATGCCCGTGCCGCGCCCCTCGCCGCCGCTGATGGTGTTGTCAAGGATGCTGACGGTCTCGCCGGAGAAGTCCATCACGCCGTTATAGACGTTGCTGATGGTGTTCGAGTCGATCAGGCCGTCCGTGACATAGTCAAAATGAACGCCGTCATAAGCCCCGTTGATGGTGTTGCCGACAACAGTGATATGGCTGCTCGGATCGACGAAGATGCCATCGTTGCCCACGTCGGTGATGGTGTTGCCAGCCCCTTCGCCGTAACCGCCGATGGCGACATTGGAGCTGTCCTCGATATGGATGCCGTCGCGGCCCGCGCCAAAGAGGAAGCCTTCGCTGCCGGTGACGGTATTGCCCGTGATGCCGACGGTGCCGCCGTTCTCGACGTGGATGCCGTCGTTGCCCGCGCCGGTGACATAGTTGCCGTCCTCTTCATCATCGCCGCCGATGGTGACGTCGGAGGTGCCGGAAACATGGATGCCGTCATGGGCGGCGCCGGTGATATCGTTGC
>JAZDGQ010000082.1:0-10335 GCA_043806835.1 Pseudomonadota bacterium | reverse complement strand
GATGCCACGATCCCCGCAGCGAGTGACACCGTTACCGGCGGCGGCCCTCCAACCGAACTGCGCAGCAACAGTAAGAGGCTCATTTGCCAACTCCCAACAACGCCCCACGACCGATGAGCGGGTCAGATGTCGTGTAAATCAGCTCAATCGGAACGACGACGCCTTTAACGGATATTCCTCCCTTAATCGCAAAAGTGCTGGTGTCGGGCGCGAAAGCGGTAACGCGGTCGCAAAGCCCGCCCAGCATCCGGTCGCCGGCAATGGCGGTCGCCACGGCCTGCAATAAATCATCAAGCGCGGTATCCCGATCCGGAGCTCCGCCTTTTTGCACAACGACTTCCAATTGAGCACGGTGCTGCCAGTAATAAGAGAGCGGGGACAGCAAGATTTCCGGCTCTCCCGGATCGCCATCGCGCAAGATCAGCAGACCGCCGGAAGGGATTTTCTCCGGCAGGACTTCGTTGCGGAGAACTTTTGCCACAGCTATCGTTTGCAGCAGGGTAAAGAGTGCCTGTAGTATTGTTTCGCGGGTCGTCATGCTTTCTCATCCGGCCAGCTGGCGATGACCAGGCTGGGCAATTTGTCGATCCATTTTTTGGCGACGCTATTGATATCAAAACGTTTTTTGAGACGCGCCTCCGGTATCAGAATGAACATGACGACGGTCGCGGTACGGCCTGCCTTTATGGCGCGTGGGCTGGCTGCCCTGGCCCTGCCTTTGCTGGTAATGCGGAAGTTATCCACGACCAGAAGTCCCACATGCCGCGATCCCTCAGGCGGGACGTAGCGCAATGGGATGCCTGCTTCTTCAAAATCAGCAGGTGTCAGTTTCCTGTTCTCCCGACGAATGACATAGGGTGTCGGTATCGCCAGGAACTTTCCGTTTTTGCTGCGGATGGTGACGCCTTCGGCAAAGGCGCCGATGATTTCAGGCGCCTTATTGTAGACGAAACCGGCCGCGTTCACGCTCGCGCCGCCCTTGGGATAGATCTGGCTGCGCCAGCTTTTAGAAAGGCGCTGACCGAGGCCGGCGCCCGTCACTTGCCCCCGCAGTTCCGTTTTGAGTCCGTCCGTTGCCTGGGCAACGCCCCGGGTGACGGCTTTTTCCGCCGCCTTGACCTCCTGCGCCATGATTTCCTTGAGGTTTCCGGTGATGGCAGCAGTCAGTCTCATACGGGTCTCACGTCCAGCGTCCAGACGAGATGGTCGCGGTCGGATTTCGGTTCGGATTGCACCGTATATATAATGTCATCATAGGTCAGTTGATCACCCACGGCTGGCTCCGGCACTTCAAGGCTTCGCACGTCGAATAACGTGGTCGGGACGTGCAGTTGCCCTTCACCAAAACCCACCACCGTATCCGGTTGTCTGGAGATCACCCGTACCGGAAATGGTACGGATGTGCCGACAGCGAGATAGGTGGAGGGTTTGCTCAAAACCGGATCGGTAAAGAGCTGGTCGATCATGGCGGAAAAGAACATGATTACGTCCGCCCCGTTTAAGTACGTTTTGCTTTGATCAGCGTTTTCGGGCGGGTGCAGATCGGCAGCGGGTTCGACTGTGTATGCAGCTTGACCCAGCGTCCGAACTGCTCGTCCACGGCCTGTTTGGCGTAACGCGGCAGGCCGATGGTATTGACGGTCTCCACGAAATCGGCAGGCGCATTGTATTGCCTGAACAGCCCCGGCACGCCGGCAGGGAAGAAGTGCGCTTTGCTGTCCGCGACGAAGTCAACGCTGCCGACCTTGCCGCGGTATTCCTCGAAGGTGATGCCTGCGTAGACGAACCCGCCGCGCGCCTGACCCGCGCGCAGGAAGGCGCTTTCCTGGAAGCGGTCATAGGCTTTGATGACCTCGGGATGCGCGATGAGATCGTCGAAGAACGTGGCGGAGCAGACGGCATGGATATGGTCGTAGGGAGCCGCGCCAAGTTCATCCTCGATCTTGCGTTTGACGTCGTGGCATTTCCGCTTGACGGCGCCACTGGCCGGAGCGATGTTGTCGAGATCAAAATCAATTTCGGCGTAGGGCGTGACACCGAACTCGGCAAACAAGTCGTAGAGCACCGTCACACCGTTGGAATCCAGAATCTGCCCCTTGATGGCGCCGATGCGCAGATGCTCCAGCGTGGCGTCGTGCTTGCGCGACATTTCCGCCAGGCGGAAATTGACCACGCTCTGCACGCCGTCGAGCTGGCTGTCGTTGCCGAAAGACCTCACGTTTTGCACCTCATCGGCGAGAATAGTGTCTTCAAGGGCGATATGCGGCACGGCCAGAGAACGGGCTTTTCTTTTTGTGGTGGTGTTTTGCGAAGCGGGTGCGCCGCGCGGCGAGGTTTCGATCAGGCTCAGGGAGCCTTCGCGCTCCTCGATCATCACCGTGGTGGTGGACACGCCGGTCTCGTCGAACAGGCCGAGCTGGCCTATCCTTCCTGGAATAAAGGGTATCTTGTTGATGGCGTCGGTCAGCGACACCAGCGAAAAGACGTTGCTGCCGAAAATATCCAATGCGGGCATGTGTATTCTCCTTACCTTGCTATAATGGTTTTGGTTTTAAGCTGCGCGAGACCAGCAGCTTTCTGGGTCGCGTCCGCGCCGGCGAACCAGGTCAGTTCCGCCGCGTTCACTTCCGCGTGGCGAACGATGGCGACGTCGGGCAGGTCTGTGACCGTGGCCTTCACCTCGTCCAGCGAAATGGCTACAGCCGTCTGTGAGCCGTCCGTATTGGCGGGGTTGTACTCTTTGTATTTGCCGGAGCCCTCGACCACGGTGACGGTGAAACGGTCGCCTGCGGCAAAGTCAGCGGGGCCGTCGGTCAGCGTGAAGTTGACCGCGCCCACAAATGGCGTACCGACAAGCGCCCGCCCGGTGGTGACGCCCTCCGGGTCTTCGAGCGTGAAGGTTCCGGCGTTGGTGGCGGGTTCGATGCAGATGACCTGGTAAACGCCGGGTTTCGCGCCAACGCCTGCCGACACAGCACTGATCGTGCCGTTGCCAACATTGCCCGACACGGCGACGCCTGTCGCGGTACCGACCGTCACCCTGCCCAGCACATGGCCGGGCTTGAGATTCTGGCCGAGAAGAACTGTGACGGTCTCGCGCGACAGAGTGCCTTCCGCTTCTGTGACGAGAAATTCGCTCTTGTAGGGACCTTCAATGAGTTCTGGCATGGGTTAGTTTCCTTTCTTGTTGCGCTGCGCGTAGATCGCCGCCGTGTCGATCTTCGGTTCGGCAGTGTCGGGGTTGGTATTGGCGGGGATGTGTCCGGCGATGGCGGTTGCGTCCGCCTTCGTGGCTTTTGCGTCCAGAAGAGATCTGCGCGCTTCGCCAAGCGGGACGGCCTTGGCGATAAAACCCATCGCCTTGTCCGGCATGCCTGCCAGCAGGCAGAGCTCGTTGATCTCGGTAACATAGGCAAGCGCCTCGGCTTTCGCTTCCGCGCGAATGGCGGCAAGATCGGGCATCGGCTTCTCCGGTTCTTCTTGTGGCATATCCATAGGCTTTATCTCCTTCTTTTTGAGTTGACGTAGGGGACGGGTTGCGGGTCGTGAGAGTTTTTGCGTGAGGTCGGAAAGCGCGTCACCGAACGTGCCGTTTTCATCGGCAAGGCCCGCTTTGACCGCGTCCTCGCCGAAATAAATTCCGGCCTCTGTGGCCTTGACGGCTGCGACGTTAAGTCCGCGCATGCGCGCGACCGTGTTGGTAAAAAGATCGTAGAGACGATCCACCTCCGTCTGCAGCTGCGCGCGGGCAGGATCGCTCAGGGGCTCGTGCGGCGAGAGGTCGTTCTTGCGCTCGCCGGCGTAGATCGCGGTATAGCTCAGTCCCGCGTCCGTCTCCGCCCGGCTTTGATCCAGATGCATGGCGATGACCCCGATAGAGCCGGCGCCGCCGGTGCGCGGAAGATAAATTTTCTCAGCCGCCGCCGCGATGGCATAGGCCGCCGAAAAAGCGTCCTCGTTGGCGACCGCCCAGACCGGTTTGATTTTCCTAGCGCTGAAAATTTTATCGGCGAGATCGAACACGCCGCCCGCTTCTCCACCAGGGCTGTCGATATCAAGCAGCATTGCCCTCACGCCGGTATCCCGCAGAGCCATGTGAAAGGTATCTTCAAGCGCGGCGTAACTGGTCAGGCCGCTTGCTGCGTCAAGCCCCGCCGCCCGCCGCACCAGTGTGCCGAGAATGGGGATGACGGCGATGCCGTGTGGCGTAACCTCATATCCGCGCGGGACGGATTTCGTACCGAAAGAGAGCGGCTCTCCCTGCAGGCGCGGGATCAGTACGCCGAGGATTGTGTCAAGCTTGGCGCGCGAGATCAGGAGCGGCGTGTTGAACACCCGCCCGGCGATGTGGGGCAACAGGGTCATGAATTTCCTTCATCGGTTTTGTCTGAAGGCTGATTCTGCGGTTGCGGCTGGTTCGGGTCTCCCAGCCGGATGCCCAGCTCCTCGATGCGCCTTTGATCCGCAGCGATGCGCCTAAATGTTTCGTCCACGTCGTAGCCCTCGGATTCAATAATGTCGGACGGCGCTTTCCATCCCTGTTCCTGCGCGATTTTCTCGGCCTGACGGTCTTTGAGCGGATCGACCCATTCCCATTTCGGCGTGATCCATTTGACCGGAGAATATTTACCTGAGTCGGTTGCGAAGCCGGGCATATTGACGGCGCCGGACAGCGCCGCCGTTTCCAGCCAGCGCTTCCACACGGGGCGGCAGAGCTGGTATACCAGCGTCGTGTGCTGGAACTGTTCCATCCTGCGGCGAAACTCCACTGTGCCGGCACGGATGCTGGAATAATTGGCGGCTTTCAGATCGCCGGTGACGTTCGTATAGGGCATGCCCATTGCGGCGCAGATTGCCAGCAACGTGCGGTATTGGAATAACTCGTAAGAACCTCCCACATCGGCAGGCGACGAAAACTTGATATCCTCCCCCGGCAACAGCACCTGCATGGTGCCGGGCGACAGGCCGGCGATGGCCGAACCCATAGAGTCCGGCGCGCTTTCACCCAGAAGATTATCCTCCGGCGCGTTCTTGGTGATGAAGCCTGCGAACAACGCCGCGACTTTCTTACGATCCAGTTCGGCGTCGTCATACTGATCCAGCAGGAATATCTTGACGAGCGCGGGCGATATCCACGGCACGCCACGGATCTGACCCGGGCGCTGTGGGCGGTAGATATGCAGAACTTCGCTTGCCGGAACGCGGACGATCACGCCTTTATTATTATGATCCGTGCTGTCGCCAGGATGGCTGCGGTAAAAGTAATACGCTACGCGCCGTCCGATGGCGTCAAACTCCACGCCGCAGCGGATGGCATTGCCGTTCGTTGCGGTTTCCGTTTTGTTGAACGGCAGATGTTCGGACTCCAGCAGTTGCAGCTGCAACGGCACGTCCAAGCCATCCTCCGGTCGCCGTGGCCGGAAACGGATAAAACATTCTCCGGCCTCGAACATGGCGCGCGCCGCCATGGCCTGAAGCCCATAGAAATCCGTCAGCCCGTCGGCGTCCGCGTGATCCGTCCAGTCGTTCCAGACGCGCTGAATCTGATCTTTCAGAACAGTATCCTGCACAAGCGAGGACGGCTTGATGCCGGCGCCCACGGCATTGGCGACAAAACTATCGGCAGCGTTGGCAGCGTAAGGGTTCGACCGCACGATCTGCCGCGCGCGGGCGCGGAGCGTGTCGCCGCTTGCGGACAGAAGCCCGTTGATATTCTCCTGCGTCGCCCGCCACGAAACCAGCCGCCGGTGCTGCATCGCCCCCTCGAAGGCCGAGGCAGACAGCTTTCCGGTTGTGGCGAATTTCATCGCCGCGCTGATACGGGAGATCAGGTTCATTTAAAGATCTTTCTCGACGTAAATCTTGACGCGGCGGGTCTGCGGATCGCCGCTGTCGCGGGCGAGCGCCGCCTCGACCTCGTTCAAGGCAGCCTTCAGCTCGTTCATTGAGCGGTATTCGACCGTCTTGCCGTCATACGACAGACGCAAAACCCCGCTGACGATGGCCTGTTTCAGGGCATCGCGTTGTGCTGTGGTGTAGGTCATATGTAACTGCTCTGTATGGTTTTACGGGTGCCTGCTACAGGCTTTTTGACTTCGGCTTGAGACGATGGTTGCGGTCTTGTTTGTCCAAGATTACGTTCCAGCTTCTCCCATGTTCCTTCGTTAAAACGATCAATGCCAAGTGCAGACGCCGCCGCGCGGGCGTAAACACGACAGTCCAGAGCCTCATTGCGTTCCCGCAGCTTGCGCCACTCACGGCGCGGGAATCCGCGTCTGTCCTTGACCGTCACCAACCGTTCGGCGGTCAGCTGCTTGAAATATTCCTCTCCGTGCTTTGGGAAGTGACAGTATCCGGGCGGGAACGGTTCTCCCGCTGCAATCTGTTCGTCTGTTGGTCTATCCTTCCTGAGACAACCGTATAATTCCGATTTGCAAAACGATGCACCGACCGGCCAGACCAGCAGTCCACGCCGTTTGCGCTTGCCCTGTGTCGTCACATCGATATGACTCGGTGTGCCGATAGCGGCACCCAAACGGTCGACGCCTTTGATCGCAATAACGCGATCCGACTGCTGACGGCGTATCCAGTCATAAACTTCCTGCGTCGCGTAGCCGGTGTCGATGGCCAGTTTCAGGATCGCAAGTTCCGTGTTGCTGGTATGGGTAAATGTTTCGGCAAGCAGCCGATCCATCTCTTTCCAGACCTCCGGTTTGACCGGGTCTCCAGCAAGGACGCGGTAATCAATTGACCAGCATTCGCGGTCACGCCCCCAGGCAACGATCTCCAGTTCAAGGCGGTCTTTCTGTACGTCCACACCGGCGGTGAGGAACAGGCCGCCTGCCGGAACCTGGCCGATGCAGTAATCTTCGCGGCGGTCATAGAGACGATGCCATTCCGGCGCTTCTCCGCTTTCCGTCCATGTGCGTGCTTCGATGGTGTTCACGTAAACCTTCATTGCTGCATCGTCTTTGGCGGCGACTTTACGCTCCGCAATCTGCTGCCATGTCAGCCATGGGCTGTTGAGGCCGGACAGATGGAATCCAGCTGATTTCCCGGCACCTGCTGCTTCGGCGCGCCACTGGCCGCGACTGTTCATCCAAGGTTTTTTATGGCTGGGAACAGCGACGCCGCAATGGACGCAATAATAAGCGGCGTCTTCCGGTTTATCTTTCGGCCAGCGGAGTTGTTTTTCTTCCAAAATCTGGTACGCGTCACAGTCAGGACACGGCACCCACCAGCGGCGGCGGTCGGAGGCTTCGTATTCCAGCTCGATCCGGCTGAAGCCCTGGATCGTCGGTGTCGAAACCAGAAATATCTTGCGGTTCGCAAAAGTGATCGTTCGTTGGCTGGCAAGGCTGACCGGATCGCCTTCGCCGTCCACGTCAAAGTCGTAAGCGTCAACCTCGTCCAGAAATAAATACCGGACAGGCATCGAGCGCAGGCCGACCGCGCTGTTGGCGCCGGTCATGACCAGGAGGCCGCCTGGAAACTCTTTGCTCTGCACCGTATTGCCGCTGTCGCGCGCACGGGCTTCCTTGACGCGGTCGCGGAGGACAGGCGTGCTTTCGATCAGGCTGGCGATGCGCTGTTTCGACCAGCGTTTCGCCATTTCCACCGTTGGCTGCACCGCCAGCATTGGTCCCGGCGCGTGGTGTATTACATATCCAATAAAATTGTTCCCCGCCTCGGTCCCTCCAATCTGAGCTCCCTTCATGAACACGACTTTTTCGACAGGATTGCTGGGCGACAGGCAATCCATGATCTCGCGCAAATACGGTGTCCGCTCCGTCCGCCATGGGCCAGGCTCGCCCGACGCTGTCTGGGACAGAAAACGGTGTGCGTCAGCCCACTCCGATACCGACAACAGCGGATCGGGGCGCAGCGCCAGAGCGGCGTGCGTCAGGCATTGTTGCAGAGCATCCATGTCTCATTCCGTCGGCGCGTTTGAATAAGTGACCGAGTCCGCCGCGTCGCTCAGGACTTGACGCAGCTCTTTATCCAGCAGATCGCGAATAACTTTCGGATCGCCTTCCGCAGAAAGGAGCGGCGCCATACGATCAGGCATGTTGAGGATGCGATCCCTTAAGACACGCAGCGTGTTGAACCAGGCGACTTTGATCAGATCGATTTTGACAAGGCTGCCAGTTTTTTCTTCATAAGACAGCTTGGCAAGGCGCGCATGATAGGCTTCCTTGATCGCGCGACTCTGGGCATAACTGGGGCCGGAATTGATGATCGGCGGATCGATGGGACGCCCGGTGCGGTGCGCAACGTCTTTTTCGGTCTTGCGCTTCTGCGTCGGGTGCGTGTTGCGTTTCCATGCGGCATCGGCCTTGTCGACGTCAATCGTCCCGTCAGGTTCCTTCTCGATCCGTCCGGCGTTGAGGGCATTATGAACCGAGACGCGGCTCACGCCGCGATGCGCCGCATAATCGCTGATGGATAATTTCATGACATTTTTCAATCATTCTTTGTCATCCGATTGCTCACGTTCAAGTGGATAAGTGCTCCGAATGAAGCGTTCATGGACAGGAAAGGAGACTGTTCATGTCAAAAAACAAACCCAAATCCACAAAACCCAAAAACACTGTCAAAGCCGCGCTTAAAACAAAGGCGAAGGCCAACGGAAAAGTGATCGACGATACGCATCTCTCGGAGCCGATGAATGCGGGTCTTGCCGCCGTCGCGGCGATGCCCGTCGCCAAAGAGAGCAAGCTCGCTCTTGTCATTAAACTGCTCAGCCGGCCGGAGGGGGCGACCATCGACGACATCGTCAAGGCCACCGGCTGGCAAAAACACACGGTGCGCAGCGCGATCTCGCATGCGTTGGCCAAAAAGCGTGGTTACAAGATTGTTTCCGACAAGCCGAAGGGTGGTCAGCGCATTTATAAAATCGTCGGTGACTGAAGCAGCTCAGCCTTCCTGCCGGTAAATTCCTCCCACCGTTTGACGATAACGTCACAATATTTTGGGTCGAGTTCGATCATCCGGCACTGGCGGTTCAGTTTTTCACAGGCGATGACAGTGGTGCCGGAGCCGCCGAAACAGTCGAGAACGATATCCCGGCTCTTGCTGCTGTTGTTCACCGCGCGTTCCACCAGCTCGACCGGCTTCATGGTCGGGTGCAGCTCGTTTTTGACGGATTTGTTGATGAACCAGACGTCGCCCTGGTTCCGCGCGCCGCACCAGTAGTGGTCGGCGCCCTGTTTCCAGCCGTAAAGGATCGGCTCGTATTGTCGCTGATAATCAGCGCGGCCCAGGGTGAAGGTGTTTTTTGCCCAGATGACGAACGTCGACCATTTGCCGCCAGCGGCGATAAACACCTTTTGGAGCGTGTGCAGTTCACTGGATGACATGCAAACGTAAATCGCGCCCTTGCAGACGGTCAGCATGTTGATGCAGGAGTCGTAGAGGAACTGTTCGAACCCTTCGCCCAGATTGTCGTTCAGAATTGTACGGTTGTTGCCGCGCATCTTGTCCTTTGCGGTGTTGCCGTAATCGACGTTATAGGGCGGGTCGGTGAATACCATGTCCGCCAGTGCGCCTTCCAGCACCCGTTCGACGTTCGCAAGAACGGTGCTGTCGCCGCACAAGAGGCGGTGGTTGCCGAGCCGAAAGAAGTCGCCCGGTTTGCTGACGGGGGTGACAGGGGCCTCCGGCACAGCATCTTCGTCTGTATTCCCTACATCAGGATCGGCGAGAAGATCGGCCAGCTCGTCATCCGAAAATCCGATGACCGGCATATTGAATTCTTCTTCCTCCAGCGCCGCCATTTCAGTACGGAGAATCTCGTCGTCCCATCCGGCATTCAAAGCCAGCTTGTTGTCGGCGATGACGTAGGCGCGCTTTTGCGCTTCGGTCAGATGGTCAAGCACGACGACGGGAACTTGCGCGAGGCCTATTTGTTTTGCCGCCTGGAGGCGGCCGTGCCCTGCAATGATTCCTGCCGTCGTGTCGACCAGGATCGGATTGAGGAAACCGAACTCGACGATGCTCGCCGCGATCTGGCTTACCTGTTCCGCCGAATGGGTGCGCGGATTGCGCGCGTAGGGAACGAGTTTGTCCACCGGCCAAAGCTCGATGCGCTGAGCCATATTTTTGTTCAGATCAGGCATGGTTGCTCAGGTTCCGATGTTTGCAGCAGCCGCGAGAGTGCGGAATGCATAAGCCGCGACCAGCGGGACAACCCCGTTGCCGCAGAGCCGCAGTCTGTCCACCCGACAGGCCAGCCCATCAGCACCTCCACGAACAGCGGGTTCAAGGTAAGGCCGCTCACGAAGGAGCCGCTCCCATCCAGCTTTGTCCGAGGGGCCTGGCGGGAAAGGTTGCTCC
>JAZDGQ010000081.1:0-13433 GCA_043806835.1 Pseudomonadota bacterium | reverse complement strand
CGCTGGCGCAATCCCCGCCACACCCGCACGATCATTATCAAAAACGTCGCAGGCCTCGCCAACTATGCCGCCGCCTGACAAATGATCCGGCAATAACAAGGCTGGAACGCGGCTCAGGCACTACCGCGCAATGACTCTATTGCCATCATACCCATAGATGACATCATCCGGGTTTCCGCCCGCGCTGATGCCGTAGAGCGTATCGTCGCCGCTGGTGCCGTTCACCGCATAGGATACCGTTGAAAGATCGAACGTGCTGTTGTCATGGAAGGCGAGGGTTTCGATTTTTCCGGCATCGGTAAACTGGCCTTGGATGGTGGCCACGACAGCGTTATCGAACAGAATATTCAGATCGGCGGCGCCTGAGCGCTCCAGCGTCATATCTGCGGGATTGAAGGCAGTTCCGAAGGTAATCCTGTCGTTGCCGCCGGCATCGCTGATGACATCCGTCCCAGTGCCTGAGTTCACGAGATAGGTGTTGTCGCCGGCGCCCGCATGGAGGATGTTATTTCCGTCACCGCCATCGATCGTATCGTTGCCGGCATAGCCGTAAATCGTGTCATTCCCGCCGAGCCCGTCGATGACTTCGGTGACGCTGCCGATATCGATGCCCTGGATTGTATCGTCGCCGGAAGTGCCCACCGTCGTATAGGTCGCGGTGGAAAGATCCAGCGTGCTGCTGTCGGAAAACTGCAGGGTTTCGATCTGGCCCGCTGCCGTGAACTGGCCATCGATATGGACGGCTTCCGTGCTGCTGAACAGGATATCCAGACCGGTCGCGCCGCTGCGGACCAGCGTCATGTCGCCTTCGTCAAAGCCCGATGCAAACACGATCTTGTCGTTGCCGCCGGTGTCGCTGACGGTATCCATGCCGGAGCCATACACGTATGTATCGTTACCCGCGCCGCCGAACACATGGTCATTGCCCGCCCCACCATCGAGGGTATCATCACCGTCGTTGCCGTATATAAAGTCATCGGGCAGATAGGCATTATCGAGGCCTGTCAGGGCATCATTGCCGCTGGTGCCATTGATGTTGCGGCAGGCGGTCAGATCGACCGTGCTGCTGTCGGAGAACTGCAGCGTTTCGATGGTATCGCCCGAACTGAAAAAATCATCGATATGCGCGGCGGCCGCGCCGCCGAATGAAATCTCCAGACCTGTGCCGCCGTCGACACGGGCGAAGGTCATGCCGCCCGGGTTATACCCGCTGCCAAAAGTGATTTTATCGTTCCCGGAGCTGTCCGTGATCATATCGAAACCGGAATTGATCAGGTAAACATCGTTCCCGGTTCCGCCGTCGATCACGTTATTGCCGGTTCCTCCGTCGATCGTGTCGTTGCCCGCGCCGCCGGAGATCGTGTCATTGCCCTCCAGACCGTAGATCAGGTTGTCCGGCGAGGCGCCATAGGTAAAGCCGGTGATCACATCGTCGCCGGAGGTGCCGTTTTGCCCGACCTGCACAGTGGCGAGGCCGACCGTGCTGTTGTCGGAGAACTGGAGGGTCTCGATCTGACCTGCCGCCGTAAACTGGTTTTCGATATGAACCGCAGGCGTGCCGCTGAACAGGATGTCAAGGCCGGTGCCGTTCACCGCGTAGGAAATATCGGCCGGGTTGTAATCCGCGCTGAAGACGATCTTATCCGTTCCGGACGACGTATCCGAAACCGTGTTCAGGCCAAAGGCGACGTTGTAAACGTCGTCTGTTCCGCCGCCGCCAGACCAATTGGCGCTGTAATAAGCGTAAGTGGAGGATAGCGTCGACAGGGTAATTTCGTAGCCCGGAGCGAACGCACTCATAGTATAGATGAGCTTTTTTGTGTCGAACAAAGTATCATTGAGAATGAGTCCGGCGAGGCCGGTGCCGGCATCAATCGCGGTTTTATCGAGATATATGCTGAACTTTTGGGATGACCTCTGCGTATAGGGATCAAATTCGGAGAAGATGAGCGAAATAGAACCTGAACCGCTATAATCTATGGCCCTCTCGATCCTGGTGTAGAAACCTATGCCCGTGATCCGTACCGCCCCCACCACGCTGCCCTCCTCGATGGAATACCGGGGAGCGCCGTTATAGCGGTTGATGTCCAGACTGGCGAGGATGACGTTATGGGCGTCGATGCCCGCGAGGATGTCGGTGCCGTCCGCGCCGTTCACGCCTTTCACGACGGTGATCGAGCCGTCCGCGTTCTTCTCCAGGCGGACGGACGTGCCGGAGGCGTACAGGTTCTCGTAACTGACGGTGTCCGTGCCCCCCGCGCCGTAAATAAGGTTGTTTCCCTTGGCCGCGCGGATGCTGTCGTTTCCTGCGCTTCCCACGAACACGGAGGCTTCGCCTGCCACTGCGGTATTGCCCAGAAAAGTCGTGCCCCCGCCGCTGCCCAGGGTGGAGAAAATCACCTGCTCTATAATGCCGGAGGCGCTGTCTCCCCAGATAATGCCGCCCTCTCCCCAGTGTTCCCCCATTTCCGTCAGAATGGAGGAGCCCTCTCCCGTGTCGTCCAGAATGTTGCCGAACAAAGTATCCTGCGCAACCATCTCCGGCGCGGCGCCGGGGCCGAGACCCCAGAGGGTGTCGTCGAAGTTCAGCGTCAGGGTGTGGTTATTTGTGGCCTCCGAGCGCGTCAGGACTCCGTTCGTGACGGGAACATCGGGGTGCTCTTCCCGCAAAACCGCTTCTTTGGCCATCTGCGCGGCGAACTGGACGAAACCCTTGCTGATGTTCACCGCGTAGTGGATCAGCGTCTGCGACTGGCCCGATGAGTTCAGGACATACCCCAGATCGTTCGCGTCGTTATACAGCGCGCGGATGCCCGTGTCCCCGAAAGGACGGGCTCCCTCGTCAAGGGCCGAGTAAGCGATCATGACGCGCATTTTCTGGTCCGCCGAATAACGGCCTGCAATGCCGCCCATCCCGATCTGGCCTGCAAAATCCTCCCGGTACATGACGGGCCAGAAATACTTGCCCGCGCGTTTCCAGTCGGGATCTGCGCCGTTAAGGCCCGGCGTCGTGTCCGCGTACACAAGAAGGGTTTGCAGCGCCGCATCATGCTTGGCCAATGCGTCAGAGCCCGGCAGATCGACGTCCGGCCCCAGGTCCAGCTCCTTGTCCGGAATGCCGGGCGTAAGGTCATCCAGAAACTGCCCCTCCACGCTCATCGAATATATGCCCGCAAAGTCCGCCGAAACCGGCGCAATCGTGTCGCCAAATACTTTCGCCAGGAACGCGGAGCTGTACCTGGCGTCCGGATCGTAGTTCAGCGGATCGCGCTGATCGGGTGTCTTGTTGTAGTTGTCGTACAGCACCTCGTATCTCACCGGATCAAGAAACTGCAGGTTCCGCGCATCAATCAGGGACGTGGCGGCGCTGGTATACTTCATGTTTTCAAAAATAGTCCCGTCCGCGCCATATATGGGGTTTTTTGTATATCGCCCCGAAAAGGTATAGTTGGGGGAGCTGGGAGGCTATAATAGCGTCAGATTGGCGTATACCCTAACCGGATGTCCGGTACGGCGGCCAGATTGCGTCAGAATAGGGTTACTTTCGGCATTGATTGACACATGCCTTCGTCGGTCACAGAGTTCTTCCTGACAGAATTGTGGTCACGACCCGGAACGGAACAATTCTTGATTCAGGGCGCAGCAGGAGGCGTGAATCAAAGAAAATCAAGCCATTGCAAATCCTTGGCGTGCTTTAAATCTCGTTTTCTTACGTGTGAGCTATACCTTTTCGGGGCGATATACAAAAAACCCCATCATGATGGCAAGATCGTTTGGCAAGGCCAGTGCCTTTCAACCCCGGAATCCATCGGCGCGACCGTGAAGGAAAAAGCGCCCGGCGCCGTGCGGATCGGTCTGGAGAGCGGCAATTACGCGATCCGCACGCCCCGTGCTGCGAGCGTATCGATGAATGCCGTCGCCGTGAACTGGACGCCCTGATCGGTGTTGAAGATTTCCGGCTTTCCATAGCGGCTCATCGCCTCCTGCAGCGCCTCGACGCAAAAGTCCGTTTCCATCGTGAGCGACAACCGCCACGCCAGCACGCGGCGGCTGCACCAGTCCATGACGGCGACGAGATACACGAAGCCCTTCGCCATCGGAATGTAAGTGATGTCCGCGCACCAGACCTGATTGACGCGGTCGATCAGAAGGTTCTTCAATAAATACGGGTATATCTTGTGGCCGGGGTGTTTGCGGCTCGTGTTCGGCTTCTGATAAATCGCCTCGATCCCCATCAGCTTCATCATCCGCCGCACACGCTTGCGGTTCACGCGATGACCCTCGCCGCGCAGCTCCGCCGCTATCTTCCGCGCCCCAAAGAAAGGCCACTTCAGATATATTTCGTCGATGCGCCGCATCAGCGCCAGATCGTCATCGCCGACCGGCTTCGGTTTGTAATACGCCGTCGCGCGCGGTGCCTTCAGCAGCGCGCATTGCCGGGCAATGGAAAAATGCGGGTGCGGGCGCGCGATCATTTTCAGTCTGGCGGCGCGGCTCATTGCCCAGACCTCTCGCGAAAAAAATCCCGTTCCATCGTCAGTTGCCCGATCTTGGCGTGCAGCTCCGTCAGCTTCGTTTTGTTGGCAGCCTCGACCCGATCCGCCTTCCTGTCGCCCTCGAACAGCGCCTTCGCCGGCTGTCACCGCTCGGCTGGGATCACATCAACCTGACCGGCGATTACGTCTGGTCCGACAGCTCGACCAATGATGCCGAGGACATGCGTCCTCTCAACAGCGAAGAGGATCCCTTGGCGCCGTAACCGCCGCAACCACGTTTTCGTTATGTCCAAGATGTCGGATATCTGTGTCCCTAAAATGCACTGAGGCCATGTGGGCCGTTCCATTCAGCGCTTTATGGGCTTGATTTTTCTGAGGCTATTACCTCAGCGCATTACCGGGATCGTGGACACAACCAGAACAGAAAGTCTGTCGCCAATTTCGCTGGCAGGCCGGTTTGCTCTCTATAGATTAGGTGACAGATTGTGTGACGGAATTTGGAGGCTGCAACTCCGTGCGTGCTGTTGCCACACAATCGCTCGTTTAAGCGACAGACCCCTCTGACGAGGGCTCAGGGCAACGGGATTCCGTCATGTCAGATACCTGTGCCCCGCGATAAGGCACTGAGGCCTATACATTGCTCTGGCAGTATGGTAGTATAGTCCCGTTTCTGTTCATATTTTCCTGAGGGGTACGTTTGTCAAAATGAAAATTCTTGAGCAATTGAAGCAAGGCGATTTCAGTCAGCTGTCCAAATGGCTGGATTCAGCATCTCAGGATGACCTCAAAGCCACCATTGAGGTGGGGAGCAAAAAATGGAACGTTCTACATTTCCTCGCGGACGCTGCCACCAAGAGTGGCGTGGACAGCCAGAAAAAACTGGTCGATATGAAAGGTCTTACCCTGAAAGCCTTGGAGCACGGTGCGAATATCCACATGGGGGATATTGACGGCGTGGAAGGGGATACTCCCTTTAACATACTGGCCCCCTCAACCCTGCCGACCGGCCTTGAAATGGGCTCCGTTCTCACGGATCACTGGCTTAAGCAGGCCACCAATGTTCCAATGCTTGGGACAAAGGGTGTCAGCGAGCCTACCGGCAGCCACAAGTCCACCCTGACCCAGTACATCGGAAAGTGGTCCAAGGGTCCCAAGGTGGAAGAGCAGTTGCGTAAAGTCAAGGACATGGGCGTCGACATCTCCAAGCTGAACGCCAGCGGCTGGAACGGATTGCATGCGGCCATCGCGATGGGGAACGTCGATGCCGTCGCCGCCCTGTCAAAGTTATATACCAAGGATCAGTTGAAATTAAAAACGGTGGAAGAGTATGTGGCTCCTTATGGCGTCGCTTTTCCCGCCGCTGCCGACGCCGTGGCGACGGCGCAGGCCAGAATTGACCAGAGGGACAAGGACCGGGACACTTCCGGAGTCCTGATCGGAAACATCAATAAATGCATATCCATCGTTGAGGCCAGACTCACGGCGGAATCCAGTTTTATCTTCGCGGAGAAAGCCAAGCTTGCGGATGGCTGGGCGCAGGATGTCCGGGTGGAGATCGGCGCTAACGGAACCGTCATCGGGATTGAAAAGAATGCGAAATATGCGTCTAACAAGGATGATAAAGTTCCGGTGATGATTCCGGCCATGCCGGGGGCTCACAGCCACCTGCACCAGTTTGGGACGGTGGTGGGCTTTGCCGAGAAGGTGGATCCTGCACAGCCCGAAAATACTTTCTGGGAGTGGCGCGACCAGATGTACGGCGGTTTGAAGAACTTGACCCCCGAGCAGTTCGGAGCCATCGCGAAAAAACTGTATGGCGAATATGCGAAGGCTGGTTATTCGGGCGTGGGGGAATTCCATTACCTTTTGAACCAAACCGAGAAGGAAGGGTACAAGCCGTATCCGAACCCGAATAGAATGGCTGAAGTCGCAATTGAAGCCGCGAGGGAAATCGGGATCGGCATAACCATGCTGCCGGTTCTGTACAGGCACGGCAATTTCGGCGAACAGCCCTTCACAAGGCCGGAGCAAAAGAGATTCTACAGCGAAACGGAAGATTACCTGAAGAACGTCAAAGCCCTCATGGATAAGTACAAGGGCGATCCGGACGTTAATATCGGCATCGCTCTGCATTCGCTGAGGGCGGTCTCCGAAAAAGATATGATGCAGGTCTTCGGCAAGGACTGGGTTGCCAAAGGGAACTTCCCCGTGCATATCCACATATCGGAGCAGATAAAGGAAGTCGAGGATTGCAAGGCATATTCCAAGAAAACGCCGGTGGATTTCCTTTATGATTTCCTGGATCAGAACTTCCCTAAATTCGACAAGTCGAGGCTGGTTCTTATCCACGCCACGCAAATGAATCAAGAGGAAACGCAGCGGGTCGCCAAGGCGGGCTCCACGGTATGCTTCTGCCCGACGACAGAAGCGAACCTCGGGGATGGGATTCTGGCGCATACGCAGGACTATATAAAAATCGGCGGTAAATTGGCCATAGGGCCGGATCAGAACGGAGTCATCAACCCGTTTCAGGAATTATTCCTTCTGGATGCGGAGTACCGGCTCAATCTTAGAAAAAGAATACTGGATAGCGGCGACGGATTGTGGGAGCGCGCCGCCGTCGGCGGGGCACGCGCCATGGGGATGAATACGGGAGCCATAGAAGTCGGCAACAGGGCGGATTTTGCCACCATGAATCCCGCCGCCATAACGAATTTCAATTCCCTTACAAGCGACAGGATTCTCGATGCCGCGGTGCTTAATCCGGGCAGGAATTATCCCGTGGAGGATGTGATGCTGGGCGGGAGATGGGTCGTGAAGAATGGCCTGTTGCAATCTCCAGATGCAATTAATTGGAGGGCAACGTCCTTCCCCGTCTTGACCAGCGTGGCCGATGCCGAAACGATTAACAGCAACTACGAAAAAACTCTGGCGGAAATTCATGGCACGGAAACGTCTGCTAAACCCGTCCTGCGGGAAACCCCGAAAAAGCACGGATTCAGGCACTCTTGACAGTCTCTGGATAAACGTCCGCGTCGCGACGATGGCGGACGAAACCGGCTACGGGATCATCGAGAACGCCTGCATCGGCATTCAGGACAGGAAGATCGTCTGGATCTGGGCAGAGAATGACCTGCCGCAGCCTCTTGAAAAACTTTCCCGCACCGTCCACGACGGCGGGGGACGATGGGTGACTCCGGCCCTGATCGACTGCCACACCCATCTGGCCTATGCCGGCAACCGCGCCGGCGAGTTCGAGCAAAAACTGCAGGGCGTCAAATATGAGGATATCGCCAAGGCTGGCGGCGGCATCGTGTCGTCCATGCGCGCCGTGCGCGAAACTTCCGAGGATGCCCTTTACGAACTGACGCGCAAGCGCGTGCAGGACCTTTTCCGCGAGGGCATCGCCACTTTCGAGATCAAGTCCGGCTACGGCCTCGACCTGGTTTCGGAAGAAAAGCAGCTCCGCGTGGCGACGCGGGTGCGCGACGATCTGGGCGTCCGTGTCCAGCGCACGTTTCTGGGCGCTCATGCCCTGCCGCCGGAATTCAAGGCCACTGGCGACAGCGACGGCTATATCAGGCTTATCTCCGAAGAAATGATCCCGAAACTTCACAAAAAAGGGCTGGTCGACGCGGTGGACGCCTTTTGCGAAGGCATCGGGTTTTCGCCCGAGCAGGTTTCGCGGGTTTTCGACGCCGCGAAGAAGCTGTCCATTCCCGTCAAGCTCCATGCCGAACAGCTTTCAAACCTGCATGGTGCTGCGCTGACGGCGAAATACAAGGGTCTTTCCGCCGACCATCTGGAATACATCGACGAGGCTGGCGTGATGGCCATGGCAAAGGCGGGCACGACGGCGGTGCTGCTGCCCGGCGCTTTCTATTTCATGCGCGAAAAGACGATGCCGCCCGTCGATCTCTTCAGGAAACATCATGTGCCGGTCGCGCTCGCCACGGACCACAATCCCGGCACCTCTCCGACCTTCTCCCTCCTGCTCATGGTGAACATGGGCTGCGTGCTGTTCCGCCTGACGCCGGAGGAGGCGCTGGCGGGCGTCACCCGCAACGCGGCGAAGGCGCTCGGCTATCAGAATGTCTGCGGCACGCTGGAAAAAGGCAAGGCTGCCGACTTCGCGCTCTGGGACATCGAGCACCCGCGGGACTTAAGCTACTTCTTCGGCGGACGCAGCCCCTGCCGGGGGCTTGTTGTGGCGGGGGAGTATCACGATTTCAAAGTTGCGCCCGGTCAGGAAGAAAAGCTTTCTAAGCAGGCCGTGGCTTCTTCGCCCCTACAGGCGCGCAAGCGGTAGGGACGTTCTTTTGTCCAGGTATGTCAGGCCCCATTCCACCACCGCCTCCAGAACATTCCTGAGCACGATCTGGAGCTTTTCCGCGCGTTCTGGCGAGTAAGTATAAGGGTGTTCCTCGTCCATGTAATTCATCTGGCTGAGTTCCATCTGCAGCGCGTGGACGCCTTTGTCGGGCTGTCCGTAGTGGCGGGCGATATAGCCGCCGACGAACCGCCCGTTCAGGACGGTTGAATACCCGCCGCCTGATGTCGCTTCCAGGACTGCTTCAGCCATCGCGGGGGCACAACTGGCGCCCTTGAACGAGCCCAGGTTCAGGTCGGGCAGTTGCTCCTCGAACAGGCGCGGCACGCGGGATTTGATGGAGTGGGCGTCGTACAGGATCGCGTAGCCGAACTCGTTTTTCATCCGATCCAGTTCCTGCTGCAGCGCTTCATGGTAAGGGAGCCAGTAGGCGGCGATGCGGTTTATTTTTTCGATGTTATCCGGTTCCTCGCCTTTCTTGTACAGGGGCTTGCCGTCGAATGTTTCCAGCGGGCACAGGTCGGTTTTCACCTGCCCCGGATAGAGGTTCTCGTCCTCCGGAGGGCGGTTGAGGTCCACGACATAGCGCGAGTGCGTCGGCATCAGGACGCTTGCCCCCATCTCCACCGCGAACCAATAGAGCTTGTCGACGTTCCAGTCCGTGTCGGGGAGTTTCAGCGCGTCGTCCGTCATTCTTCGCTTGATGTCCGGAGGCAGGAACGTGCCCATATGCGGGATGCTGACGAGAAGAGGGATACGGCCCTGTATCAGTTTTTTCTTTTGCATGGGATCAGTCCGGAAGCGACGGCAGGAGAGCGCGCCCGACGAAGGGCAGGAAGGCCCCGGCCTCCACCAGTTCCGTGGCGACGCGGATATCCGGCGCGAAGTAATGATCCTCGTCGTAGTGGCCGACGCGCTCCCGGATAAGGCGCAGTGCACCCTGCAACGAAGGAGCTGTTTGCAGCGGCAGGTGGAATTCCACGCCCTGCGCCGCCGCCAGAAGCTCGATGCCCACGATCGACGCCGTGTTGAAAGCCATGTCCGAAAGACGCCGCGCGGCATGGGGCGCCATGCTCACATGGTCTTCCTGATTGGCGCACGTCGGGATGCTGTCCACGCAGGACGGGTGGGCCAGGGACTTGTTCTCGCTGGCAAGGGCCGCCGCCGTGTAAGCGGCGATCATGAAGCCGGAATTGACGCCGGCATCCTTGACGAGGAACGGGGGCAGGGCGCTGATCTTGTGATCGATGAGCATGGCGATGCGCCGCTCGCTCATGGCGCCGATCTCGGCCACCGCGAGGGCCAGCGTGTCGGCGGCCATCGCCACCGGCTCGGCATGGAAGTTGCCGCCGGACTTGATCTCTCCCGTTTCGGTGAAGATCAGCGGATTGTCCGTCACCGCGTTGGCCTCGTTCAGGAAGATTCCGGCGGCGAAGCGGATATGGTCGAGGCAGGCTCCCATCACCTGCGGCTGGCAGCGCAGGCTGTAAGGATCCTGCACTTTCGTGTCCTGATCGTTCTGGTGCGACTTCCGGATCGCGCTGCCCTTCAGGAGAAGGATGTAGACTTTCGCCACGTCCATCTGTCCCCGCTGGCGGCGTATTTTCTGGATGTCGGGCTCGAAGGGCGTGGTGCTGCCCTTGGCGGCATCGACGGACAAAGCCCCCGCCACCACCGCCGCCGCAAAGCAGTCCTCGATGCAGAAGAGCCCGCGCAGGGCAAGCGCCGTCGATAACTGCGTGCCGTTGAGCAGGGCCAGCCCCTCCTTCGGCTCCAGGTTGAAAGGCTTGATCCCGTGCTTTTTGAGCACCTTTTTCGAGTCATGGATGACGCCCTTCACCCGCACCTGACCCGCGCCGAGCATCGGCAGGCACAGGTGCGCGAGCGGTGCCAGGTCGCCGGACGCGCCGACCGAGCCCTTTTCCGGGACGCAGGGGTATATCTCGTTATTGTAGAGATAGATCAGGAAGTCGATGATCTCGCGGCGTATGCCGGAATAACCCTGCGCCAGCGCGTTGATCTTCAGGAGGAGGATCATGCGGACGACATCGTCCTCCAGAAATTTCCCGACGCCCGCTGCATGCGAAAGGACGATGTTGCGCTGAAGCTTTCCGAGCTTGTCGTCGGTGATCCTGATCCGGGCGAGCGCGCCGAAGCCTGTGTTGATGCTGTAGACGGCGCGGCCTTCCCTGACGATATCGGCGATCATTTTCTTGCAGGCATCGATTTTCTTGTAAGCCGCCGGGTCGAGCGCGACGGGGATGTGGAACCGCGAAATCATTCGCAGCGTGGAAAGGGAGATTTCTCCCGGCTTCAGGACGATCTTTTTCATTTGACCCCCGTGATCATGGGAAGTTTCAGATGCTGTTCCTCGGCGCATTTGACTGCCTCTTCATAGCCCGCATCGGCATGGCGCATGACGCCCGTACCGGGGTCGTTGGTCAAAACTCGCGTCAGGCGCCTGGCGGCGTCCTTTGTTCCGTCGGCCACGATCACCATTCCGGCATGCTGCGAGAATCCCATGCCGACGCCGCCGCCGTGATGGAGCGAAACCCACGTCGCCCCGCTCGCGCAGTTCAGGAGCGCGTTCAGCATCGGCCAGTCGGAGACGGCGTCCGATCCGTCCATCATCCCCTCCGTTTCGCGGTTGGGGCTGGCGACGGAGCCGCTGTCCAGATGGTCCCTGCCGATCACGATGGGCGCTTTCAGTTCGCCGCTGGTGACCATGTCGTTGAAGGCGAGCCCCAGTTTCACCCTGTCTCCCAGACCCACCCAGCAGATGCGCGCAGGCAGGCCTTGGAACTTGACGCGCTGCCGCGCCATGTCGAGCCAGTGGTGCAGGGGCCCGTTGTCGGGTAAAATTTCCTTCACTCTTTTATCCGTTTTATAAATATCTTCCGGATCGCCCGACAGGGCGACCCAGCGGAACGGGCCGATGCCCCGGCAGAATAGCGGGCGAATGTAGGCGGGCACGAAACCCGGAAACTCGAAGGCGGCGCTGACGCCGGTTTCAAAGGCCATCTGGCGGATATTGTTGCCGTAGTCGAAGACCGGGATGCCCATATGGTGAAAGTCCAGCATCGCCCCGACATGCACCGCGATCGATTCCTTCGCGGCCTTGATGACGGCATCGGGGCTGGTGCGGCGTTTTTCCTCGGCCTGGCTCCATGTCCAGCCCAAGGGGAGGTAGCCGTTCAGTGGGTCGTGCGCGCTCGTCTGGTCCGTCACCATATCGGGGCGAAATTTCTTGTCGATCTTTGCGCGGCGCGCTAGTTCCGGGAAAATGTCCGCCGCGTTCCCCAGTAGCCCGACGGATATGACCTTACCCTGCCTGTGCGCGTCGTGGATCATGCCGACGGCTTCCTCCAGCGTAGAGGCTTTCTTGTCGAGATAGGCCGTGGCGAGGCGCCGGTCTATCCGGCTTGCCTGACACTCGACGCCGAGTAAGGATGCTCCCGCCATCGTCGATGCCAGCGGCTGCGCGCCGCCCATGCCGCCGAGACCCCCGGTCAGGATCCATTTTCCCGCGAGGCTGCCGCCGAAATGCTGGCGTCCCGCTTCTGCGAAAGTTTCGTACGTTCCCTGCACGATGCCTTGCGTGCCGATATAGATCCACGATCCCGCCGTCATCTGGCCGTACATCATCAGCCCCTTGGCGTCCAGCTCGCGGAAATGCTTCCATGTCGCCCAGTGCGGCACGATGTTGGAGTTGGCGATCAGGACGCGCGGCGCGTCCGCGTGGGTCTTGAAGATCCCGACCGGCTTGCCGGACTGAACGAGAAGGGTTTCGTCGGCGGCGAGATTTTGAAGGCTTTCGACGATCGCGTCGAAGCAGGCCCAGTTGCGCGCCGCCTTGCCGATGCCACCGTACACCACCAGATCGTCGGGCCTCTCGGCCACGTCCGGGTCGAGGTTGTTCATCAGCATCCGCAGGGGAGCTTCCGTCAGCCATGATTTGGCGGAGAGCTTCGTGCCATGAGCGGCGCGGATGACGCGTTTATTGGCGAGGGCGGGTTGCGGCTGTGGGGGCATTGGGAGGCTCCTTTTGTATGAATGCTATTGGATGATTTCGTGGGGAGGGCTCTTCCGCGAAACGGGAATGGCCGGGCAGAGAAAGGCGCGTAAGGAAAACAGAGGCGCAGAGTGCCTTTGCGTGCAGGAACATGAACATCTCCAATATGCGTATTTTACAATAGACGCTGGCGGGTGGGCTGTCCAGACGCGTATGCCCGGTAAGGAGGTTATTATTATCAATGGGTTAGCAGAATTCGTGTAACTTTTTTTACTATGCTGGGTCGAATTAAACAAAAGGCAGAAAAGTCCCATAGGGTTAACAATAGTGGCTCATCGGGCGTTTTAGTGGGTAAAAAGTGAGCGGCGAGGTTTGATTTAGCCAACATTATCAATGTTTTTCTGTATTTTCTTATGCCTGAAAACGTGGCATGTTTTCAGCATGAAAAAACCAACGGACAAAAGAAAGTTGCTTGCCGCCTATCGCGTGCCGGGATTCCGGGCGCGGGCAGGCGTTGATTGCGCCCCTGACGAGCCTCTGGCCTTTGTCATCACGCTCGACCGTCGTCAAAAAAAACGGTGTGCGGCGGTTGCGG
>JAZDGQ010000080.1:0-19531 GCA_043806835.1 Pseudomonadota bacterium | reverse complement strand
TTTTTTTGGAGAGCAAGGCAAAGGCAAATCTGGCGGGTTTTTCGGCGCTCATGCTGTGGTCTTCATCGGCCATCCTGACGGCGTATTGCAAGGGGATTCCCGTCTTCCTGCTCGCTGCCATCAGCGCTGCGGTCGGTTTCTCCATCTTCCTGATAAAATGGCGGCTGGGCGGGGAGAAAATCGCGGAGCATTTCAGGATTAAAAAAAGCATTATTGCGCTGGCGGCCATCGGCATCGGCGGAAGCAGGCTGCTTTACCTCGCGGCTTTCAAATATGCCCCCGCCGTGGAAGCGAACCTGATCAATTACCTCTGGCCGGCGCTTATCGTCCTTTTTTCCTGTTTCCTGCCGGGTGAAAAAGTGAAGTGGTATCACTTTGCGGGAGGGCTGACCGGCTTCGCCGGGCTGGTTGTTTTGCTGGGAAAGAAAGACGGTTTTCTGACCGGTCTGACGGTCGGGCATCTCTTTGCCCTGCTGGGGGCCATCGAGTGGGCTGCTTTTTCAGTGGTCAGCCGCCTTGCCAAGGGTTATTCAAGCGAGGCCATACCGGTTTCATTCCTGCTCACGGGCGTTCTGTTTATGGTCCTTCATTTCGCAACAGGCGAGACGGGGAGCATCACGGCAGGGCAATGGCCGTACGTCTTTTCGCTTGGCGTCAGCGCGGGGCTCGGCTATTTTCTCTGGGATGTGGGGATGAAGCACGGGGATATTCAGGTTCTGGCCGCCTCGTCGTATCTGGTTCCTCTTGCTTCGACAGCGCTCCTGATTGTTTTCGGCAAGGGCGAGCCCTCCCTTAACGTGGCGATAGCAACAATTCTTATTTTCTTAGGGCTTGGGACAAAATAACAGAATCGGAATATAAAGAATCCACCGCAGGGTAGAAACGTAGGATAAGGAATTTCTGCCTTATGTTTAATGTTAAACTGACGCTGTTATTTTGTCCCAAGCCCTTAGGGTCCGTTCTGGCTTCGCAGGACAAACTATCAGGGATTTTTTCCCGGTTGTTGTCTTTTAAAGAGCACACTTGAAACTTCTATAGTTTCGTTTCCGTATGTATCGCCGCGATGCCGCCGGAGAGGTTCGTGAAGCGGACCTGCTCGAACCCGGCTTTTTTCATGCGGTCGGCGAGGTCTTCCTGTTTGGGGAACTGGCGGATGCTCCTGCCTTCCTATAGTCCGGACTTTAATCCCATCGAGCAGGCCTTCTCAAAACTCAAAAACTGGCTCCGCAAACAAGCCAGACGCTCCATCCACGCACTCTGGAGCTGCTTTGCGGATTCCTTGCTGCTCTTTCCACCACTTGAGTGTCTCAACTACTTTACCAATTCAGGATACCATCAGCCTTCGCGGGAAACGCTCTAGACTGGCTGCAAAGGAACTGCGGCTGAAAAACCCGGCCATCGCCGCGGACGGGGGATCACTTGCTGCCCTGCCTGTAAGTGTCCGGGTCGAGAAGATGGCGCTTCGCGGTGCAAAGCTCTATGCAGACATCGACGACGGCGGGGTCGTACTTGACGCCGCGATTGCTTCTGAGTTCGTCGATTGCCTTTTCAATGGACAGGGCCGGGCGCCATGACCTGTTGGAGGTCATCGAGTTGACGACGTCGGCGACGGCGATGATCCGCGCTTCGAGAATAATGTCCTCGCCGCTGATCCCGCCGGGATAGCCAGAGCCGTCCATGCGCTCGTGATGCTGCAACACCATTCGTCCGACGGGCCACGGGAAGTCGATGTTTTTCAGGATCTGGTACCCGTGGACGGGATGCTGTTTCACGATTTCGTATTCCTGTTCCGTCAGTTTGCCAGGCTTGTTGAGGATTTCGGAGGGGATGCGGACGATGCCGAAGTCATGCAGCGTTGCGCCGACGCGCAGGCCGTCGATGACGTTACGGTCAAGTTTCATCATCTGGGCGATTGTCCGCGAGATATGAGCGACATTGTGCTGATGCCCGGGCGTATAGGCTTCCTTCAGCCCGATGACATCCGACAGCGTGCGGACAGTCTGGTAAAGGCTCAGAATAACCTGCTCTTTTGTCACGGTCATATGCGTTCTCCTTTATCCCCAAGCGGCCTTGCCGTGGCAATACTTGTATTTTTTCCCGCTTCCGCAGGGGCAGGCGGCGTTTCTGGGCGTTTTGCCCCATGTTTCCGGATTGTTGCCGTCGAAGGCGGGCGCTTCATAGGGACGTGGCACCATGCTTGAGGGGATCACCGGTTCCGCCCCGCGCGACAGGATTGTTCTCTGCGGCGGCTTCGGCTGCGGGATGGCGGGCGGAGGCCTGTCGGCGTGCAGTTCGATGAGGCAGAGCGCGCTGGTGACCTTCTCGCGCAGACCGGCGAGCATGCCCTCAAACATGCTGAAGGATTCCGTGCGGTATTCGTTCAGCGGGTCTTTCTGGCCGTAGGCGCGCAGCATGATGCCCTGCCGCAGATAATCCAGGTTCAGCAGGTGTTCCTTCCATGTCTGGTCCAGCAATTGCAGGAGGATGCTTTTTTCGATCTGGCGCATGACGGCGGCGGGGATGGCCTGCTCCTTTGCCGCCAGCTTGTCGTCGATGGTTTTTCTGATGCGTTCGGTAATCTTGATTTCGTCGATGCCTTCTTCCCTGACCCATTCTTCCGCCGGAATGTGGATGCCGAGGATCCGGTGGGCGTCGTTTTTCAGGAGGGCGGCGTCCCATTGCTCGGCGTATGTGCCGCGCGGGATGGCGAGGCCGACGGTATTCTCGATGACCTCGTTGCGCATGTCGTTGACGGTTTCGGAGACATCGGCGGCCGCCATGATCTCGCGGCGCTGCTCGTAGATGACGCGGCGCTGGTCGTTCATGACGTTGTCGAATTTCAGCAGGTTCTTGCGGATTTCGAAATGCTGCGCCTCCACTTTTTTCTGGGCGCGCTCGATGGCGGCGCTGATCCATCGATGGATGATGGGCTGCCCGCGTTCCAGCCCCATGCGCTGCAGGAAGCTGTCCATTTTCTCCGATCCGAAGATGCGCATCAGGTCGTCTTCCAGGGAGATGTAGAATTTGGAAGCCCCCGGATCGCCCTGGCGTCCGGATCGCCCGCGCAACTGGTTGTCGATGCGGCGGGATTCGTGGCGCTCGGAGCCGACGATGTAAAGCCCCCCCGCCCGTTTGACGATTTTGTATGCCTGATCGATCTCCTCGCGGATTTTTTCGGTCATGGAGGCGCGCATTTCAGGGGTGGCGTCCGGCGGGATTTCCTCCGCGATCCGCATGTCCACGTTGCCCCCGAGCCTGATGTCCGTCCCGCGTCCCGCCATGTTGGTGGCGATGGTGACGGCGCCCGGCTTGCCCGCCTGGGAGATGATCTGCGCTTCCTGCTCGTGGTAGCGGGCGTTGAGGACGTTATGCGCGATCTTCAGGCGCTTGAGGCGCCTCGACAGCGTTTCCGATTTTTCGATGGACGTGGTGCCGACGAGGACGGGTTGCTGCTTCTCGCGGCAGTCCTCGATCAGGGCTACGATCGCTTCGTATTTTTCCTCGGCGGTGCGATAGATTTCGTCGTCCTGGTCGATGCGGATCTGCGGCACGTTGGTGGGGATCTCGACGACGCGGAGGTTGTAGATCGTCTCGAATTCGGCGGATTCCGTCACGGCGGTGCCGGTCATTCCCGCCAGCTTGGGATACATGCGAAAATAATTCTGAAAGGTGATGGAGGCCAGAACCTGGTTTTCATTCTGGACATGCACTTCCTCCTTGGCTTCCAGCGCCTGATGGAGACCCTCGGAAAACCGTCTGCCTTCCATCATCCGTCCGGTGAATTCGTCGATGATGACGACGGCGTTGTCCTTGACGATATAGTCCACATCCTTGCTGAAAAGCTTGTGGGCGCGGAGCGCCTGGTTGACGTGATGCACAATGGAGATGTTCTGCGCGTCGTACAGACCACCATCTGTCAGGATGCCCTTCTCGCGCATGATCTCCTCGGCATGCTCGTTGCCGCGGTCGGTCAGCATGACGGTCTTGTGCTTCTCGTCGATTTCGTAATCTTCGGGGATGAGGTGCGGGACCACCTTGTTGACCACGTTGTACTGCTCGGACGTATCCTGGATGGCGCCGGAGATAATCAGCGGCGTGCGCGCCTCGTCGATCAGGATGGAGTCGACCTCATCGACGATGGCGTAATGGAAGGGTCGCTGGACCATCTCTTCCATGCGGAACTTCATGTTGTCGCGCAGGTAGTCGAATCCGAACTCGTTGTTGGTGCCGTAGGTGACGTCGGCGGCATAGGCCGCCCGGCGATCCTCGTCGTCCATATTGGAGACGATGGCGCCGACGCTGAGGCCCAGCATCGAGTAAATGGGCTTCATCCAGTTGGCGTCGCGCATGGCGAGGTAGTCGTTGACGGTGACGACATGCACGCCTTTCCCCGTCAGTGCGTTCAGATAAATCGGCAGGGTCGCCGTCAGCGTTTTCCCCTCGCCTGTGCGCATCTCGGGGATGTATCCCTGATGGAGGGCGACGCCGCCCATCAGCTGCACGTCGAAGGGGCGCTGTCCCAGCGTGCGGCGCGCGGCCTCGCGCGCGGTGGCGAACGCTTCGGGGAGGATGTCCTCAAGGGAGGAGGGGTCGTCCGCCATCAGTTTTTTGAACCTGTCCGTCTGGGCGCGCAGCCCGGCGTCGTCAAGCGCCTGAATGGCAGGCTCGAACGCATTGATCCGCTCGACCGTTTTTCTGAACCCTTTCAGAATGCGGTCGTTGTTGTTGCCCAGTATTTTTCGTGCCAGTGCCGTTAACATTCCGTAAACCCCTGTTATCCTTTTCGTTTCCTCCGAGATATAAAGGAGAATAATCCTACGTCAACGGAGACTTCTTTACAAATGGCGCTTGATAAATGAAGCGGAAACGCATTATATGATCGAAGATGCTTTTAGCATGGCATGGGATCGCCATCAAAAGATCGTATGAAACGTCATAGAGGAGAATTATGCAATGTTGAGGCAGACTCGTAAAACAGGCCTGACTGCACTGGCGATTGTTGCACTGGCGATAACATCGGCGCCGGCGGCGGCGCATCATTTCGGCAACAAGATCAAAACGCAGCACGGCATCGCAACGACGGCGGCATCGCTGCCGACGGCGGCTCCGGCCAAAGAAATCCCCGCTGACGACAACGCCGTCGTGGCGACCGTCAATGGAGACAGGATTCTCAAAAAGGATGTGCTGGGCGTTCTCGAAAATCTGTCGGTGAAACAGGAGGATAGAGAAAAAGCGTTCCCGGTCGTGGTAAATCAGATGATCAACGAGAAGCTCATCAACACTGAAACCTCCAAAGCCGGTATCGAGAAAGACCCTGTATTCCAGCAGCGCATGGAGATGGCGAAATTCCAGATGATTAAAACCATGTATCTGGAAAACTACCTAAAAGATAAAATCAACGACCAGACCGTCAAGACCGAGTATGAGAAGTTCAGGAAAGAGAACAAGGGCAAGGAGGAAATTCATGCGCGCCATATTCTTGTCGCCTCCGAAGCGGAAGCCAGGCAGGTCATCAAGGATCTCAAGGGCGGCGCCAAGTTTGAAGACCTCGCCAAGGAAAGATCCTCAGGGCCTGCCGCGAAAAGCGGCGGTGATATCGGTTTCTTCGCCAAGGGGGAAATCATCCCTGAATTCAGCGATGCCGCGTTCAAGCTGAAACCGGGCAACTACACGAAAGAGCCCGTCAAGAGCCAGTTCGGCTGGCATGTCATTTATGTCGAGGCCAAGCGCGAACGCCCTGTTCCCGAGATGAAGGACGTTGAGGGGGCGATCCGCAACAAGATGGGGCAGGAAGCCGTCGAGAAGCTGGTGATGACTCTTCGCGCGAAGGCCGACATCAAGCGCTTCGACGCGGAAGGCAAACCCGTTACGGAACCTGTGAAAAATTAAGTTCTGTTGTTGAAATAGAAAACGAGTCAACGGGTTAGCCCTGTTGGCTCGTTTTTCTTTGTTAAGCAGTGTGTTTCATGAAAGTGCTATGGGTCGCAGCTGTGGCGTTGATCGATGGAGAGGGGCGGGTCCTGCTGGCGCAGCGACCTCCCGGAAAGCAGATGGCGGGGCTGTGGGAATTTCCGGGCGGAAAGATTGAAGATGGGGAGACCCCTTCGCTGGCGCTTGTTCGTGAATTAAAAGAAGAGCTTGGAATTGATATTTCAGAAACATGTTTAACTCCGCTGACCTCCGCATCCCACCGCTATGAGGATTTCCACCTGATGATGCCTCTGTATACCTGCCGCACATGGCAAGGGGCTGTGACGGCCAGAGAGGGGCAAAGTTTTGTCTGGGCAACTCCTGAAGAGTTTGATAAATTTCCCATGCCGCCTGCAGATATCCCCTTCATTCCGATTCTTAAGGAATTACTTAAAAAGTGTACGCAAACGCCGTTGATTTAAAAGAATTTTACGACACTGTTCAGGGGCGGGTCGTGCAGCGCATCCTGCGTCAGCATATCCGGAATTTCTGGCCGGATGCCAGGGGGCAAAGGGTGGCGGGGCTGGGGTATGCCGTGCCTTATCTGCGCTGTTTCATCGGAGAGGCGGAGCGGGTCATCGCCCTGATGCCCATGCAGCAGGGAGCTGTGTTCTGGCCGCCGGAGGGCAGGGGTCTGGTCGGCATTTGCGACGAAGCGGAGCTTCCTGTCGAGTCTAATTCCGTGGACAGGCTCCTGATTATTCATGCCATGAACAGCGTCGAGAGCGTGGATGCCCTGTTGCAGGAAGCCTGGCGGGTGCTTGTCGGGCAGGGACGCCTGATCGTGATCGTGCCGAACCGGTCGGGAATCTGGGCGCGGATGGACAACACGCCGTTCGGCCACGGCACGCCCTATTCACTGGGGCAGATCAGGAATTTCCTGAAGGACTACATGTTCGTGCCGGAACAGGCGGAGCGGGCGCTCTTTTTCCCCCCGGCGTCCTCGCGCCTGATGCTGACCCTGTCGGCGGCGTGGGAGAAGATCGGGCGAAGGTTGTTCAATGCCTTTGGCGGGGTCAATATCGTCGAGGCAACCAAGCAGCTCTATGCCGGAACGCCCGTCGGCGTGCCCGCATCGGCGGCGCGTCGGCGTTTTCTGACGGCGCCGAAGCCTGCTTCCTCAGCGGAGGGCTCGCGCAAGACGGCCTCTTCCCAAGTCCGGGATGCGGGGGGGTAGTTTATGGGAGAGGGTCGAAACCTTTCCTTTAATCACGGAGGGGTTCTTGGTATAAGAGGCCGGAGTTTACTCCGATCCGGGAGGCTGGAAAACCGTGCTGAAATTCGTTCCTTCCAAGAAGTGGCATTTGGCCATAAAGGTCGCCCCCTTCGTGATTGCAATCCTGTCGGTGAAATTTTTCGCGCACTTCTACGGCCTTGAATTTCTTTCTCTCAGCCCTCTTTTCGGAGCCCTGATTTCGGCCAACGTTTTCCTTGTGGGCTTCCTGATATCCGGCGTGCTGGGAGACTACAAGGAAAGCGAGAGGCTGCCCGGGGAGATCGCGTGCAGCCTTGAAGTCCTCAGGGACGAAGCGGCCATCGTCGGCCTCAATCACAAAAGCCCCGTTCCGGGTCTCTTGCATGCACACGCCAACCTTCTGCTCTCGTCCATCCTCGCCTGGTTCCACAAGAAAGAGCGTACATGGGATCTTCTGAACAAATTATCGGATCTGAACCCCATTTTTCTGGAGATGGAGCCTCTCACGCAAGCCAATTTCATTGTGCGCCTGAAGCAGGAGCAGAGCAACCTACGCAAAATGATCGTCCGGATTCACACAATCCGGGAAACGTCGTTCAATTCCGCAGGTTATGCCATAGCGGAAATGTTTTCCGCCTTCCTGAGCATAGGACTTATCTTCACGAAAATAGATCCCTACTATGAAAGCGTGTTCTTCGTCGCGTTCGTGTCGTCCGTTCTGATATACATGGTTTTCCTCATAAAGGATCTCGACAACCCTTTCAATTACTACGCAGAAGACAGCCTGATCGACAACGTCTCCCTCGCGCCTCTTTATGCCCTGCAGAGGAGAATGGAGAAGGGATAGCTTTACCCGTTTTTAAACCACCTGTCAAACATTATGGATTTACTTCGCTTTATAATGCGCCAGCACGAACATCCTGAGCGCGCTGGAGAGGTTTCCCGGCTGCCGGCGGTCGATTTCCGCGATCAGCGCATTGACGGACAGGCCCTTTGCCGCCGCGATTTCCTTCAGGGAATCCCAGAACGGCTCCTCCAGCGTGACGCTGGTGCGGTGACCTTCGACAGTGACGGAGCGTTTCCTGACCTTAGTCACGGGGACCGATCATCTTCTCGGGTCGGACGGCCTTGTCGAACTCTTCCGCGCTCAGGAGCTTCAGCTCGATGGCGACTTCCTTCAGCGTCTTGTTGTCGTGGAGCGCTTTTTTGGCGATCTTGGCGGCGTTGTCGTAGCCGATGACGGGGTTGAGCGCGGTGACCAGCATCAGGCTGTCGTTCAGCAGCTTCCTGATGCGGTCGATGTCCGGCTCGATGCCGGCGACGCAGTTGTCCGTGAAGCTGCGGGAGGCGTCGGCCAGCAGTCGGACGGACTGGAGCAGGTTGTAGATCATCACCGGCTTGAAGACGTTGAGCTCGAAATGCCCGTTGCTGCCCGCGATGCTGATGGCGGTGTGGTTGCCCATGATCTGGGCGCAGACCATCGTCATGGCTTCGCTTTGCGTCGGGTTGACCTTGCCGGGCATGATAGAGGAGCCGGGCTCGTTCTCCGGCAGGCGGATCTCCCCGATGCCGCAGCGGGGGCCGGAGCCGAGCAGGCGGATGTCGTTGGCGATTTTCATGAGAGAGCAGGCGACGGTGTTGATCGCGCCGGAAGCCTCCACGACGGCGTCGTGCGCCGCCATCGCCTCGAACTTGTTTTCCGCCGTGGTGAAGGGGAGGGCGGTGATCTCGGAAACTTTTTTGGCGAAAAGTTCGGCGAAGCCTTTTTTGCAGTTGAGGCCGGTGCCGACCGCCGTTCCGCCCTGCGCCAGTTGCGAGAGGCGGGGCAGGCAGGATTTCACGCGGGCGACGCCGTACTTGATTTGCGTTGCGTAGCCGGAAAATTCCTGTCCGAGCGTGACCGGGGTCGCATCCTGTAAATGGGTGCGGCCGATCTTGATGATGTCCTTGAATTCAAGCGATTTCTTCTGCAGCGCGGAATGTAGGTGCTCCAGCGCCGGAATCAGTTCGTTGCTCACCTGCTCGACGGCGGAAATGTGCATGACCGTCGGGAAAGTGTCGTTGGAGGACTGCCCCATGTTCACATGGTCGTTCGGGTGGACGGGCGACTTGGAGCCGACGGTGCCGCCCAGAATCTCGATGGCGCGGTTGGAAACGACTTCGTTGATGTTCATGTTGGTCTGGGTGCCGGAGCCCGTCTGCCATACGACCAGAGGGAAATGGTCGTTGAGAGTGCCGTCCATCACTTCCTCGGACGCCTGAACGATGGCCTGCCCGAGTTTTTTGTCCAGCGCGCCTAATTCCATATTCGTAATCGCGGCGGCTTTCTTCTGCACGCCCAGGGCCCGGACGAGGGGCAGCGGCATTTTCTCCGTGCCGATTTTGAAATTCTGATAGGAGCGCTGCGTCTGCGCGCCCCAGTATTTGTCGGCGGGAACTTCCACTTCGCCCATGGAATCGCTTTCCATGCGGGTTTTCATCGTTTTGGCTGCGGAGGCTGAACGGCTTTGGGACATGGGATGTTCCTCTCTTGGGTTGCGGGCTTTATTCTGAGCAAAAAGCCTTCACAAATCAATGGGGGTTGGGCATTATATGAAAGAATTTGAACCACAGATGAACACAGATAAACACGGATTTCTTTTCTTATGTCATCCCGAGCGTTAGCGAGGGATCTTCCTAGTTTGCAAGAGGGAAGATCCCTCGTCACTCATGCTCCTCGGGATGACAAGCATAAAAAAATCTGTGTTTATCTGTGTTCATCTGTGGTCTCTTTAAATCTTCGCATACATGACCACAATAGGATAATGAAAATGCTCGATAAATCCTTCCAGCCCAAAGACGTCGAAGAAAAACTTTACCCGCAGTGGGAGAAGTCGGGGTCTTTCGCGGCCAGCGTGAAAAGCAACAAGACGCCCTATTGCATCCCCATGCCGCCGCCCAACGTGACGGGCAGCCTGCATATGGGCCACGCCCTCAACATGACGCTGCAGGACATCCTCAGCCGGTACGAGCGGATGCGGGGGAAGGACGTTCTGTGGCAGCCGGGGACGGATCATGCGGGAATCGCGACGCAGATGGTCGTCGAGCGCCTTCTGGAGAAAGATGGCAAAACCCGTCAGAACCTTGGCCGCGAGGAATTCCTGAAGCGCGTCTGGGAGTGGAAGGAGGAGTCGGGGAACACGATCACCTCCCAGCTTCGCCGTCTCGGCGCGACGCCGGACTGGCCGCGTGAGCGCTTCACGATGGATGAGGGACTGAACAGAGCCGTCAACAAGGTGTTCGTGCAGCTCTTTCGGGAGGGGCTGATTTACAAGGACAATCGCCTCGTCAACTGGGATCCGAAGCTGCATACGGCCATTTCAGACCTTGAGGTGGAGCAGAAGGAAACCAAAAGCCATATGTGGCATTTCCGGTATCCGGTGGAAGGCGACGAGGAGCGTTTTATCATCGTTGCGACGACGCGCCCGGAAACGATGCTGGGTGATGCGGCGGTCGCCGTTCACCCCGATGATGAACGCTACAGGGATATGATCGGAAAGTTCGCGATCCTGCCCATCGTCGGACGCCCGATTCCGATCATCGCCGATACATATGCCGATCCCGAAAAGGGTACCGGTGCGGTGAAAATCACGCCCGCGCATGACTTCAACGACTTCGAAGTCGGCAAGCGCCATAAACTGCCGATGATTTCCGTCTTCGACAAGGACGCAAGGCTCAATGAAAACGCGCCGGAGGGGTATTGCGGGCTCGACCGTTTCGATGCGCGCAAGAAAGTTTTGGTCGAGATGGAAGCCCTCGAACTCATCGAGAAAATCGATCCCCACGTTTACATGCTGCCTTATGGCGACCGTTCCGGCGTCGTCATCGAGCCGATGCTGACCGACCAGTGGTACTGCGACGCGAAAACGCTCGCGGCCCCGGCTATCAGGGCCGTGGAGGAGGGGCGCACGCAGTTCATTCCCGCCAACTGGGCGAAAACCTATTACGAATGGATGAACAACATCCAGCCGTGGTGCATCAGCCGCCAGATCTGGTGGGGGCACCGGATTCCCGCATGGTATGGGCCGGAAGGGTCTGTTTTTGTCGCGGAGACAGAAGAAGAAGTTTATGCTGAAGCGAAGAAAAAATTCGGCGCAAACGTAAAGCTGGAGCGCGATCCCGACGTGCTGGATACATGGTTTTCCTCCGCGCTGTGGCCGTTCTCGACGCTGGGCTGGCCGGACGACGAGCAGGAGGTGAAACGCTACTATCCCGCCGAAACGCTCATCACCGGCTTCGACATCATCTTCTTCTGGGTCGCCCGCATGATGATGATGGGGCTGCACTTCATGGGCGACGTGCCGTTCCGCAAGGTCTACATTCACGCGCTGGTGCGCGACGAAAAAGGCCAGAAAATGTCGAAGACGAAAGGCAACGTCATCGACCCCCTGGAACTGATCGACGCTTACGGCGCGGACGCCTTGCGGTTCACGCTGACGTCGCTCGCGGCGCAGGGGCGGGACGTGAAAATTTCTCCCGCCCGCGTCGAGACCAACCGCAATTTCGCGACCAAGCTCTGGAACGCGGCGCGGTTCTGCGAGATGAACGGGTGCGTGCTGGCTTCCTCTTACAGGCCGGAGGCGAACAAACACATCCTCAACAAATGGATCGTGAGCGAGCTGGCTGTCTTGAGCCGGAAAACGTCTGAATCTCTCGATGCCTTCAGGTTCAATGACGCCGCCTCGCATCTCTATCATTTCACCTGGGGCACGTTCTGCGACTGGTATATCGAATTCGCCAAGCCGCTGCTGAACGGCTCCGACGAAGGCGTCAAAAAAGAAGTGCGCGAAACGGCGGGATGGGTTCTGGACTGCCTGCTGTTGCTCCTGAATCCCGTCATGCCTTTCCTGACCGAAGAGTTGCACGCGCACCTGCTCGGCAAGGAAGCTGCGGGGAAAGACGACTGGCTCCAGACGAAAATGTGGCCGGAGTTCGACGACAAGATCATCGACAAGGCGGCCTCGGACGAAATGAACTGGGTCGTGCGGCTGATCTCCGATATCCGCAGCGTCCGCGCCGACATGAACGTTCCGGCGGCGGCGCAGATCAAGATGCTGCTCAAGGGGGCGAACGCGGTCAACGTGGAGCGTCTCAATGTCCATAACGATATTATCAGGCGGCTGGCGCGTCTGGAATCCGCCGAAGTCTCTGAAGATGCGCCGCAGAAGGGTGCTATCCAGATCGTCCTTGATGAAGCCAATATCATACTGCCGATTGCGGACGTGGTCGATATCGAGCAGGAGCGCGCGCGGCTGAAAAAGGAAATCGAGAAGGTCACGCAAAACATCGAGAAAATAAACCGCATGTTGTCCAACCCGGGCTTCCTCGCCAAGGCGCCGGAAGAAGTAGTCGAGGAGCAAAGGGAAACCATGCGCGACGCCGAAAACGTCCGCCAGAAGCTGGGATTGGCGCTGAAGCAGATCGAGGCGGCGTGACCCCCTATGGCAAACGCTCTGGATCCTCATAATCGTTTTTATGACTTGAATCCAATCTTATGGGCACTTCTAAAAACCTCCCTTCCATTGTCATCCCGAGCATAGCGAGGGATCTTCGCCCTTGAATTCATTGAGAAGATTCCTCGTCGCTTCGCTCCATCGGAATGACAGCGGGGGTTTTTAGAAGTGCCCTTATTACTCCCACCCAATCATTCTACGCTACCCTCCACTACCACCAGCACATGCTTTTTCCTGCCTGCGGACAGTTTGATCGTTTTGTCCGCCGAGAGGTGGGAGAGGGTGACGGGCTGTTGCTCGTCCGACACTTTTTCGTCGTTGATGCGGGCGCCGCCCCCGGAGATCAGGCGGCGGGCTTCGCCGTTCGAGGCCGCCAGTCCGGCTTCCTTGAACAGCGCATAGGCGGGGATTCCGGCCTCCAGTCTTGCGCGGGGGAGGGGGATGGTCGGCAGTCCTTCCGCCGCAGCGCCTTCCTCGAAAGTCTTGCGGGCGGTTTCGGCGGAGTCTTGGGCGGCGGCCTGCCCGTGGCACAGCCTTGTGGCTTCGAGCGCCAGAATCTTCTTGGCTTCGTTGATCTCGGAGCCATGGAGCTTTTCCAGTTTTTCGATCTCAGCGAGGGGCAGTTCCGTGAACAGCCGCAGGAAACGCCCGACGTCGCCGTCTTCGGTGTTGCGCCAGAACTGGTAGAATTCGTAGGGGCTCCGCATGCCGGCGTTGAGCCAGACCGCGCCGGACGCGCTTTTCCCCATTTTCGCGCCGGAGGACGTGGTGATAAGGGGGCACGTCAGGCCGAACAGGTCTTTCTGCGCCGTGCGCCGCCCCAGTTCCACGCCGTTGACGATATTCCCCCACTGGTCGGAGCCGCCCGTTTGCAGGAGGCAGCCGTATTTTTTGTTGAGTTCCACGAAGTCGTACGCCTGCAAAATCATGTAATTGAATTCGAGGAAGGTGAGCGGCTGTTCGCGCTCAAGGCGCAACCTGACGCTGTCGAAAGTGAGCATCCGGTTGATGGTGAAATGCCGCCCGTGGTCGCGCAGGAATTCGATGTAATTAAGACGCTCGAGCCAGTCGGCGTTATTGACCATGACGGCGTCCGTCTTCCCGCTTCCGAAGGAGATGTATTTGCCGAACGCACCCTTGATGCCGTCGATGTTCTCCTGAATCTCCCCGTCCGTCAGTATCTTTCGGCCTTCATCCTTGCCGGAAGGATCTCCGACTTTGGTTGTCCCGCCGCCGACGAGGACGATGGGACGGTGCCCCGTTTTCTGGAGCCATCGAAGCATCATCACCGACACCAGATTGCCGACGTGGAGGCTTTTGGCCGTCGCGTCATAGCCGTTGTAGGCCGTGACGACGCCTTCGGTCAGCTTCTTATCCAGTCCCTCCGGATCGGTGCATTGGTGCAGAAACCCGCGTTCCTGCATGATTTTTAGAAATTCAGAGCGTACCGCAGCCATTATTTGCCTCATTCGTTCAATTCGCCTACTATATATTGGAAAAGGAGTGAAGGAAAGATGAAGATATACAGGGTTATCGGGCTGATGAGCGGCACGTCGCTGGACGGAATCGACGTTGCGCTCCTGCGGACGGACGGCGAGGAGCATATCGAGTGCGAGGCGTTCCTGACCGTTCCCTATGACGACAAGTTGCGGTCGGAAATCCGCGCCTGTTTCGGCACGCCGCCGGAGCAACTCGGCAGGACGGAGGGCGCGGCGCGCGCCCTGACCGTCGCCCACGCGGAGGCCGTCCATGAACTTCTTGAAAAGCGGAGGGTTCGTCCGGACGACGTGGACCTGATAGGCTTTCATGGCCAGACCGTTTCCCATGCGCCTGACAAGGGATGGACCTGCCAGATCGGGGACGGCGCGCTGATGGCCTCCATGACCGGGATCACGGTGGTGAACGACTTCCGCACGGCGGACGTCAGGGCGGGCGGGCAGGGCGCGCCGCTGGTGCCTGTGTATCATCAGGCTCTCGCCGACAAACTTGAAAAGCCCGTCGTGTTCCTGAACATCGGCGGCGTGGCGAACGTCACTTATGTCGGAAGAAAGGGAGAACTGATCGCTTTTGATACCGGCCCCGGCAACGCGCTGATTGACGACTGGATGCTCCGGAAGACGGGCAGCAAGTTTGATGCGGAGGGGAAGATCGCCCTGTCCGGAAAGGTGGACGAGGCTGTTTTGAAAGAACTTCTTTCCCATCCGTACTTTTCTGCCGTCCCGCCGAAATCGCTCGACCGCAACGCTTTTGTGTCGCAGGCGTGGGAAAAACTCTCTGTCGCGGACGGCGCGGCGACGCTGTCGGCCTTCACCGTGCAGTCGATTGTTCTGGCGTGCAGCCACTTTCCCGGCCAGCCGAAGCAATGGATCGTTGCGGGCGGCGGGCGGAAAAACCGGTTTTTAATGGAACAGTTGGAGAAGCGCCTCAACGCTCCCGTATCCTCCATCGATAAACTGGGTCTGAACGGCGATGCCATCGAAGCGGAAGCCTTCGGATATCTCGCGGTGCGGAGCGTCAAGGGACTTCCGATCAGCTTCCCGAAAACGACGGGCGCGAAGAAGCCGATGACGGGGGGAAAACTTCACGAGTGACCCTTATCCTCGAAGCCACCGTCGAAAACATCCGGAAAGCCGCCGACCGCCTGAAGTCCGGGGGGCTTGCCGCCTTTCCCACGGAGACGGTTTACGGGCTCGGCGCCGATGCAACCAACGACCGCGCGATGGCCGCCCTGTTCGCGGCCAAGGGGCGTCCGGTCTTCAATCCCGTGATCGTGCATTTCACGGACAGGGGAGAGGCGGGGAAGGCCGTCGTTTTCAACGACAGGGCGGAAATTCTGGCGAAAGCGTTCTGGCCGGAGCCTTTGACACTGATTTTGCCGCGCCGGGAAGACGCCGATATTTCGCTGCTGTGCAGCGCGGGACTGCCGACGCTGGCGGTGCGCTGCCCTTCCCATCCGGTCGCGCAGGAGTTGATAAAGGCTTTGGGATGCCCCATCGCCGCGCCCAGCGCGAACAAATCCGGAAGCCTCAGCCCGACCACGCCGCAGCATGTTTTACAAAGCCTCGGAGAAAACGCCGGATTGATTCTGGCGGGGGGCAGGGCGGCGGTGGGTCTGGAATCGACGGTGGCGGATATGACGGGCGATGCGCCTGTGCTGTTGCGCCCCGGCGCGGTGACGCTGGAAGATTTGCGGCGGCATGTCGGAGATGTCATGGTGGAGACGGAAGCGGCGGGCGACCGCCCGAAATCGCCCGGACGGCTTTTAAAGCACTATGCGCCGAAAACGCCGTTGCGTCTTAAAGCCGTCGATGCAAAACAGGGAGAGGCTTTGCTGGCCTTCGGTTTGGTGGGCGGTGCGACGTTGAACCTGAGCGAGCGGGGCGACCTGAACGAAGCCGCCGCGAATTTGTTCTCCATGCTGCATCATCTCGACGCGGGGGGATTCAAAACGATTGCCGTCATGGATATTCCGGAGGCGGGACTTGGCATGGCTATCAACGACCGCCTGCGCCGCGCGGCGGCAGGCGTGCTGCCTCGGGAGGCATGAAAATATTTTCCACACCTATATGAGATTCAGTTTCCTGCTGCCCTGATTTGTCTTTTTTTGTTCGGGGAGAATTCTCTCCAGGGACGGAGCCGTTTCTTTCTCGAAGAATTTACTTGCCCCGGCACCGGGCGAGATTGAGGGAGAAGGCTCCGAAACGGGTTTTCTCAGGAGGAAATCCATCCCCTTCTTCTCATCCGTGACCGGATTGCTTTCTTTTGCGCCAGGAAACGCCGACCTCGTAATCGAGGGAGTCACTTCTACCTCCGGTGCCGTCATAATCGAGGGAGGCTCTTTCGCCGCCGCCGTCATAACCGAGGGAGGCTCTTCCGGAGACCGTTTGAAGCGGGGTTTCAGGAGGTCGGTCATGCCGGCTTTTGACATGCCCGTAAGAAAAACCACGGAAGAAATGCCCACAAGCGCATCGACTGCCACCCCCACTATCGGCATCACAAAAGGAGCGACGCTTCCTATCCCCTGCATCTTAGCACCCACCAGAAACAAGGGCAGCAGAGACGTCAAAAAAAGAGCGTTATAAATCGCACCAACAGTAAAAGTTACAGCCAGTACCGGCGCGACAACATTAAAAAGGCCTCTTTTTAAAATTTTCTTTCCCAGACCGTCGTCAGGCGTCACTTTCCATCTATTCTTAAGTCCGACTCCCCATCGATACGGGGGAACTTTCATCAATATGTCGTTTAAATTCATGACTCGCTCCAAATGCTCTCGGGATTCTGCTCGTATGATAACATAATTTTTTAAATCATGCAAATGCAGTTGACTGACGGGGCAGGCGCGGTGGCTGGTCTGCCTCCTATGCCTCTGCATCAGAGAATCATATCCGGGCGACTTTGGGAATCCCTTGCAAGTCAAAAATTATGAGGATTGGTATGACAAACGACTGATTTCATTGAGGCCGCCTTGAGCCTGCGAGCGACAAGCGGCTCCTCCGGAAGCGCCGCAAGGATGGCCAGGGACGTGTTCGTGTAGGAAACCTTGCCGTGCGCCACCGTCGCGTAGACGTTGTGCATCGGCGCGACGGAGGCATGGTGCGCGATGCTGATGACAACACCGTGGCGCATGCGCTCGAGCAGCCGGGGATAGAGCTCCGCCTCGGATTTCGCATCCAGCGCGGCGGAGATTTCATCGACGATCAGCACCTTCGTCTCTGCGGCATGCAGGAAGGCGCCCGCGAAGGCGAGCTTGTTCTTCTGCCCGCCCGACAGCGCGTTCTTCCAGTATTCGCCCCGTTTTGCCGGATCGTCCATGGCGTCGGCGAATTCGCCGAGGTTGGCGTCGGCGAGCGCCTGTGCAACCTGTTCCCGCGTATAGCGCGAAACCGGATCCGGCGCGCAGACGAGCCCGCGCAGCGTCCGGTCGGGGAAATATTCCTCCTGCGGCACGAAGCGGACTTCCGGCGGAAGGAGGATGTCGCCGCTGCCGCCCAGAAGCCAGGAGTTCCTCATGGCGGCCACTCCCGCCGATTTACCGCAGCCCGCAGGGCCGCTGAGCAACATGCGGTCGCCGGGCGCCAGAGTGACGCTGCCGAAATCGACGAGCGGCTTCCCCCCCGCCCCGTGCAGCACGAGATTCCGGAGTACGACCTTGTCCTGGCCTTCCACTTGGCGGAAGGTGACCGAAGCGGGAGAATTCCTTGGCGGCGACGCCTGTCCGGTGATATCAGCCCTGTTTTCCTCGAGATCTTTTTGAAAATCCATAAGCTGGTTGACGTTGACGGCCCAGCCCGAAATCTGCGTATAGCCCTGCGGCAACCAGTTCAGCGCGATATAGAACTGGCTATAGGCCTGGCGCGCGAACTCGAAGCTTCCGAGCGTGGCCGTGCCAGCGAAGAATTTCGGCGCGAACAGGGCGATCGGCACGACGGAGGAGGTGTTCGCGTTGAACGAAGCCACAAGGCCGGTGCGCTGGTTCAGCTTGTAAAGATCGCGGCTTTTCGCGTCGTGGGCGATAAATTTCTCGTTCATGGTCTCTTTTTCGACGGGCTCGAGCCCGGCAAGAGCGATCGGCTTGGCGTTGTCGAGCACGCGCACCAGCGTGTGGCGGAATTTCGCCCCGGCATCCAGCCATTCCTTCCAGATCTTGCGCATCGAACCGCCGGTCCAGTGGGTTGCGACATGGGCGCCGGCGGCGCAGGCGACGGCGGCACCCACCATGAGCGGCGAGATGGACCAGAGCATGACCGAAAAAACCGTCAGCGCGGCGGCGGAGCGGAACAGCCCGAGCCCGAGCGTCAGCGTCTGGGTGGTCACGTTCGGAATGGTTTCCGCGATGCGTTGATCCGGGTTCTGCGTGTCGCGCTTGTTGTGCTGGAGCCGCAGATAGGCCTTGCCGTCGAGCCAGGCCTCGCTGAACTGGCGGGTCAGCCAGCCGCGCCAGTCCTGACCCAGCACGTTGGTCATGTAGTCGCGTCTGTTGCCCGCGAGGGAGGCCGCGCCGATCGCGGCCAAAGTCGCCGCGCCGCTCAGCAGGGAGGTTCTCCCCAGCCCTGCAACCATCGCATTCAGCGTCGCCTGGAAACCGAATCCGACGCCCGCTGTGAGCGCGATTTCTGCGACGGTGAGAGCAAGGATGCCGGCCATCTGCAGTCGGGCCTTCCTTTTCTGATCCGACGATACCCAAAAGAGCATGAGGAAACGCACTTGTTCGAGGAAGCTGTGACGCGGCGCCGCGCCGGACGGTGCTTCCGGCGGCTTTTGACGGCTGGTATCGCTGACTGTATCCATCCCCCACTAAACCTTGGCTTTGCGACTTGCTTTTTAGTCCAGAAATTTTCCGAGATCTATTATTGGAGAGAGCATTTGAAAACGTCCTACAGATAACATAACCTAACTTGTGCCGGAAGGCTTTTTTGAGAAATTTTCAGATTAGACCTCCTTCGTATTTTCATATAAATTTAACAAAGTCACCACGGGCTTTTTCCCTACAGACAGACACAGATGAACACGGATATTAGAGTCATTGTGCAACAGCCCTTGCCGCGAGTCAGCGCCTTGTTGTTTCAGGATAATTGTCAGGCGGCGGCGTAGTTGGAGAGGTCTGCGACGTTTTTGATAATGCGAAGCGGAATAAGGAGCTTCGCATATGCGGGTGTGGCGCGGGTTGCGCCAGCGCTGGGAGGCGATGCCGAAGCGTTTCATGGAATCACACCTTGTCTGGCAAAAGGAATCCCTAGAGCATTCCCCTAAAAGGTTGATGGTATAAAGGGGATTCCCAAGAAGAGGAAAATGTGATTCATCATGATGGCTGGACAGGAGGTCAGCATGAATGGCAAAACCCTATTCTCAGGATTTACGGGAACGCGTGAAGCAG
>JAZDGQ010000079.1:0-13864 GCA_043806835.1 Pseudomonadota bacterium | reverse complement strand
CTGCTTCACGCGTTCCCGTAAATCCTGAGAATAGGGTTTTGCCATTCATGCTGACCTCCTGTCCAGCCATCATGATGAATCACATTTTCCTCTTCTTGGGAATCCCCTTTATACCATCAACCTTTTAGGGGAATGCTCTAGTTCGCTATCCCGGCTTGGGGGGGCCTTTTTTCATGTTCTTTGCTTTTTTCGCCGATGCTGCGTCCCGTTGCAGCGTCGCCACATAGTCCTTCTGGTTAACAGGGCCGATGGCTCTCTCGATGAAAGCGAAGACGTCCGCTGCCTCTTCGATGACTTTGGCGGTAGGTTTTCCCAGGTTATGACCGGCGTTCTTCTCGACACGGAGCAGTGTGATATTATTCGGGTTGGACCGCGCCTGCAATGTTGCAGCAAGTTTATAAGCGTGCCACGGAGCGACACAATCATCATGATCCGCCGTCGTGCCGCAGAACGCCGGATATTTGGCATTCAATTTCACATTGTGCAGCGGGGAATAACGCGCGAGCCACTCGAAATCCTCCTTTTTGCCGGGGTCTCCGTAATCTGCCTTAAATCCCGCGCCACTCGTTGTCAGATGGTATCTGAGCATATCCGTCACCGGAACGTCTGAAACAACCGCTCCGAACAGTTCGGGTCGTTGCAACATGACAGATGATGTCAGGAGTCCGCCATTGCTGCCGCCCCAGATGACGAGTCTTTTCGGGCTTGTGTATTTTTTTTCGATCAGGTGCTCAGCGCAGGCGATAAAGTCATCAAAGACGTTTTGTTTATTTCCAAGGCGTCCCTCATTATACCATTTTTCTCCAAATCCTCCATCGCCGCGCAGATTTGCCCGTACAACAATGCCGCCGGATTTAACGAAGTGTGCCATGGAAGAAGAGCATCCTATCGGTAGCCCTCCATTGAAGCCGCCGTAACCATGAAGTCTCACTGCTGCCGTGCCGTCGAGTTTTGTATCCGGGTGGCGGATAACGGTCATCGGCACTTTCGTGCCGTCCTTTGATGTCGCGTAGAGGTGTTCGACAATACAGTCGTCGAGATTGTATTTTGCGGGACCCTTTTTATCCAGGGTCAGTTCGTTTTTTTCGATGTCATAAGAGTAAAAATCTCCCGCGCGTTTGTAGCTGGAAATCTGCATCGAAAATTTAGGATCTTCATCGTTAATGCGTCCAAGGCTCACGACGCTCTGGGCCGGTATGGGAATATCATGCAGGTGCTTGCCGTCGGGGGTGAATACCCGGATTGCATCGGCGGTGCCCTGCTTGTAGAAAGCAAACAGTTTGCCTTTGTGCAGCCTGGTGCCAGACTCATTGCTCAGAACATCCGTATCATGCTCGGGCAGTATCGTTTGCCATTTTTCCGGCGCCGGGTCATTCGGGTTGAAGGATACCAGCCTGCCGCGCGGGGAATCCTTATTGGTGACGGCAAGAACACTGCCGTCCTCCAGCTCCGCGACCGGGCTCAGGGAAAACTCTTTCGGTTTGACGATTTCCCTGAATGGTTCGCTGCTGCCGAAGGGGCGGAATGACAGCCCGGCGTTGTCTCTGCCAATTGTAATATACATCCATTCATATTTTGCGGTATCGAAACGAGAGGGAAAAGAATATTCTTCAGGAGCAGCCTCAAAAACCGTACTGTCTTGTTCGATCGATTGACCAATGACGTGGTGTTTTACCATCCTGTGGAGCGTTTCGTCGTGCGTGGAATAGGGGTACTGGAAACTGTCGTGGCTGTCTTTGTCCCATAAAACGCATGGGGCGAAGCAGTTTTCGATGGTATCGGGCAGATTTTTCCCGGTCTCGGTGTCCAGAATGTGCATCGTCGTAACACTGCTGCCGGATTCAGAGAGAAAATAGGCGACACGTTTGCCGTCCTTGCTGGGGAACCAGCCGGACAAAGAGATAGTTCCATCCGTGCTCAGCGTATTGGGGTCAAGGAGCGTTTTCCACGGGCCATCGGCGCTGCTGGAGACTTCCTTGCGCTCTTGTGCGGCCAGGCCCTCTTTATAGGTGCGAAAATATTTGTCGCCATAGCGATCAGGTATGCCAAAAAGATCGTAATTCATCGCATCCGTCAGGAACACGGTGGCAGCCTTCTTGGATTCCTCTGCCCCTGCGATATAATCGGAGAACTGCTGGTTCTCTCTCCGCACCCATTCCTTCGTCTCGGGCGCGTCCAGATTTTCAAGCAGGCGGAAGAGGTCATAGACGGTAACCCCATGCAAGACTTCCCGCGTGTTGTCACACGGCGGAAAAAGGGCGCGGCTAAGACCCTCGGCAGAAATATAGGATGATTCCGCATTGTTGCTGACTTCTTTTGATAAGTCAGGACGGATAGATTTTTTATCAATAAATTTTGATGTCATTTTTGATGCCTGTTTTAGTGCCAGTATCTAAGCACAGTATACAATTTTTCATATATTATATCAATATTTTTTCTCAGTGTCCGTCCATAAAGTTCTTGAATCAAAAGAATCAGTTGTGATTCACTGAAGGCAGCCGAGAGGAGGCCTTTATGTGGACAGCAGAGATCGGCTTGCGGCCCTTGAGCGGGAGAACACGACGATGAAGGGCGCGGGGCTGTTTACCCGGCTGTTTGGTTTTGGACATAAATCTGTCCCTCGGGGATAGCTTTGCAGACCGGTAAAACCGCGATGCGGTACAATTCTGAACGCTGGTGGTCCCTGAACGATTTTTCCGTTTCCTCAGGGGCCTCTATTTGGGCAAAATATATACTTGAATTATAGCACTAAGTGCTATATAATGTAATTATACATATGAAAGATGATCGATGCGAATTTTTAAAAACAAATGGTTTCACAGGTTCGCATCAAAGAATGAAATCGATGATGGCGCACTTCTGGACGCTATTGAACGGGCTAATAATGGCTTAATTGACGCCGATCTAGGAGGAGGAATTCTAAAACAACGAATTGCCAGGGAAGGGCAGGGGAAATCAACAGGGTATCGCGCGGTAATTTTCTATCGGAAGGGGGAGAAGGCTTTCTTCATGTTCGGGTTTGCAAAAAGCGACCAGGAAAATTTGCAGAAAAAAGAACTGGAAGAATACAAAGATGCGGCCAAATTATACTTACGGCTCACGGAAAAACAGATTTCTGAAATGATAAAAAGAGGTTCTTTAGTAGAGGTTAAAAATGACAAAAAAATACAAAAGTGACGCGATGGCAGCTCTGCACGAGAGCATGGAAGCGCTACATGAAATTGACGTTATCGATAAACAAACGATGCGGCGATTTGATGAAGCCTGTTTAACGCCAGTAAAGGCCATGACGCCAAAAGCCATTCGCGCTATTCGGGAACGAGAGCGTGTCAGTCAAAGCGTTTTCGCGCACTACCTGAATGTTACAAGCAGTGTTGTCAGCAAATGGGAAAGAGGCGAAAAGCATCCAGCTGGGCCGTCTCTTAAACTGCTATCCCTTGTTGAAAAAAACGGGCTGTCTGCTATTGCGTGACCGATAAAGATTAAAGGGTCACCGACGGTGTTAAGACCGTCAATGAGGGATCAGGGGGTATATCCGCGCAGCCGTTTCGAGGATCAATGGGACGAGGTTTTGCGTTTTATCGCGACGATCCGCCTGAAAGTGACGACCGCCGAGAAGCTGGCCTCGGAAGGGGAAAACGGAATCCTCATCTTCTCCACGCTCAACCGCACCCTGAAATCCTTCATGCTGGGGATCGTGGCGGCGGAATATCTCCTCCGCTGGACGCCGAGGGGATCGCACGACTGGAGGAAATTCGTCAGGCCCTCGGAACTCGTCCGCCTCCTGACGCAGGAGGGGTTTGAAACCGCGGACATCGCCGGAATCGTCTGCAATCCACTCTCGCTCCGGTTCAGCCTCAGCCGGAAAGACATCGGCGTGAATTTTTCCTGACGGCGGTCAGGAAGCGGCGCGCATGAAAAAACAACCCCGCAGCAAGCCGCGGGGTTGTTTGGAAAGCTCATCGCAAAGGTCGAAAATCAACCCTGTTTGAGGGGACGAACCCGTTTGACGGCACGGAAAGACATCCCGGTTGACAGGCTGTCGATGGTATTCTCAACGGTGCCTATGGGATTTCCGGGACCGACGCGCACGGTACGCGCATAACCGGTATAAGTGCGACCTTTGTGCAGGTACTTCTCTCTCGTCCCGTAGGTGCTGTCAGGAAAATCGCCTGAAGTGTCAAAACCACCGATCTTTTCTCTGTTCTTGCTCATGTGCTGCATTTCTTTCGAAGTCGCCTTGCACCAGCCGTCATAGCCGCCATATCTTGTCCTGTTAAGTTCCTCGATGTATTCCGCCGCATCTTTAAAATTCCGCCGCAAAAACTCACCCTCCTTGCTACCCTTCTTCGGCGGCGCGTCGGCGGACGTCGTGAGCAGGAGATAGTCCTCGTTATAGCCTTCAATTTTTCCCGCACAAACAACAGCACCGCCTTTCATCCTGGTTCCAGCAGGAGTATCGAAAGGCAAGTCAATCCTCTCAATCCTGACACGCTTGTCCTTGGGGGGGCCATCCTCGATTCTGCAGTAGGATCCGTAACCACTCCCCTTCGGGGCAATGGTATTAAAACCCGGTCTCAGTTTCTTATTAGCCATAGCATTTCTAAAAGCAGAAGGCATGGTATCAATCCCTTTCACAAAAAAACCCGCCGGGTTCACGCCCGGCACTCGTATTTGACTCATTCCTCAGACAGAACTGGCTTGATCTAACCGATTCTCCATAAATTTGTCAAGTTAAAATTTATGGCATAGGATCATGCAGACAACCGGCTGTTTTTTCTCGAATAAAGGAAATGGTGATATATATTGCTCCCGAATCCGGAAATTTTAAAAAACAGGCGGCCCCATGATCGACTTCAAAGACAAAAACCAGATTTACCAGCTTATCGCAGGTCTTTCGGGATTCATCGTTATATTTATCGGTTGTCTGGTCATCATGGCGCCGTTCTTTCCCGCCGTCCTGCTGGCGACGATCCTCACGCTCGCCACCTGGCCGGCCTTCTCCCGCCTGAACCGGAAGCTGAAGAACCGCACCGCCGTCACCGCCTTCGTGATGACCTGCTTCCTGGCCGGCTGCTTCATCTTTCCTCTGGCGATCATCGGCACCAGCATCGCCGACAATTTCACGCAAGTATACGGCACCGTGCAGAGATCCCTGCAGAGCGACGCCGAGGACACGGCGAAAACGCTCCAGACCGTTCCCTACGCCGGGCGCTATCTGGCGAAAGCATGGACGTTCGCCGCCTCCGATAAGGAGCGCCTCAGCACCGCCCTGCAGGAATACGCCGCCCCCACCTCGCAAAAGCTGATCCGTCTGGGAGGCGTGATCGGCCACGGCCTGCTGGACATCACGCTGGGCGTCCTGATCTCCTATTTCTTCTTCAGGCACGGCACCCGCGTGGCCGTCAGGCTCGGAAACCTGATTGAAAGGTTCGGGGGCGAACAGGGTCGCCATATCCTCGAGGTCTCCAAAAAAACGCTGATCGGCGTCGTTTACGGGATTCTCGGCACCGCCCTGGCGCAGGGGGCGCTGGCCACTTTCGGATTCTGGCTGGCCGACGTGCCGGGCGCTCCGTTTCTGGGGCTGATGACGTTCTTTTTGTCGTTCATTCCGGTAGGTCCGATGCTGCTCTGGATACCGGCGGCAATATGGCTCTATACCGGGGGCAATACCACATGGAGCATTTTTCTGGTTTTATGGGGGGTTCTCGCCATCGGCTCGGTGGATAATTTCCTGAAGCCCTACTTCATCAGCCTCGGCAGCAACCTGCCGCTCCTGCTGGTGCTGCTCGGCGTCCTGGGGGGCATGCTGGCCTTCGGATTCATCGGCGTCTTCATCGGCCCCACCATCCTCGCCGTCGCCTACAGCCTGATGATCGAATGGAGCAACACGCGGGAGAAAAAAGCATGAAAGGCAAAATACTTCCCTTCCTTTCCATCCTGTTTCTGATAGCCGTCGTCGGAGTCATGAGCTGGCGCGACATGCATCCGGAAGCCGGCGGCGGCAAACCGGAAAAGTTGAGTTCGTTCACCTATCACGCGGATACGGGCGTAACGCCCGCCATGATCCCCGATGACAACAACCCCGTCACAATCGCTCTGGGAACCTTCAGGCACGCCCCTGATGGAAAAACTGAATGGATCCCACAGGGCATGCCCCCCGCGATCCTCGCCCAGAGGCAGGTGAATTTGCTGTTCCGCTTCGACGGTCTGCCGAAAAACCCGGCGGAAACTCTGGAGAAAATGCAGTTCCTGGTGAAAGATTGGGAACGTCAGGGAAATACCGCCGCCACGCTTTTTCTGGACTACCGTCCGAAAACTCCGGATTTCAGATCCTATGCGGAATTCCTCGACGCCGCCCATGACCGTTTCAGGCTGACCAACAGCCTGGGCATCGTGACCGATATCTCATGGACGGACATTCAGGAACGCGACCCCTTTGAGCAACTGCACAAAAACATCGTCCTGTTTCAGATCGACCTCCCGCAACCAAAAATCGCGCCGGAACTATTCTTAAAACTGAAAAGGTTGAGATATGCCTTCCTCATCCGGTTTCCGGCGGGCGTCCTCCCCGCCGATCTCGATATGAGGGACTATAAAAAACTCATGACCCTGTCGGGAATCGTTCTGACACTGGATCCTCATAACCCCTGGCCGCAAAAAGAAGAAAGAATCGGCATCTTCCCGAAACTTTGACCGGAAACCATAGCCCAGGCGATTCGCTCTGCGACCGAAACGAGGAACATGTCCGGACAGAATTAAGTAATTATCTGATAAAATAAATCGTATATTTCAGAATGCAGAGTTCATGTAAACGTTGAACATTGAATCGGGGGTACATTTTTATGCTGCCTATAAAATCATTACAAATCAATTGATTGGATAAGTAATATTAAAGCAATAAATTAAAGAATTACACTTTGTCCAAACAACGATCCCGGCAAAAGATTTATGTTGCCGAATCGATTATGTTATGAGATATTAACCCTAGATAAAGGAATTTAGAGTCGAAATTACTTGCTTTTTGAATCAGATAGCGCTCTATTATGAATGTCTTTGTGAGAATGAAATTGAATTGGCCGGATCTTCGGGTCCGCCAGGGTAATCAAGCAGGCAGCTAAACTCCCCTGAAACCCCAAAACCCCACTTGATTACCCGAAATTAAAAGCCCCCTCCGGTTCCCCCCGGCGGGGGCTTTCTCTATTGTATCCGTGTGCAAATGATCTTCCTGCCAAAATTCCGCCGTTGACATATAGTGATAAGCTGCGCGACAATGGAGTCATCGAATTTCGCGCCTGAACGAAAGATTTGGAAAAGTTTTGCGATACGAACGTAATATAATGTCATAATGAGGCCAGTCGTGCTGAAAAACGTGGACGCTGATACCGTTGGCAAACTGACTGCGGAATCAGCTTTCCTATGCAAGCCCTCCGAAATCTCCCCTACTGCTGAGGAAATGATCGTCCGGATCCGCGCCGAACTCGCTTCGCGGGAAGAGGATCTGAAGAAGTTTAACGACCTCGTCGATAACATGCCCAAGGGGTTCCGGCTGGTGCCGGTTTTGTATACCAAGGTTGACTCGAAACAGAACGCCGAAGTCATGACAGAATTCAGCGGACGCGTGCGTCGGCTTTTTTTGCAGCATCTGGCCAACACATATGAAGCGGAACTGGATGCCCTCGGCATCCCCCCGCACGGCATCGAACAGATGAAGAAAGGCAACAACCCCGACGATGGAAACGATGCTCTCTATGCCATCGATGTCGACCATCTCGTCGAACGCTCCGGCGGCGGGAGGATGTCCATGGAAAAAGAGGTTGACCCGATGATGCCCGCCGGCAGCACGCCCACCTTCCGTATCAATCATTTCAGCAACCTCTTCCTGCTGCCCGAACAGATACATGGCGTCAAAAACTGGATGAACGATCTGCAAGGAATTCACAAAATGGGAACCGGGGAGAGCAAATGGGTCTTGATGATGATCCCGGAAGCGGCACCCGACCGATCTGGCTTCATCACTCCGCGGCAGGAGCCGGATCATCCTCTCCACGGCTTACACCCGCTAAATGCGTCAGCCCAACATAACTACGCCTACTACATGGCGAAAGTGACGCACGATACCATCAGAGAACTCTGGAACGATCCGGACGTCGGCTCCGTTCTCAAGAGCATCGGCGAAATGGCGGCGGGGAAAAACAAGACCGTGGTCGAACTGATGCGAGAAGAAGAAAGCTCTCCTGCCTCTCCGGAGCGAAGCCTCAGCAACATTTTTAACAGCGCGGTCTTCGGGAATCCGGCTCTGCAGAACAACCTCCCGTGGCATGTCATCGAGGCTACGGACAGGTGGCTCAAAATCACGTTCAACACAGCAAAAAAAGATGCCAAAGAGATGACGCATTTCAAGCGGACATACAGGAAACTGGAAGAGCTCGGCCTGCCCAAACAAATTGTGAACTTGCCCCTGAAAGAGGCGGCAGCGTTGCACGAAACCCTGGAAGAGATCAGAAACGCCCTCCTTTCGGCGGAAGTCGTCAAGCTGAATCGGAAAGGACTTATCTTTTCCGAACCGCCCACGAAGAGGAAAGGACTTACGCTTTCCTAACCACCAAACCCCTGATCTTCTCCGCGAGCATGTTGAAGTCGACGGGTTTTTCTATATAGGCCGCCGGATAAAGGTGCTCGACGCCTATCTTGTCGCGCGGATCGGTCAGGGCCGTCAGGAAAACGAAGGGGATGTCGGCGCACTGCGGATGCATCCTGCGGATGCGGTCGAGCACGTCGTACCCGGACATCCCCGGCATGGCTCTGTCGCACAGAACCAGGTCCGGCTTCTCCTCCAGAAACTTCTTCAGCCCCTCCTCGCCGTTGACGGCCTCGACCACCGTATATCCCTGAACCGACAACTCGTCCGTCAGCATTTCCCGAACCGCCGCTTCATCCTCGATCAACAATATTTTCACTTTTCGCTTCTCCATCATTGCCGTCCTTCCTTCAAATCTTCTTCTGTTTTCACCGGGAGCCGCACCGTCACCGTGGTTCCGGCTTCCTCCCCGCTTTGGATCTCAACCTTGCCACCGTGCAGCTCGACGAACTGCTTCACGAAACTCAAGCCCAGGCCGGAGCCGGGAATCCCGCCGGAGGTCGAGGCCCGGAAATAGCGCGTGAATATTTTTGGCAATTCGTTTTCGGGGATCCCCACGCCGTGATCCGTCACCTGGATGACCGCCGTATTCCCTTCCGGACGGACGCTGACCTCGATCAGGGGATTTTGGGGCGAATATTTGACGGCATTCGAAAGCAGATTCATCATCATCTGACGGATGACCTTTTCATCCAGCAGCATATCCGGCAGATCCTCCCGGATATCCAGCCTGATTTCATGACGGGGTTCCGCGTCCAGATGATCGTCACAAACGCTGCGGATGATATCCGCCAGATCGCAGGGAGCCGGGGAAACCGTCATTTTGCCGCTTTCCAGCATATGCGCCGAGAGAACGGTCTCGATCAGCCTGACAAGGCGATCCACCGCCAGCCGGATGGTCCCCGTCCGCTTCTCCAGAATCTCCGGAGAGAGGCTGCTTCCTCGCCGCTGGATGATCTGGGCATTCCCGTCGATGATGGTCAGCGGCGTGCGGAATTCGTGGGAGACCATCGAAACGAATATCCTCTGCTGCTCCGCCGCCATCTTCTCCTGCTCCAGCGCCGCCGTCAGCTCGCGGGTGCGCCGGTCGACAAGTTCCTCCAGGTGCGACCGGTATTTCTCCAGTTCGATCTCAGATTCCCTGTGCTCCGTCACGTCGCGGGAATTCAGCACCACCGCCCGAACGAATTCATCTTTCAGCAGATTGGACACCATCGCCTCGAAGATCCGCCAGCGCCCTTCCTTGTGCCGGAAACGGAATTCCAAAGCCTCCCCGACGCCCGATGTCTGCGATTCCTGCCGCGTCAGCCGCCTGAATTGCCTCTCGATGTACGAACGATCCTCCGCGTGGACGAGATCGAAAAAACTCTGCCCCAGGACTTCCCAGGATTCATACCCCAGCAGCCGTTCAAAGGCACGGCTGTTGTAAATGATGGTTCCCTCCTCGTCCAGCAAGGTGATGACGTCGCGCGCGTTCTCAATGATCCCGCGGAAGCGTTCCTCGCTTTCTTCGATGCGATCGTCCGTTTTCTCCTGTTTTCTGAACGTCAACAGTTTTTCCAGCAAATGTCTTCCCGGCCCTGACTGCAACTGGGCGAGGCTCATCACCTCGTCCGCGCCGGCTTTCAGGAATGTCCTGCGGCGGGACTCTTCCGTGTTGCCGTCGATCACCACATATATTTTTCCCGGAAATATCCGGATTACCCGTTGCAGTTCCTCCGGCTCAAGCGCGCCGGTATTCTCAATGAAAATCAGCTCCGGAGCATGATTCTTCCCGGAGAGGGAATTCAGGGCCTGCGTCGTAAAGGTCGGGTGGTAGCCCTCGATATTGTTGAGCATAATATCCTCAAGCCCGCGCTGCAAAAAAAGCTGCTCCGATACGACAAGGCTGTTCAGAACCTGCGGCATCCCCGAATAATCCTCCCCGCTCCAGAGTATATGATATTTGTGAAAAATTGATATACAACGGGAATAAGGAATATATTTGACCTAATAATGCTGACCGTCTGCCGGACCAGACAATACCAACTTTGAAACGGTCTTCACCGAAATTGAGAAGGCGCAGGGATTCGGGCGGGGGCGAGGAGACAGGATTGAATCGAGTTCGGCACCGAACCCCTGCTCTTCGTAAATGAGAATAGGACGCCGTTATTGCAGCGGAGCCCCCGTTATCTGGTTGGCTTTGATATCCGAGTCGAACTTCATGGAAGCGCGCGCGGCCAGCAGGAGGTTTATCTGCTCCTGCATCCTGTAGATATCCTGCATCTGGAGGGTGACATAGGCGTTGACGGAGGCCTGTTCCTGCTTGATGGCGCCGGGATTGTCGCGTATGCGCACGAAATATTCGGGATTGAGGAAGCGTTCTTTCGTCATTGCCAGCATGATTTCGTTATAGCTGGGGTTGTCCGAGACACGGGCGGGATCAACCCCTGCCTTCAACCGGACATTCCGGAGCAGCGGAGGAAGCGCGAAAGCGGCCGGAATGCCCGCGCGTCTGGAGAGAATGTCGGCGACGGCGTTTGCGGTGACGTTGTTGATGGACTCCTGATGCTGCACCCTGATAATGGCCTCCTGACCTGTGGGTGTTTCGATCGTGTTATCGGGAATTCTCTCCCTTATCACGGGCTGAACAAGATTCTGAAGCATGGCCACGGCGGTGGCATATTCATCCGTGTTCGACATGTTGATGGTGTCTTTCAGCAGAAACCCTTCAATGTCGACATCCCCATTGGGGAGTGCGCCGGGCGACAGCGGGTAGAGCAGGCAGTTGGGCGCGAGTCCCATCCCGTTGTTGTTCGCGGGATCATGAAATTCCGTGCAGTATCGGGTCCACCGCAATAGCTGATCTTCTGCGATCCCCCTTTCCGAGGATGACCCCGGAGCGCCCTCCGCGCGCGCTATGAGATCCCGTTTGAACCCTTTTGTCAGCGCACTGCTAAGCCGCATCATCTGGGAGAGTGCGGCTGAATAAGAACCGGCGACGCAGACCATCTCGCCCGGGAGTGTGTTTTGTTGGGAGCGCAGCTGCAACTCCTGCTCAAGGCGGGCAGTCCTGTTGACGCTCTGGGCATCGATCAGGGATCCGAGCTGCCTGGACTGGTCGACGCGCGCGGCGTAGAGCTGGCCGGTAATCTGCCGCAGGGCGGGTAAAAATTCGGTATTCCACCAGTTTAACAGGTACACCCCCGCCTGCTCGCCACCCTTGTAAACTCCGATGAAAGGCAGTGTTACCAGCAGGCATGGATCGGTCAGCAACGGAAACATCGGACACGGGTTGGGGTTAGGTATCAACGAAGGCACCTGGCTGCGGGCGGGTGTGACGGGGTACAAGGACGACAGCAGCGCAATGAATGCGGCAACAACTATTCCACGACGCATGAACACTGCCCCTCCTAGCCCGGAAATGATCCGATTTTCTGAAATTTCACCCTGCCGCATCACGAAGCCTCGAATTCGCCATATCGCGCCAGCATAGCATATTTTTGGTTTCTAAGGCATTTATTTCAAATTTTATGGATTGTTCAGACGGCGCTGAAAATACCGTTAAGAGCCTGAGGAAGCGTGAAAATTATGTCTTCTGCGGTCAGGCCAGGCCCGTAGGCCTGAGCCGCCTTGCCGTGCAGCCAGACGGCGGCGCAGGCCGCCATGAAAGGGGGCATCCCCTGGGCGATGAGCCCCGTGATGAGTCCGGAGAGGACATCCCCCGATCCCGCCGTGGCAAGGGTGGGGGGGGCATTGGCATTGATGACGGAGGCTCCGTCCGGCGCGGCGATGATGGTATCCGAGCCCTTGAGGAGAACGATGGCGTTGGCGGTCTTGGCGGCCTTGAGGGCGCGCTCCAGCTTGTCGCCGTTCATGATGCCGAAGAAACGTTTGAATTCCCCTTCGTGCGGCGTCAAAACATATTTTGGCGACAGTTTTGAAAAGAGGTCTTTGGGATTGTCACGATAGACGGAAAAAACATCCGCGTCCAGCACGCCGGATTTGTTGAAGGACAGAGCCGTTTCGACGATCTGCCGCAGTTTCCTGTCCACGCCCGCGCCGGGGCCGATCAGAACCGCATTTTTCCGTTCGTCGCGCAGGAGGGTTTTCATGTCCCCGATGCCCTCGCACGCATCGACCATGATGCTGGCACGGAAGGCGCTGTAGACCGGCACCGTTTTCGCGGGGCTTGTTATGGTGACGAGTCCCGCTCCGATTTTCTGTGCGGCGGCGGCGGCGAGGCAGGCCGCGCCCGTCCGCTTTTCACCGCCATAGATCATTGCATGACCGCGCCCGTACTTGTGGCTTTCGGCATCCGGCAGGGGAAAACTCTTCAGCCACAGCGCGGGATGATTCTCGAAGCATGACGTGTTCAGCGCCGCGACGACGGCGTCGGTGATACCGATATCCGCGACGACAATTCTGCCGCAATGAATTTTCCCCGGCAGCAGGAGATGTCCTATCTTCTTGCGGCAGAAAGTGACGGTGAGGGCGGCCTTTAGTGTTTCCGGGTCGGCGGCGCCCGTCGTGGCGTTCAGCCCCGTCGGCACATCGACGGCGACGACGGGGATTTTTCGGGTTCTGATTTTCTCGAACAGGATGACGAGTTCCAGATCCAGGGCGCGGTCGAAACCGGTGCCGAAGATCGCATCGACGACCAGGCCGGTCTGATGCACGGAAAGGCTGGAATTGAGGGTTTCAATTTCGCCCTCCCAGTCTTTGGCGGCGAGGGCGGCGTCGCCCTTCAGGGCGGTGCGCTTCACGAGGCAGGCGACCCGCACCGTCCAGCCCGCCTTTTTCAGGTGCTGCGCGATGATAAATCCGTCTCCGCCGTTATTTCCGGGGCCGCAGAGCACAAGAACGGGGCAGGTTTTGAACTCCTCGACAATTCTGTGCGCGACGGCGGCTCCTGCGGCGTTCATAAGCCGGATGCCGGGAACGCCCCCCGCAATTGCGGAGGCATCGGCTTTGGCCATTTCGGCGGCGGTCAGAACTTCAAACATGGAGACCTCCTGAAAGAGTTCGCAGGTACGCTATTATGGTTCGGAAGATCTTGAAATCAAAACAAAAAACAAACACTTTTCGGAATCATGGACATCTGCTAGTGGCCTAAATCATTCAGATTGATAAGGATTCACAGCGGTTTGCTTTTGTCGTAAGGTGAGCGATGGAGGTGACCATGAAGTTCAAGACGATAGCAGTAAAGAAGTATGTTGTACGCCTGAGCAAGGGAGAACGGGA
>JAZDGQ010000078.1:0-10860 GCA_043806835.1 Pseudomonadota bacterium | reverse complement strand
CGGGATGTCCTCAACCGAAATGAGGGGGTTCCATATTTGACTTTTCAAGCCGGCAGGTTTACAAAACGGGGGCAGGGAGCGTCCCTTTATGAAGTTATCGGACATCGGCGAATTCGGCCTCATCGACAGGGTCTCCGTGGATTTCCTTAAGAATCTGCCGCGGGGCATCACCGGCATCGGGGATGACGCCGCCGTCATCCCCTGGAACCAGAAGCGCTCGCTTCTCGTGACGACGGACATGCTCGTCGAAGGAAGTCACTTCATCAGAAGCGCCATTTCTCCGGAGGAACTGGGGCACAAGTCGCTGGCCGTCAACCTGAGCGATATTGCTGCCATGGGAGGGACGCCCGCCTTCGTTTTCCTGTCTCTGGGGCTGACGCCGGATCTGACCGTCGAATGGGTTGACCGCTTTTTCAGGGGTTTCCGGCGTCTGGCGGAGGCATACGCCGTTCGCCTTCTCGGAGGGGACACGACGCAATCGAAGGAAAGCGTTGTTATCAATATAACGGCGCTTGGAAATATTCAGAACAGGCATATCAAATTCAGATCCCTGGCAGAACCGGGCGATCTGGTCTGCGTGACCGGGAGGCTCGGCGATTCCGGCGCGGGGCTGAAGGTTCTGCTGGAACAAAAACCCCTGAGCCCTACGGAAAAACGTCTTGTCCGCCGTCATCACAGGCCGGAGCCGCATGTTCCGGAAGGCCGGTGGCTCGGACGGAAAAGCGGGGTTCACGCCATGATGGACGTTTCGGACGGCATCGATTCGGACGCAAGGCGTCTTATCAAAAGCTCCGGGTGCGGGATCGATATTCATCTGGACCGGCTGCCCCTGTCGAAAGATCTCAGAAGCGTTTGCGCCATGCGTAAATGGAACGCATATGAACTGGCCTCTTCCGGAGGGGAGGATTACTGCCTTCTTTTCACTGTGGCTCCGAAGGCGTTCGCCCGGCTTTCTGCGGATTTTCTTTCAATGTTCCGCCGCCCCCTTTTCAGGATCGGAGACGTCACCGGAAACGCCGGCGTTCTCCGCTATTTTCTTCATGGAGAGCCGTGTGCGCTCGAAAACGGCGGATGGGATCATTTTAAAAAGGTGCGATAGCCGGCTCTGATTCCCGCCGGGCGGGAAATTCTTAAAAATCGTTGTTCTCCGTTTTCCTCCCGTCGCTGCCCTTGCTTTTCATCACGCGGGCCTCCTGAACGGCCTGGCGGAAAGCTATCGGGTCTTCGATAGGGGGCAGGATGACCTCGCCGACGCCCATGCCGCGAATGGTCACGCTCCCATACCCCAGAATGCGTCCCCAGAGTTCCTGGCTGACGGAAGTCCCCTCGATGCGGTCGATCCCGAGTTCCCCCACATGGCGGGCGATCATCCCCTTCTTGTAGATCACGCGCTCGTTGGTCACGGCGATTTCCGTGGTGGCCTTGACGATCATCAGATGCATGAAAAAAAACAGGCCAAGCATGAAAAACCCGAGAATGGAAAACCGCAAAACAGGGTGCAGCGACCAGAGAATCTTCAGGTACCCTCCCTTTTCCTTTACGACAATGTCCCAGGCTTTGTCGAACAATTCATCCGGCAATCCGGGATACATTTCACGGATGGCCGATGTCACCGTCATCCAGATGGCTCCGTAACCGACTGCGATGCCGATCGCAAGGCCGAAAATGATCCAGAACACGGCCTGAACGGTATACATCCAGTGAAAACGCCCCCCCATCAGGACTTCTTCTTCCGGACCCAAAGACTGCTGGACGTAAAGCATCACTAACCCCGCTGGATTACCCTTCCAGCGAAACAGTGTACTGCCGTTGCGCTATTTATTCCATATGAATAATTTCAGTGCTCATCCCGTCCGTGAAACGCCAGAAAGGCCGCGAGGAGAACCACGTCGCATTGAAGAACGGGGGAAGCGCGGGCGTATGCCGGTCAAAACAGACGTGAAGAAGTTCGCTCATCTGACTTGATAAGGGCTTGTCCAGAAGGCTGCCGACGCCCATGGCGCTCCGGATGGCGACGGTATTGCCGCAGTGACTCATACCGATTCGATGCACGATGCTTTCCTTGTCCTGCGCCAGCCCCGCGATAAAGATGCAGGGATGGAGGCAATAATCAACCTGATCGCCTCTGATGTGACGATAGGATATGCCTTTGCTCAGGCCGCATTTGTCTATGAACTCTTTTCCTAATATTGCGGCATCCCTGCTGCTGTCGATGCATGTTACGGGAAGACCCGTCTTTCGATGGATCATGATCGCGCTCAGGGGCAAAGGCCCGGCGCCGACAAAAGCGATGCTTTCAAAATCTCTCAGGGCGATTTTTTCATGCGGGAAACCGAGCTGTTTCAGCTCGACGTCGACAAGATTCCCATAAATTTCAAAACAACGCAGATCGCTGCCGTCAAACCTGGCGCTGTACTGGCGTTCCATCGCCGTTTCGGCCAGAGACAGCCAGCGCCACATACGATCCCGGCGCGCCATGACTTCAGGGTGCGTAACCAGCCATGCGGTCTCGGCGTCCGTGAAGTCATGAGACATGGCGCAAACCATATTCGAATGTGCGCGGGCGATGTCCGGATTGCCCAAAGAAAGGCCGTTCGGATCGCATGAAAACGGATTTCCGGAAAATTTTACGGCATATTTTTCAAGCGTGTCGTACAGACGGCAATACTCGTCGAGAACATCTTTGACTTTCCCGGTTTGATCCTGCATGACCTCTGCGGCCGCCCTTTCTCTCATCGCCTGATGCACTTGAACAGGAGTTTATGCTCGGTATTATAGGCCAGCGTATCCGCAATGCCGGCACAAGGGCGCTACTGTGAATGCATGAAGGGCCTAGAATAAGCCCACCACCTTGCCGTCGATCAGGTCGATTTTATTGGCTGAAGGCACCTTGGGAAGGCCCGGCATGGTCATGATGTCCCCGCAGACCATCACCACGAACTCGGCGCCGGCCGCCAGCCGCACTTCCCGCACGTTGATCGTGTGATTTTCGGGCGCGCCGCGCAGGCCCGCGTCGGTGGAGAAGGAATACTGGGTCTTGGCCACGCAGACCGGATAATGCCCGTAACCGTCGTCCTGCAACTTTTTGATCTGACCGCGCACCTTGGCGTCAGCGGTGACTTCGGAAGCGCGGTAGACTTTCTTCGCGATCTTCCAGACCTTGTCCCACAGGCTGTCCTGATCGTCGTAGACGAAGCTGAACGCCGACTTTTTCCCGCACGTCTCGACGACTGTTTTCGCCAGATCGACGGCGCCCTTGCCGCCGTCCGCCCAGTGCGTGGCCAGCACGACGCTGACGCCGAGCCTGGCCATGCGATCCTTGATCTTCTCGACTTCGGCCGCGGTGTCGCTGGTGAAGTGGTTGATCGACACGACGCAGGGGACGCCGTACACCCTTTGCACGTTGTCGACATGACGCTCCAGATTGACCAGCCCCTTGTCGAGCGCGTCCAGGTTCTCCTGCGTGATCGTCTTGAGATCCGCCCCGCCGTGGTACTTGAGGGCGCGCACTGTGGCCACGATCACCACCGCAGAGGGACGCAGGCCGCTTTTCCGGCACTTGATGTCGATGAATTTTTCCGCGCCGAGATCCGCGCCGAAACCGGCTTCGGTCACGACGTAATCGGCGAGCTTCAGCGCGGCCTTGGTGGCGATCACCGAGTTGCAGCCGTGGGCGATGTTCGCGAACGGGCCGCCGTGGATGAAGGCCGGGCTGTTCTCCAGCGTCTGCACGAGGTTCGGCGCGAGCGCGTCCCGCAGCAGCACCGTCATCGCGCCGTGGGCGTTGAGGTCGCGGGCCGTGACCGGCTTCTGGTCGCGGGTGTATGCCACGACGATGTTGCCCAGCCGGTTTTTCATGTCTTCCAGGGAATTCGACAGGCAGAAAATCGCCATCACTTCGGAGGCCACCACGATGTCGAAGCCGTCCTGGCGCGGATAGCCGTTGGCCGCGCCGCCCAGCGACACCACGATGTCGCGCAGCGCGCGGTCGTTCATGTCCACCACGCGCTTCCACGCGATGCGGCGCACGTCGATATTCAGCTCGTTTCCGTGATGGATGTGGTTGTCCAGCAGCGCCGACAGCAGGTTGTGAGCGAGCGCGATGGCGGAGAAATCCCCGGTGAAGTGCAGGTTGATGTCCTCCATCGGAACCACCTGGGCGTAGCCGCCGCCGGCGGCGCCGCCCTTCATGCCGAACACGGGACCAAGCGACGGCTCGCGCAGGCAGATCACCGCCTTCTTGCCGATATGGTTGAGCGCGTCGCCGAGGCCGACCGTGGTGGTGGTCTTGCCCTCGCCCGCAGGCGTCGGGCTGATCGCCGTCACCAGGATCAGCTTGCCGTCGGGCCTGTCCTTCAGGCTGTCGATGTAGCCGAGCGACACCTTGGCCTTGTAATGCCCGTAGGGCTCGAGATGCTCTTCCGCGATTCCCAGCCTTTCCGCGGCCAGTTCCGGGATGCGAAGCATTTTCGCTTTTTGCGCGATCTCAATATCCGATGGCATGGTGTTCTCCGTTCATGTTGTTGAAACAATGGTTGAAAGCATTACTCCTCCGCGCCCGCGCCGGCGTCCTCTTTCGGCGCATACATCTCGTTCATCAGCTTGTCGTTGACATGCACGTTGTATTTGGCCATCAGGCTCATGCGGTACTGCTCCTGCAGATCCTGAGCAAGCGAGCGATTCAGAAGGGGTTCGATCCCTTCCGCAGCATCCTTGCCGAGTTCCTTCGGGAACTGCACCTTGCGTTCCGCAAGGCGGAGGAGAATGACGGCATTGTCGCCCCCGACCGCCGTCGCCTGCCCGACTCCACCGAGAGAAAAGAGGGCGTTCATCAGGCCGTCCTCCATCTTCGCTCTGGCCGCCGGGGTTCCGCGCTGCACCAGTTCCGTCGTTTGCACCGTCTTTTTGCTCTCTACGGCGATTTTACCGAAGGTTTCACCCTGTTTCAGGCGTTCCATGATTTTTGAGGCTCTGTCGCCAAGCACCCTGGCCTGATTGCCCGCTTTCAGGGCGGCGAGAACATCCGTGCGAACCCTGTCGAACGGCTGTTGCTCGGAAGGGAAAATGTCCCTGACGCCGACGATCATGAAAGCGCCTTCCGGCGTTTCGATCAGCGGGCTGACGGCGCCCTTTCCGAGCCTGAAGCCATTCTCGACCACCTTGTCGAAAAGGGGAAGCGCCGCATCCTGTTTTTTACCGTTTGCCCCCATGCCGAGGGCGTTTATTTTCTCCAGAACGATTTCCTGTATATTGTTTTCCCGGGCGACGTCGGACACGCTCCTGCCCCCCGCGATTTCGTCATCGATCTTGTTGGCGCGCTGGTAGAGGGCCTCGGAGACCCTGTCCTGGGAAAGGTCTTTCTCGATGCTTTCCTTCACGGCTTCGAAAGACCTGACGACGGGCGGAGTGACCTTCTCGATATGGAGGACATGCCAGCCGAGAGGGCTCTTGAGGGGTGGCAGCACCTCTGCGAAGTGTTCCGAGAAAGCGGCCTTGCTCAGTTCGACCGCCATGGAGGCCTTGGTATAGGCGGCGGATTTGATAAAGCTGGCCTTGCCGACAGTTTCAGCCGCTTTCTGCATGTCCTTGTTTTTCAGGGCGGCGGCGTAGACCTGTTTTGCCGTCTCTTCGTCCGAAGCAACAACCTGCGAGATCACGCGGGTTTCCGGGCTTTTGTAATCCGCGATGTTCTCGTCGTAATATTGTTTCAGCTTGTCCTCGGAAATCCCGATCTCATCTCCAAGCACTTTCTCATCCAGCACGAGCACCGACAGCGTGCGGTATTCCGGCAGGGCGTATTGGCCGGAAACAGAATCGTAATAGGCTTTCAGTTCCGCCTCCGAGGGGTCTTTGCCCGCGCCGGCATCCTCCGCCGTCAGACGGAAATATTCGCCGCGACGCCATTCATGCCGGTATTTCAATACATCATCGATCATCTGCTGCGGGACATGCGCCCCTGCGACGATGGCGTCGAGAAGCATTTGCGAGGCGATCTGCGACTTCAGCGAGGAGACCAGTTGATTTTCACCGACGCCGTAAACCTGAAGCAGGCGCTGCAGGGCGTCTTTCTCGGACATCCCTTTTTCCACGAGCGGGGCGATAATATCCTTCACCTGCCTTGCGGCCAGCGCGTCATCCACCCGCAGCCCGATGTCCGCGGCAGCCATGGAGAACAGGCGGCTGTCGATCTCCTGCTTCAGAATCCGCTGCGGCAGCCCCGCGCGGTAGGCGTCGCTTTGCTTTATGTTCCGGGCGCGCAGCGCGGACTGCACGATACGGTCGAATTCGGGAGCCGTCAGCTTCCCCCCGTCATAACTGACGATCGTATTGTTCCGCACGCCACGCCTGAACATCCCCTGATAATCCATCAGCACCAGGCCGACCATCGCCAGCAGCAGGAGGCCGAACAGAACCAGCTTCAGCGCGGTTGATTTTGCGCCTTCGCGCATTTCCTTGAGCACAAAAGTATCCTTTGGTTGTCAGGCGGCTTGATAACAGTCAGATATTTAGCGAATATGAACCAAGAAAGCAAAGGAGAAAACGTAATGTCTTTCCCAAAACTGATTGTCGGAAACTGGAAAATGAACGGCCTGACGGCGGATAGTCGCGAAAGAATCCTGGAATTAAAGGCTTCCATGAAAGGGGACGAGCCATTTTCTTTCCATATGATACTCTGCCCGCCTGCGACGATGCTGCCTCTGGTGGCGGAGGCGCTGAAAGGGTCTCTCATCGGCCTGGGCGCCCAGAACTGCCACGACCAGTCCTCGGGCGCGTTCACCGGCGAAATTGCGGCGGAAATGCTGAAGGATCTGGGCTGCACCCATGTGATCGTCGGCCATTCGGAACGCCGCCAGCAGAACAGGGAAACCAGCGCAAGCGTGGCGGCCAGAGCTAAAGCCGCCCATGCGGCTGGTCTTGTCGCCATCATCTGCGTGGGCGAGTTGGACGGCGAAAGAACTTCCGGACAGGCGGACGATGTCGTGACCGGACAGTTGAAAGACTCCATTCCCGCCACGGCGACGGAGGAGAACACTGTGATCGCCTATGAGCCGGTCTGGGCCATCGGCACCGGCAAGACGGCTTCCGGCGACGACATCCGGCACATGCACGCCCTGATTCGCGACGAAGCCGGAAAACTGCCCATCTTGTACGGGGGATCGGTCAAGGCTTCCAATGCCAGGGAAATTCTGCATCTCCCCAACGTCGACGGCGCTCTGGTCGGAGGCGCCAGCCTGAAGGCGGAAGAATTTATGGGGATTGCAAAGGCGAGCGCACAATGACCAAAGTGAAGTCATGATAACGGTATCTGGAAAAATCATTGAGGGTTATCGCATTGCGTCGGGGCAGTCGGGGAAAGATAAAAGGTTCAATTCCCCGGGCGGCACAATTGCGATGCAAGACGCCTTTTTTCGCGAGCAGGGGGTTGATTTTGACCTCATCATCGGCAAAAACTGGATGCGTGGAACATTGAACGTTTCAATTCTGCCAAATGAATTTCATATCCTGAAACCGGATTTTTCCCTTCAGGCCGTCGCATGGACGGACATTCTTCCTCCTGAAAATTTCTTTATCGTGACGACGGTTGCCGCGCACAAAGGACGCGAATACCGCGGCGTGCTTTACCAGCCGGATCCCTTCACGAAAACGGATCATCTCCAGCCGCCCACCATGATGGAAATTATCGCTGAAAAAATTCCCTCCCTTCAATATGGTGATGAAATAACACTTCGTTTTTCATCAGGGAAAATAGGCATATCGCCCTACAGGGGATAAAAATGTCTTTCTAAATACATAATATCTTTGAAGTTCTCTGTTTTTATTGAATTTTTATGCTCAAATTCAGATCACGCAAGATAGGCTCATATTCTGTTAAATATCTCCGTCGAGCCGTTTGTTCCCCACCCCGAAAAATGCTAAAAAGGGCAGTTATTCCAGAAACATAAATGAGGCTTGGACTGTGACCGAGAATACCGTGAAAAGATCTGATATTTCCCCGATCACCATTGAAGAGGAAATGCAGACCTCCTATCTCGCTTATGCGATGAGCGTGATCGTCAGCCGCGCCCTGCCCGACGTCCGCGATGGCCTGAAGCCCGTCCACCGCCGGATCCTCTATGCCATGCGCGAGGGTGGCTACGACAGCGGGAAACCCTACAAAAAGTCCGCGCGCATCGTCGGGGACGTGATGGGTAAGTACCACCCGCACGGCGACAGCGCGATTTACGACGCGATGGTGCGGATGGCGCAGGATTTCTCCATGCGCCTGATGCTGGTGGACGGACAGGGCAACTTCGGCTCGATGGACGGCGACCCGCCCGCCGCCATGCGTTACACCGAGGCGCGCCTCAACAAGGCCGCCGAGACGATGCTGGAGGACATCGACAAGGAGACGGTCGATTTCCAGCCGAACTACGATGAATCGACGCTGGAGCCGACCGTCCTGCCCGCCCGCTTCCCGAACCTGCTGGTCAACGGCGCGTCCGGCATCGCCGTCGGCATGGCGACCAACATCCCGCCGCACAACCTCGGCGAAGTGATCGACGCCTGCTGCGCGTATGTGGACAATCCCGATATCACGATCGACGAGCTGGTTGACATCATCCCCGGCCCCGACTTCCCGACCGGAGCGCGCGTGCTGGGGCGGAACGGCATCCTCGGCACCTTCCACACCGGGCGCGGCTCCATCATCATGCAGGCGAAAACCTCCGTCGAGGAAATCCGCAAGGACCGCACCGCGATCATCGTCCATGAAGTGCCCTATCAGGTGAATAAGTCGCGCCTGCTGGAGCGCATCGCCGAGATCGTGCGCGACAAGATCGTCGAAGGCATCTCCGACCTGCGCGACGAATCCGACCGCGACGGCGTGCGCGTGGTGATCGAACTGAAAAAAGACGCCATTCCCGATGTCGTGATGAACCAGCTTTACAAATTCACGCCGCTGCAAACCTCCTTCGGCTCCAACATGCTGGCGCTGCACTATGGCCGCCCCCTGCTGATGAACCTGAAGGACTTCATCGCGGCCTTCGTGAACTTCCGCGAGGAAGTCATCACCAAGCGCACCATTTTCGAACTCGGCAAGGCGCGGGAGCGCGGCCACGTATTGGCGGGGCTGGCCGTCGCCGTCGCCAACATCGACGAGGTGATCGCGATCATTCGCAAGGCATCAGACCCCAACGACGCGCGGGAGAAACTGACCTCCCGCGACTGGAACGTGGGCGATGTCGCGCCTTTGATAAAACTGATCGACGATCCGCAATACCCCGTCAGCGACAAGAACACTTACAGGATGTCGGAAATTCAGGCGCGCGCGATCCTCGACCTCCGCCTGCACCGTCTGACCGCGCTGGAACGCGACAAGATCGGCGACGAGCTGCGCGAAGTCACCGGCATGATCGCCGAATATCTCGCCATCCTCGGCAGCCGCGAGAAGCTGATGAAGCTGCTCCGCGACGAACTGGTCGATATTAAAACCCGTTTTGCCACGCCGCGCCGCACCGAACTCGTGCCGTTGGAGCTTGAGACCGACATCGAAGACCTGATCCAGAAAGAAGACATGGTCGTGACCGTCAGCCACGCTGGCTACGTCAAGCGCGTGCCTCTTTCCGCCTACCGCGCCCAGAAGCGCGGCGGCAAGGGACGCACCGGAATGATTACAAAGGAAGAGGATTTCGTCACCGACCTTTTCATCGCCAGCACGCATACGCCCGTCCTTCTCTTCACCAACAAGGGCATCGCCCACAAGATGAAAGTCTACCGCATGCCCCTCGGCACGCCGCAGGCGCGGGGCAAAGCCTTCGTGAACCTGCTGCCGCTGTCGCAGGGCGAAAAAATCTCCGTCGTCATGCCGCTTCCCGAAGACGAGGAGACATGGGACAATCTCGACGCCGTTTTCGCCACCTCGCACGGCACTGTCCGCCGCAACAGCCTCTCCGACTTCCGCAACATCCGCGCCAACGGCCTGATCGCCATGAAGCTCGAGGGCGACGAGACGCTGATCGACGTCCGCACCTGCACCGACGGGGACGACATCGTGCTCTCCACCCGCAAGGGCAAGGCCATCCGCTTTTCGGTCGAGGATCTGCGCGTGTTCAAGAGCCGCGCTTCCACCGGCATCCGGGGAATCAGGCTCATGGAGAACGACCGGGTCATGTCCATCTCCATCGTCAGGCACACGGAAGCGACTCCTGAGGAGCGCATCGCCTATCTCCGCATGGCCTCCAAGACACGCAATCAGGTGGAGGAGGAAGGCGTTGAATCCGATGAGGAAGAAACGGCGTCCACGAACATCGTGCTCACGCCGGAGCGCTTCGACGAACTCGCCCGCAGGGAGGATTTCCTGCTCGCCGTGACGAGCAAGGGGTTCGGCAAGCGCACCTCCTCCTACGAATACCGCGTCACGGGGCGCGGCGGCTCGGGCATCTGGAACATGAAGCTCGGCAGGCGCAACGGCGAAATCGTCGGCACCTTCAACGTGAAGGACAGCGACGAGGTCATGCTCGTCACCAACGGCGGGCAGATCATCCGCATGCCTGTCGCCGACGTCCGCTTCGTCGGCCGCCAGACCCAGGGCGTCACCCTTTTCCGCATCGAGGACAGCGAGGAAGTCGTGTCGGCGGCGGTGATCCGTGACGCGGGGGAGGGGTAGGCGACAGAAGTTAAGGAGGGCTGTTTCATGCGCGCAGCCGCCCGCTCCGGTATTGCCGCATATGATCTGGACTGTTAGAGTCATTGCACGATTAGGGGTTCCTTTTAGAAAAAAGCTGTGATTCCATGAGTCCTGTGACTCAGGGGGGATTGTCATGGAATTGGAAGGAGAAGCGGCGCGGTTGGCGAAACGGCCCGTGACGTTTATGCGGTTGA
>JAZDGQ010000077.1:0-43513 GCA_043806835.1 Pseudomonadota bacterium | reverse complement strand
CCACCCTTTTTTTGACGGCACGGAGCAGCGGATCAATCGCCCGCGAAGCTGTATAGAACAGCGCAAATTCTACTCGGGAAAAAAGAAGACGCATATGATGAAGAATCAGGTCGTCGTCTATCGTCGTCCAAAAGACGGACGGCCGGTCATCGCGGCGATATCGCCTTCGCGCGAAGGGAAAACGCACGACAAGAAAATTTACGATGAGTCCCGCATGACTTCGCCGCCAAATATAAAACGCGGCGGCGACACGGGTTATCAGGGAAAATGAGCCGTGCACTGTGGGGGATTGGTATTATTGATAGACTTCCCCGTTTCGCCATGCCGCCCCGACTGCACGGTGCAGGCACATGCCGTGCATCGGCATCCGGCGCCGGAAGTGATTTAACAGGCGTCTATTCTTTTTTGGAAGTATCGGCATTCTCGATGAGATTTTCCCAGCTGACCTGCGGTTTTTCCGCCTCGTCGGCGGAGGGTTTCTCAGGCGCGGCAGGCGCGGCGCCGATGACGTCTCCCCAGCTGAACGGCGTTTTGATCTGAGCCGCCGCCGCTTCTTCACCGGGCCTCACCGGCGGCGCGGCGCGTCGTTGCGATTCCGGAGCATCGGGGTTGATCTTTCTTACGGCATCGCTGGCGCCGATGACTTCGCTCCAGCTCAACGGCCCGCCGACCTTGGATATGGCTATCGCCGCAGATTTTTCCGCCTCCCTCACGGGCGGTGGCGGATGGAGGGTCGCCGCCGCTTCCTGCCCCTCAGCGGGAGGCGGCATCGCGTCTTCCGGCTTGATCGTGTTATGAGCCGCGGCGACGGAGGCGATAGCCTGTATGCCGTACTCAAGAAGCAGTGCGACGTTCGCTTCTTTGGCGGCGGCGAGGCCTCGGACGAGGGCATCGATATCCGTGTTCGGCAGCATCTGCACCTGTTCCGGATCCCACTTGGGATTGCGGAAGCGGCGGAGGATGCTGTCCACCATGTGCAGACCCTCGAGCGCGGCCTCCGACGGCGGCGGAATGGGCAGGAAGCGGTGGACGCGCATCGCCTTGGCATGGCCGATGTCGGAATTGAAAATTTGCACTTCGTTCACTGTGGTGCCGAAGGAGCAGATGGCGCGTCCCTCGCCGAACCCTTTCAGGGCATCGTAGGTGACGCGCGCCCGCAACTGGACGCCGGCGCTCTGCGTGTCGATATAGCCTCTGCCCAGAGTGCCCGGCTGGCCGCGGGCGAAGCTGGAGACTTCCGTCACGATCGCCGTCCCGACCGTCTTCTCGAAGAAATCCTTGGTCGTGGTGGGGTCCTCGAGCTTGCCGAAAATTTTTATGTTGCAGTTCGCCGTGATGGACCGTGCCTCTTCCTTGACGCGTTTCTCCATCGCCGCCAAATCCTGCGAGGCGAAGATCAGGGAGAACCCGAGGCTGCGCGCCTGGGCGGCCATGACGGCCATCCCCTGCGCGACGTAATAACCCACTTCATCGAAGATCGCCATGAAGGGCGTGGAGGAGGTGGTCGGCTTGTTTTCAATGGCGGTGGCGGTGTCGCCCTCGACCGTGCTGCCAAGCGTCGCCCCCATCATCCCTTTCAGGGTCGAGGAAATGATTTTCCCGAGGTTGGCCGTCTCGTCGCCGGATTTTTCCAGCGCCGGAATGAGGACGACGAGGATGCGGCGGTTCAGCACCACATCCTGCATGTCGATGTCCGCCGCCTGGGTGTCGAAGATGAATCCGTAGTCGTCGCCCAGGGACGACATGGACCGCGTGAACTGCATCGACAGATAGCCGTGCTGCTGGCGCGGGACGGACGTGTCCACGGCGCCGGCGTCGGGAGGCATGGGCTTTTCGTTGCCTTCGTCGTCGAACACCGTGTCCACATACCCCGGCAATTCATTGAGATAGGAGCGCAGCCCCGTCCGCAGGTGCTCCGGCACCGTGCTGTCCCGCGACAGCTTGATGACCGCCTTGAAGGTCAGGTACTGGCGCACGACCCCGATGCTGAGGGGGATGTTCTGGTTGTCCCGCTTCCACACCAGACAGGGCATGATGGAGCTGATGAGGGAGACGGCGCGCTCCTTCCACATCGCGTTGTCGCCGTCGGCGTCCGGCATCAGGCTCACGATCATGTTGGTGAGATAGGACGCCGAGCCGGATGAAAACGGGTTGAGGGTGTTGGAAGGCACGCGCCCGCCGACATTTCCCGTCATGTAGTTCATGATCAGCAGGTCGTCGTCCCGGCCGAAGCGCCGCGCCATGGCGGAGAGCGTGCTCCACAAATCCGTGTCGGCCTTGCCGTCGATGTAGATGTAGCCGGAAGCCCAGCACAGCGCGTTGCACGAGAAAGATTTCAGGCCGAAGGTCTTGCCGGAGCCGGTGGTGCCGAGATAAAGGCAGTGCGTGCGCGCGTCGGTGTTGTTGAACCACGTTTCCTCCCCGGTATCGGAGCTGTTTCCGAGATAGAGGATGCCGTCGGACATTCCCTTCGACCCGTCCGGACGCTTGTAATTGGGATCCTTGCAATTGGCGGACTTTGGCAGCTTGAACGTCAGGGTAACGGGGCGCGTGACCAGCCACCAGAAGTAAAGCGCCATAAAGAAAAAAATCAGATCCGAGTAAAGCGCAAAAAAGGAGTTGACGTGAATGCCCGCCGCCGCCATGCAAAAAACGATCGCCGCCGTCGACGAATCCTTCGCCCCGTCCAGAAGCCGGACGCTCAGCGGACGGGCATCCCGCGGGATATCCTCGTGTTTGTATTCGTATTTTGGTTTTAGCGCCACTTAGGCTCCAATTCTCCAGATTCTAAAGATTCTAATTCTCGGGAAGGACCTGTTCCGCGGGCACCGGCACCCCGGCGGGCACCGGCGGCTCCACGGGCGCCTGCTGCTCTCCGGTTCTGACCGCCGGAGCGTTTACCACGTTGCCGATCTCGGCCTGCCGCATCGTTATAAAGTTGGTTATAAACACAACACACGCAAATACGATTCCCATCAGCAGAAGGAAGCGTACGAACCTGAAGAGTGCCATGAACACGCCGCCCGTCTTTTCAGGGGGCGGGGGATTGCTGCCTCTCAGCATGGCGTCAACGACCGCCTGCATGGCCTCGGCGGCCTTTTTCTTGCTGGGGAAAACCCCGATTTCTTCCGCTGCCATGCCGCCGGCTGTAACGACAAGAGAAAACTTTCCCTGGTTTTCCTTTATTTCCAGCGCGGAGCTCAGAAATTTCCCCATATCGACGCGCAGGGCCCTGGGCTCTCCCGCCGAGAGAAACGACACGACCAGGGCGTTGTCGACGACGCTGGCCTTCAGGCTGTTTTTGGGAGATGAAAAAAACATTGACGGAACTCCTTTATTATTTGCCGCGTGGCGGAATAGCCCGTGACGAGGGGCCACGGAGGAAGGCTTCGATTCCCTTGATCACGTCTTCAAAACGCGGCGTCGGGATTTTTTGTGCGGAGATCAATTCGTTCGTAAAGTGGACGAGGGCGCCGACGGCTTCCGCATGGTAGGATTTCCTCCCCAGATTATTCAGGGGATACCAGAGTGCCCGGTCCTGTCCCCGCAGCCACAGGAACGAGGCCGGCGCCAGAACGCCACCTTCTTCCCGCGCCCGGGCAAGGCACCGCAGCAGCGCCGTCGTCGCATAGGCATGCCGATCCGCGTATTTCTGGATGGCGCCGCCCAGTTTCGGGTTTTTGATGATCCTGCGAATCCGCGATCTGAGCCGGAAGGAGGGCCTGTACCCGCCCCTCGGCGTCCACGCCAGCGACATCAGGCCCAGAAGCTCTTCGGATTCCTTGCGCTTTCGCGCATGACGGAGGGCGAAGGCGGCATAGAGCCCCTGCGCGTGAATCGGCAATTTGAAAGGACCTTGCCAGCGCGGGCCCAATTGCAGCGCCAAGGCCTGATATGTCTGATTCACGTCGACCTGATGATCCTTGACCCTGATTTCATGAAAGGCGATCCACTCCTCTGGAGAGAGGGCTTCCGCGAACATCGGGAGCTTGGCCGGAACCAGTTGCCCCAGCACCCGGAAGGGACTTTCCCGGGGATTGAACTTGATAAACGGCGCGATCGACGGAAAGGCCTTTGCCTGCTCCTTCATGAGCATGTCAAGGGACATCTTGCGGCGATATCTGGTGCCCGGACCTAAAAAAAGCGTCCATAATATCATTATGGCCAGAAGCCCTTCGAAAAGGGGTTTCAGCGGCACCACAGCCATATGGGTCATCACCTGGATTTCCTGGAATCCGATGTTGCTTACGTCGGTCGTCGGCAGCCAGTCGCGCCAGACCTTCAGGTACTGCACGCCGATATCCGGGATCATCATGGCGTAATCCTGACTCACCGCCAATGAAACGAGCCACATTTCGAAAATCCGGATCCAGCGCAAAATTTCTGTAAGCTGCGCATGGAAAAAATACCAGACAACCCACGCCAGACCGAATATCAGGCCTCCAATGACGGCGGTCAGGATAAATTCCTCGTGCGGACTTCTTTGCGCCTGTTGCTGCACTCTTTAAACTAAAGCCTCCCGCTTGCCCCCCCTTCCGAGGAGGGTTTTTCCACTCTACTTTAACAGGAAATGTTTTTCAAACACTTGGCCTGTTAAACCCAAAATAAAATCCGCCGGTGTTTCTGTAAATGCCAGAACCTATCTGGAGCTGGTAAATTCCAGAATCGTTTTCGGCCTTTCAAAAAGGCGCAGCTTGTAGACGTAGTATGATTCCATCACCCTCTGAACATAGTTGCGCGTTTCGTAGAAGGGAATTTGTTCGACCCAGTCGATGATATCAACCCTGCCGCTGCGCGGATCCCCGAACTGGCTTATCCACTGATCGACGTTGCGGGGGCCGGCGTTATAGGCGGCGACGGCGAGGGGATAGAACCCGTCGTAGGCGTCCAGCATGCTCTGCAGGTAGGAGGCGCCCAGCTCGATGTTGTATTGCGGATTCTCCGTCAGTTTTCCGGAGGTGAATTTCTTGCCGATATTCTTTGAGACAGTCTTGGCGGTGCCGGGCATCAGCTGCATCAGGCCTTTGGCGCCGGCCAGGCTTGTGGCCGCCGTATCGAACATGCTTTCACGGTACACGATGGCGTGAACGAGGGCGCTTTCCGGCCTGTCGATGGGCAGCGCGGAAAAGAGTGGATACCCTTCCGTGAACAGGAGCTCTCCCAGCTTCTGCTGAAGCTGCTTGTTGGCTTCGACGGAAAAATAAGGACGTCCCGTTTCCCGCGCCAGCCTGGCGATCATCGCAAAATCGGATCTCTTTGTTGCGTCCTTCAGCAATTTGGCGAAGAAGGGATCGGCAACCCTCGACAGCCCGGCGCCGGCGAGCAGGCGGACAGCCTGCACCATCTCATCACGCTCAAATTCTTGAAGGGTTTTCGGGAACACCTGGTCGTCCCGGAACTGTGGGATGTTTCCGGAGCCGTAAAGCCTTTCAAAACTGAGCTGGCCATAATAAGTGGAGGGAAACTGCGCGGCGAGAAGATCCCAGTTGCGGGAGATGCTCTTCTGTTTCAGGGCTTCGGCGGTGCGCGCCAGCCAGTATGCGGCGCGCGCCCGGCTGATCGCGGAACTGACGGCCTTGCGGAAATTGTCAAAGTGCCTGTTGGCGATATCGGGCTGGTCGAGAAATCGCAGGGAGATCCATCCCAGCAGCCATTCCGCATGGGCATAATCGTCTCCGGAAGTCATCCCGTGTTCCCGCGCGATTTTATAGGCGCGTGCGGCGTTTCCTTTTTCAAGGGCGCGGCGCGCAAGAATATTACGCTCCTGCCACCACAATTCCGGATGCCTTGGGTTCATAGGCATCTGCCGCAAGAGATCGAAGGCGTCGTCATCCATGTTCATTTGCCGCCGCCACCTGATGCGGTCATACATGAACCCTTCGTCACTCCTGTGCCTGTCAGGAACGGCGCGCACCAGCTCGGGAGACTTGGAGGACAGACGTCCGAGGGCAATCCGCGCCTTGCCCAGGCTGCGGGTGTCCTTTCCGGCAAGAGGGAGCGTGTAAGACGCCTCCTGATAACGGCGTTTCCACAGCAGGTTGTCCAGGCGGTCGGCATGATCCGTGGCGGAAAAAAAATTCCGGTACAGACCGGCCAGCGCGGCGGTTTCTTTCTGGTTCAGTTCGGCGGAACGCCAGAATTTTTTCAGGGCGGTTCCGGCCTTGTCCTTCTGACCGTTACGGAGGAGCTCCGTCATATAGGTCTGGAGTCCATCGGCGCTTTTTGGTGGATTCCGGGCGAACCATGCGATGAGTTCACGGGAACGGAAGGACGATGCACCGATATTCCCCTCGATGCGGCTGTGAAAGGCATGAAGCTTCGGCCAGCCGGGGTTTTCCAGGGTGAAAAGGATCAGGTCGTCGGGTGCGACGGGGATTCCGGTTTCGGTCACGGTGAGCCAGACAAGGAGTTTTCCGGCGACCGGATCCCGGCTTTTCTTCAGCGCCCGGAATGTTTTTTGCCAGTCCTGATCCGGAGCGCCGGAGAAAACGTCCCAGGCCGGTTTTTCGCTACGGGCAGAGGGGAGAGGGACGAACAGGGCGAAAAACGCCAGTGCCGCCGTCAGACCGCATAAAAACAGGGGTTTTGCGCGGCTGCGCTTGCTCCTTTGGCGAATGAAAGGTAAAGTACGCAGGAATTTCTGTATCCTGGAAGGAGAAGGATGATGTTTAAAGGCTCTATCGTGGCGCTCGTGACTCCCTTCAAAAAGGGGAAAGTCGATACCGAGGCTTTTCAGAAGTTTGTCGAATGGCATATTGCCAGCGGCACTCATGGGCTCGTTCCTTGCGGGACAACAGGCGAAACGCCCACTCTTCATGACACGGAACACAAGGGTCTGATCGATACCTGCATCAAAGTAGCGCGGGGACGGGTTCCCGTAATCGCAGGGACAGGCTCTAACTCTACTGAAAAGGCGGTCGATCTGGCTCGTTACGCGGAAAAAAGCGGCGCAGACGGTATTCTAGTCGTAACACCCTATTATAACAAGCCAACGCAGGAAGGTTTGTACCAACATTATAAGGCGATCAACGATGCAATCGGCATACCCATAATCATTTATAATGTGCCGGGGCGGACGGGCGTTGAAATTTCGGTGGACACGGTCGTTCGCCTGGCCGGACTGGAAAACATCGCGGGGATCAAGGACGCTTCCGTGGATCTGTCGCGGCCATTGCAACTGCGCGCGGCGCTGGGAAATGAATTCATCCAGCTTTCCGGCGAGGACGCGACGGTGGCGGCCTATCTGGCGCAGGGTGGGCATGGATGCATCTCCGTGACGGCCAATGTCGCGCCGAAGCTTTGCTCCGAGCTGCATACTTACTGGCAGAAGAAGGATTATAAAAATTTCGAGCGCGTCCGCGACGTTCTTTTGCCGCTGCACAAGAGCCTGTTTGCCGAAACCAGCCCGGCTCCGGCGAAATACTGCCTGTCGCGGCTGGGCAGATGCACGGAAGAACTGCGCCTGCCGCTGGTTCCCGTGACCGCGCCCACCCGCCGGAAGCTCGACGATGCGATGACGTTCGCGGGGCTGTTCAAAACAGGCCGGAAACAATTGAAAAAGGTCGGAAAGGGATAACCCGTCGATAACCGCATGGCACAAAACAAAAAAGACGATGACCCGAATTCAAAGACCGTCGCCCGCAACCGCAAGGCGCGGTTCAGCTATTTTATCGAGGAGACGCTGGAAGCCGGGATCGTCCTGACGGGGACGGAGGTGAAATCCCTGCGCGGCGGTCAGGCCAGCATCAATGAAAGCCATGCCGGAGTGAAGGAAGGGGCGTTGTATCTGCTGAACGCCTATATCCCCGAATACGTCAAGGCGCATGTGAAGTTGCAGCACGAAGTCCGCCGTCCGCGCAAGCTGCTGTTGCACAAGAACCAGTTGAACAAGCTGATGGGCGCGGTGCAGCGCAAGGGCACGACCATCGTGCCGCTGGCTGTTTTTTTCAACAAGCGCGGCATCGCCAAGGTCTTGCTCGGCATCGCCACCGGCAAGAAGCAGCACGACAAGCGCGCCGTCGAAAAAGACCGCGACTGGGGCCGGGAGAAGTCGAGGATCATGCGGGAGAAGGGGCGGGGGGAGTGAGACAAGGAAGCTCCAAATTGAAAACAAGCCACCAGAAAGGGCTTCGAGCCGAGGCGTTCGCCGGACTGTACCTGCGTCTGAAGGGATACCGCGTGGTGGAGGAGAGGTGGAAAACCCCGATGGGGGAAATCGACCTGATCGTCAGGAGGGGGCGGCGGCTGGCGTTCATCGAGGTCAAGCTGCGGGGAACGGCGGCGGCGGCGGTAGAATCCATTCATGCCAGAAACAGGTTTCGCGTCAGGAGCGCGGCGGAACTTTACCTGCAAAAGCATCCGGAGTACACTGGCTGGGAACTGGGGTTTGACGCCCTGGTCATGGCGCCCGGCGCCTGGCCGAGGCATATCCGGAATGCGTTCTGAAGCCGGAAAACCGGAAGTCGGAAATCTGAAATCTGAAATCAGAAGTCTGAAGTCTGAAGTCTGAAACTAAGAGGGGGATGTTTGCCATGCTTGAGAATACAAAAAATTTTCGACCGTTATTTCCGGTTTCCGGTTTCCGGTTTCTGATTTCCGTCCTCTGGCTTCTGACTTCCGGCTGTAATCCGGTCGGGGTTGCGGCGGGGGGTCGGGGCGACGGTGGGCGTCGCTGCGGCGCAGGAAGGCGGCATCCGCACCTCCATGACGGACAACGCCATTCAGCTCAAGATCAACGACCTGTGGTTCAAGAATAATTTCGAGATGTTCCGCAAGCTGAGTACGACGGTCAAGGAGGGCAGAGTGCTCATCATCGGATCCGTCCCCAATCCGGACATGCGCGTGGAGGCGATCCGCCTTGCGTGGCAGGCCGAAGGGGTGAAACAGATACTCAATGAAATCACGGTGGATGACGGGAGCGGAATCACGGCGATGCTCACGGACAGCTGGACCACCAGCAATCTCAAGACCAAGCTGTTGCTGGACAAATACATACAGTCCATCAATTACAACGTCGATACGGTGAACGGAAACGTCTACCTGATGGGGATCGCGCAGGATCAGAAGGAGCTTGACCGTGTGATCGGGTATGCGCGCAACGCCAGCAGGGTCAGCAATGTTGTCAGCTATGTCCGCCTGCGCGGAGAGAAGCCCGCCGGCATTCTGGAGCCGGTCAAGGATTAAAGGAGACCCGTTTACGCGGTACACTTTCGCACCGCCGCTTACACTTTCTGCCAAAAACCCGCGGAGAATTGCAAAAACACCCATGTTTTTGCTGTAAAAGTTTCGGAACAGACCCTCAATAATCCGCCGACAGCGTGCGGTGAGTGGGCTTTGCGCGGAGGGCCGGTTCATGACCACGGTGCCAGAGCAGGTGGTCGAGATTGACGGAGGTGACAGCATGTCCCTGATCCCGTGCCGCCTGCCGCATCAGCTCAACGGCATGAACCGCCGCCGCCCTGATTTCGATTTCCTCCCCGCTTCCGGAAGGGAGCAAAACGCCGTTGTCGATTTTCGAGGTCAGCTCCGCGTCATATTCAAGGATGCCGTCGCACCGGAGCACATGCGGCACCAGGTTGTCGGCAAAGGTGGTGAGCTTGTCCATATCGGCGAAGCCGGACAGCGCGAGATTCAAATCCGCCGCCAGTATCTGCGCTCGTTTCAAACATGGGATTTTCCGGCCTTTGTAGGTATGCACACCCCTGAAACTATCCCACTCCGCCACGATGTCCGCCAGCTTTGCTGCGGAATAATCCGCCGCTTCCAGCAGGCGCAGCGGCTCACCCCCATACCCTGAAAGGATTTTCTCCCCCGTTTTCCGCAGATGTCCTGCGAACAGAGACAGAAGCTCATCCAGCTTCGGGTGCGCGCCCATCGGCACGTGCAGCATCCGCGAAAAGTCTTCCGGCGTGGCTTTGACCCATTGCTCCGGCTTTCTGAGTTCGCCGCGCTCGAAAGCTTTTTTTAGGCTTCCGGCGACGACAGCATAGTCAAGTCTGATGCCGTAATCTTCGGCGAAGGGAAAATATCCCGATCCGAAATTGACGCTGTCGAGCGCGAGAAAATAAGCCGCCGTTTCTGCGGGATCGCCGGAAACATGGTGAAGGCTGGAGTCCATTTCGGTCACAAGGCGGTACCGCCCCAGTATGAACTCCGCATAGGCGGGGATTTTCTCCGGATGGATTTTGACGTGACGGGCTTGTTGCGATACCCACGCGCAGCAAGGCAAGACCTGTTCGACGAGGCTTATGGCCGCGTCTTCAGCCACTAAAGATTTCTGTGAGAGGCTCATGGCTGCTTCTCCAGCCACTCCAGAATGATGTGGCCGGCGTGGTGCTCGTAAAGGTCGTTGTGATGCCCGCCGTCGATCACGACCAGTTGCTTGGGATGGTTGGCGGCGTCATAGAGCTTCCGGGCGAAAGACTGGGGAATGACGTAGTCTTCCTCCCCGTGGACAATCAGCAGGGACGACCGGACGTCTTTTATCCGGCTCATGTTGTCAAACTTGTCTTTCATCAGGAGATCGACGGGCAGCCAGAAATATACGCCCCTGGCCACATCCAGCGCGCTGCTGAACGGCGATTCCAGCACCAGAAGCTCGGGCTGGAATTCCTTGGCCATTTGAACCGCAGGGCCGGAGCCGATGCTTTCCCCGTAGAGGATCCATTGCGCCGCCGGGTACCCGTTTGCGTCGAGCCACTTAAGTGCCGAACGTGCGTCCTTGTAAAGACCCTCTTCGCTGATGCTGCCGCGGTTGCCGCCATAGCCCCTGTATTCGCAGAGGTAGACGCCGTATCCCGCCCGGGTGAACAGGCGCATCTTTCCGGCGCGGTCGCCGATATGTCCGGCGTTCCCGTGGTACAGGACGATGACTTTTCCGTCTTTTTTTCGTGGCGGCGCGAACCATGCCAGCAGGTCGAGGCCGTCTTCCGTTCTGACCCGGAGTTCTTTCATCTCCGCGACGTGGTTGTCGGAAGGCTTTCCCGGGTAGTTGCGGTTGGGCGCGTATTGCAGGATGCGCTGGCTGAAATAGACCATGCCGGCGACGCCAAGGTATACGAGGATCAGAAAAAACAAAATCCGCATCATGGCTTCAGTCCGTTTCTTTCAGAAGAGTGCCGTAGAGGCGCGCATAAGCGCCGTTTTTCTCCAGCAAATCCGCATGGCTGCCCGATTCCACGATTCTGCCTCCGTCCAGCACATGGATAACGTCGGCGCCGATGATGGTGGAGAGGCGGTGCGCGACGACGAGAGTCGTCCTGCCCTTCTGGAGACGCTCCAGCGCCGACTGAACCAGCCGTTCGGAATGGGCGTCCAGCGCGCTCGTCGCCTCGTCCAGCAGCAGGATCGGCGCGTTCTTGAGCATGGCGCGCGCAATTGATATGCGCTGGCGCTGCCCGCCGGAAAGCTTCACGCCGTTTTCGCCCACGCGGGTGTCGTAGCCTTCCGTCAGTTCCATGATGAAATCATGCGCGGCGGCAAGCTTTGCGGCGGAGACGATCTCCTCCTCCGTCGCCTGCAGCGAGCCGTAGGCGATATTGTCGCGTATCGTGTCGTTGAAGATGGCGATTTCCTGGCTGACCAGCGCCATGTTCCTGCGGAGGCTCGCGAGGGTCACGTCGCGGACGTCCTGCCCGCCGATCCTGATGGCGCCGCCGGTGACGTCGTAGAAACGCGGAATCAGGCTGAGAATGGTCGATTTTCCGGCTCCGGACGCCCCCACCAGCGCGGTGGTCTTTCCGGCGGGCGCCTCGAAGGAAACGTCGCGCAAAGCCTCGCAGCCGTCCTGATAGGTGAAGCTGACGCCGTCGAAAAAAACGACAGGGACGGTTGCATCCAGAACCGTCGCCCCCGCCTTGTCGCGGATGGCGGGCGGAACATCGAGCATTTTGAACAGCCGGTCCGCCGCCGCCAGTCCCATCTGGAGGGTGTTGCTGAGCTTGGCCAGCCGCTTCATCGGCTCGAACGCCAGCAAAAAGGCCGTGATGAAGGAAAAGAGCTTGCCGGGCGTGCTCGTCCCGTCGATCACCTGATACCCGCCGTAAACGATGATCGTGACGATCGCGAGGCCGCTTAGTGTTTCAGAGATGGGCGAGATCACGGCGGACGTGCGGAAGGACTTGTTCATCAGGCGGAAGATATTGCCGATGATCTTGTTGATGCGGGCCTTCTCGTGCTCCTCCATGCCGTAGGACTTGACGTGCTTGTTGCCCTGGAAGGACTGGTTGAGCATGCTGGCCAGCTCCCCCGTTTCCATCTGCACGGTGTTCGACACCTTGCGCAGCTTGCGCCCGAGCTTTCCGACGAAATAAGCCGCGGCCGGAAAAACGAAAAGGGACGCCAGCGACAGCTGCCAGTCCTGATAGAACATCACGCAGATCAGGGCGATGACGGTGAAGGTGTTCTTGCCCGCGCCCGTCAGGCTCTCGATGACGGCGGTGCGCATCATCGCCGTGTCGGAAATGAAGCGCGACAGCAACTGGCCGCTTTGCCGCCCGTGGAACCAGGCCAGGTCCGCAGCGACCAGATGCGCGAACATGTCGCGGTTGATGTCGCTGACCACATGCTGCCCCAGCCTGTTGATCATCACCGCCTGGCCGTAGGTCGCCAGTCCGCGGATATTGAAGACGATAAAGACGCCGAGAGCCACCGGCCACAGCATTGCGGAATTCTTGTCCGTGAAAACCTTGTCGACGACGGGCTCCATCAGCTTCGCCATGGAGCCCGTCATGCCCGCCGAGATCAGCATCAACGCCATTGCCAGAACAAGGCTCCGCCAGTGCGGCACGATGTACATCCCGGCGAGCCGTTTTATCAAAGGCAGGGTGTCCGTCATGGACTGCGAATGTTCTGTTTTCTGTCGGTCAGCCAATGCCTGCTCCCGCTGTTCGTCAAGATTTTTCAAGCTATGCCGTATCAGGCCGGATCGGACAGCGCTTCCCCCGTTAGACTATTTTCGGCACGACGAGCATGATGACCTGACCGCCTTCGAATTTCGGCTCCTGCTCGATCCTGGCGTATTCGGCAAGCTCCCCCCGCATGCGGTGGAGGACTGCAATGCCGAGTTCCTTGTGTTCGAATTCGCGTCCGCGGAATTGCAGGGTGAAGCGGACCTTGTCGCCTTCGTCGATGAACCTTTTGGCGCTGCGAACCTTCACCTGAAAATCGTGCTCCTCGATATTGGGGCGGATTTTCAGTTCCTTGGTCAGAACGATTTTCTGGTTTTTCCTCGCGGCGGCTTCCTTTTTCTGGAGCTCATAACGATACTTGCCGAAGTCGGAAATTTTACAGACCGGCGGATCGGCGTTGGGAGAGATTTCGATGAGATCAAGTCCGGCTTCGGAGGCGGTGATCAGGGCTTCGCGAACCGGCACGACACCGATCATTTCCCCGTCGGCGCCGATAAGGCGTATATTGTCGGCCCGGATTTGCGTATTGATGCGCGGGCCGTTGTTCAGTGGCTTGTTGGCGATGTGACTCTCCTGTAAGTTGTTAAAGTGAAAGAATCGTCCTTCATTGCGGAGGAGCCGATTCGATACTGATTTTACGGATTGCCTCGTCAAGTGCAAGGACTTCCTGAGCCTCCGACCCCAGACGGCGGATAGCCACGGTTCCTTCTTCCGTCTCCCGTCTCCCGACGACCCAGATTTGCGGGGTTTTTGTCAGGCTGTGTTCCCGTATTTTATAATTGATTTTCTCGTTCCGGAGATCGCTCTCGGCGCGGATCCCGGCCTTTTTGAGCTGTTCCATAACCTTTTCGGCGTAAGCGTCGGCATCACTGGTGATGGTCGCGACGACGGCCTGCACAGGAGCCAGCCAGAGAGGGAATTTGCCGGCGTAGGCTTCGATGAGCATGCCAAGGAATCTTTCGAAGCTTCCGTACACAGCGCGGTGCAGCATAACCGGGTAATGTTTTTGCCCGTCTTCCCCGATATAGGTGGCGTCCAGCCGTTGCGGCAGGACGAAATCGATCTGCAGGGTGGCGCACTGCCATGACCGCCCGATGGCGTCCTTGACGTGGAATTCGAGCTTGGGCCCGTAAAAAGCGCCGTCCCCCGGCGAGAGCGTATATTTATGGCCGAGGCTTTCGATGGCGGACGTCAGGGCTTTTTCGGCCTTGTCCCAGGTTTCATCATTTCCGGCGCGGACGGCAGGACGCGTGGCGATCTTGAGCTGGACGTCGTCAAACCCGAAGTCCTTGTAAGTTTTGACGAACATTTCGACGAAGAGGGACGTTTCCGTCAGGATCTGGTCTTCACGGCAGAAAATGTGCGCGTCGTCCTGAGTCATCTGGCGCACGCGCATCAGGCCGTGGAGCGCCCCGTGCGCCTCGTTGCGGTGGCAGCAGCCGAATTCCGCCATGCGGATCGGCAGGTCGCGGTAGGATTTGATGCCCTGCTTGAAGATCTGGATGTGGCCGGGGCAGTTCATGGGCTTCAGCGCCAGGAAATCCTTCGGCTCTTCCTTGAAGATTTTGCCGTTTTCCTCGGTATTGGGAACGACATCGGGAACGACGAACATGTTTTCGCGGTATTTGCTCCAGTGGCCGGAAGCTTCCCAGAAGCGGCTGTTCATCAGCTGCGGCGTCTTGACTTCGATGTAGCCGAAATCTTCCTGACGCGCGCGGATGTATTTTTCCAGCACCTTCCAGATGCGGAATCCCTTGTCGTGCCAGAACACGCTGCCATGCGCCTCTTCCTGGAGGTGGAACAGGTCCATCTCGCGCCCGATCTTGCGGTGATCGCGCTTTTCGGCTTCCTCCAGCATGAGCAGGTGTGCGTCCAGTTCCTTCCGGTCGCGCCAGGCGGTGCCGTAGATGCGGGTCAGCATGGCGTTCCTGCTGTCGCCCCGCCAGTAAGCCCCGGCGACTTTCATGAGCTTGAAGGCGGTTCCGATAGAGCCGGTCGCGGGCACGTGCGGCCCCCGGCAGAGGTCGATCCACCGGCCCTGACGGTAGACGCTGATGTCCTCGGTTGCAGGCAGTCCCTGAATGATCTCGGCCTTGTAGTTTTCCCCGGCGGACATGAAATGCTTTATGGCGTCGTCGCGGCTCCAGACCTCGCGGACGAAGGGCTCGTTTTTGGAGATGATTTCCCGCATCTTCGCCTCGATTTTGGTGAAATCTTCAGTGGTGAAAGGTTCCTTGCGCGCGAAATCGTAATAAAATCCGTTCTCGACGTTGGGGCCGATGGTGACCTGCGTGCCTGGGAAAAGCTGCTGCACCGCTTCCGCCAGAACGTGGGCGCAGCCATGACGGATCAGTTCCAGAGCGTCCGGCAAGGAGCGCGTGATGATCTCGATTTTCGCGTCGGTGGAGATCTCGCGCCCAAGGTCAATCAGTTCGCCGTCCCGTTTGACGGCCAGGGCGGCCTTGGCCAGCCCCGGGCCGATCTTTCCGGCGATGTCGGCTCCCGTCACCGCTCCTTCGAAGGTCAGCGTCTTTCCGTCAGGCAAAGTGATGATGACAGGGCTTCCGGCGGGTTCGGAGGGAACGGGTTTCATGCGTGAATCCACAGCGTTAAGGCGTTTTTCTCCGAAGACCGGAGACCACGGAATAATGTCCCGCGCGGGCAGGACGCTGTCAAGACAGATTTTTCTGGCGTTTCCGGCTGTTTGGGGCTAAAAAAAGGGAAGGCTGGAAGTTTTTCGGAAGAGGCAGGGCCATGATCGGAACGTCGGAGACCGTCAGCGTCGCTTTTCGCAATTTTGTCGATACCGTGCATGCGCCGACGATATTGCAGGTTTTGCCTGCATTGAACTCCGGCGGGGTCGAGCAGGGCGTGATCGACATCAACGCCGCCGTCGTCAGGGCCGGAGGGCATTCCATCGTCGTCTCCTCCGGAGGCAGCCGCGAGCGCGAAATCGTCAAGGCCGGCGGGACGCATGTCACCCTGCCGGTGGACAGCAAAAATCCGGTGACGATCGCCGCCAACATCGGGCGGCTCCGGAAGATCGTCCGTGATTGCCACGTCGATGTCGTCCATGCGTGCAGCCGCGCCCCTGCCTGGAGCGCGGGGCGCGCCGTGCAGGGGACTTCCGCCAGATACGTGACCAGTTGCCACGCCGCCCACAAAATCACGGGGCCCCTGAAAAAGCTGTACAATTCGTCGGTCGCCCGGGGCGAGCGCGTGATCGCGGTGTCGCATTTCCTGGCGGACACTCTGGAGAAGAATTACGGCGTCGATCCCGCGCTCATCCGCGTCGTTCATCGCGGCGTGGCGATCGAGAAATTCCATCCCAACTCTGTGACGCCGGAGAGGCTTATCAAGATCGCCAGACAATGGCGCATCCCGGACGGCGCTTCGGTCATCATGCTGCCGGGGCGCATCAGCCGCATCAAGGGGCATATGTTCCTGATCGACGCGATGCGGCGGCTGGCGCAGAAAGACATTTTCTGCCTGTTCGTCGGCTCCGATACCGGAAACGAGAATTATCGCAGGGAGCTGGAAGCCTATATCGGCAGCAAGGATCTGGGCGGCGACGTCCGGATCGTCACGAACTGCGACGACATGCCGGCAGCCTACATGCTGGCGACGGTTGTGGTGTCGCCCTCGCTCGTGCCGGAAGGGTTCGGGCGCGTGCCCGTGGAGGCGCAGGCGATGGGGCGTCCGGTGATCGCGATGGATCACGGCGGCGCCCGCGAGACCATAATGCGGAACGAGACTGGCTGGCTGGTCGCGCCCGGGGACGTGGAGCAGCTCTCCGTTGCTCTTGCCGAGGCCGTGTCGCTGGACACGCGGCAGCGCGCGATACTCGCCACCCGGGCGATGGGATATGTGGCCGAACATTTCACCAACGAAAAAATGTGCGCCGGCACGCTTGACGTCTATGCGGAACTGCTGGAAAACAACGCCATGCGCGCCCTTCCTGCCAGTAACAATTTTTGCGTTTCCGTGCAGGATCCGGCGGCGGGGACATTGGGTTGAAGGGCTGACGCTGCACCTCAAAAATTATTTTTGCGACAATGCACCCTCTCCTCATCTTCCGCAAGGCGGGAAAGAGGAGAGGGCTTATCTGATCCGGTATTACGCCGCTTTGCTGTAGGTGTCCACCGGCGGGCAGGTGCAGACGAGGTTGCGGTCGCCGGCGACGTGATCCACGCGGTTGACAGGCGGCCAGTACTTGTCCGCGATCAGGCTTGGCGAGGGGAACGCGCCCACATGCCGGGTGTATGACCGCGTCCATTCCTCGGCGGTCAGGTCGGCGAGCGTGTGCGGAGCCAGTTGCAGGGGGTTGTCGCCCTGCGGCCACTGGCCTTTCTCCACCTTCATGATTTCTCCGTGGATGATGACGAGGGCGTCGATGAAGCGGTCAAGCTCGGACAAAGGCTCGCTTTCGGTCGGCTCGATCATCAGCGTGCCCGGCACCGGGAACGACATGGTCGGCGCGTGGAATCCGAAATCCATCAGACGCTTGGCGATGTCGTCGACGCTGATGTGCGCCGTGTCCTTGAAGCCGCGCGTGTCGAGGATGCATTCGTGCGCGACGAAGCCGTTCTTGCCCTTGTAAAGCGTGGCGTAATACTTTTCGAGCCGTTTGGCGATGTAGTTGGCGTTCAGGATCGCCATTTGCGAGGCGCGCTTCAATCCCTCCGTTCCCATCAGGGAAATGTAAACCCACGTGATGGGGAGGATGGAGGCCGATCCCCACGGCGACGCCGAGACGGGGCCGATGGCCTGCTCGCCGCCCGTCTGCACCTGCGGGTGGCCGGGCAGGAAGGGGCTGAGGTGCTCGGCCACGCCGATGGGGCCGATCCCGCCGCCGCCGCCGCCGTGCGGCATGGCGAACGTCTTGTGCAGGTTCATGTGCATCACGTCGGCACCGATCTTTCCGGGACAGGCGAGCCCGACCAGCGCGTTGAAGTTCGCGCCGTCCATGTAGACCTGTCCGCCGCTCTTGTGGATGATGTTGCAGATCTCGCGGATTTCCTCCTCGAACACGCCGTGGGTGGAAGGATAGGTGACCATCAGGCAGGAGAGGTTGTTTTTGTGTTCCTCGGCCTTGGCGCGCAGGTCGTTCAGGTCGATGTTGCCCTTGTCGTCGCAGCCGACGACGACGACGCTGAGCCCCGCCAGCGCGGCGGAAGCGGGATTGGTGCCGTGCGCCGACGACGGGATCAGGCAGACGTCGCGGTGCGTTTCGCCCCGGCTCTCATGATAGGCGCGGATGACCAGCAGTCCCGCATATTCCCCCTGCGACCCCGCATTGGGCTGGAGGGACACGGCGGCGAAACCGGTCAGGATCGAGAGCTTTTTCTCCAGATCCTTCAGCATGACCCGGTACCCTTCGGTCTGATCGACGGGCGCGAAGGGGTGCATGTCGCAGAACTCCGGCCAGGTGATCGGGATCATCTCGGCGGTGGCGGTCAGCTTCATGGTGCACGATCCGAGCGAGATCATCGAGCGGTTGAGCGCGATGTCCTTCTGTTCCAGATGGCGCAGGTAGCGCAGCATTTCCGTTTCCGAGCGGTGGAGATTGAAGGTCGGGTGCTTCAGATAGGAAGACGCGCGGACGAGGGCGGCGGGAATGCGGTCGGGCGTCGAGGCGTCGAGGCTCTCCACGCTGAAGCCGAATGCGTCCTTGCCGGAGAAGATCCGCCAGAGCGCGAACACTTCGGCGCGCGTGGACTTTTCGTCCAGCGACACGCCGATGCGCTGATCTCCGAAATCGCGCAGGTTGATTTCGTTTTTCCCGGCCCGGGTCAGGATGGCCTGCGCGTTGGAGCCGGCGTCGACCGTCAGCGTATCGAAGCAATTGTTGTTGTCGATTTCGAAGCCGAGTTTCACCAGCCCAGCCGCCAGTATGGCGGTCAGGCGGTGGATGCGGGAGGCGATGGTTTTCAGCCCTTCCGGCCCGTGGTAGACGGCGTAAAACGCGGAGAGGACGGCGGGGAACACCTGCGCGGTGCAGATGTTGCTGGTCGCCTTTTCGCGGCGGATGTGCTGCTCGCGGGTCTGCAGGGCGAGTCGGAGGGCGGGCTTGCCCTTGCTGTCCACGGAGACGCCGATGATGCGCCCCGGAACGGAGCGTTTGTATTCGTCCTTGGCGGCGAAGAAGGCGGCATGGGGGCCGCCGAAGCCGAGAGGCACGCCGAAGTGCTGGGTGTTGCCGAACACGACGTCCGCGCCCCATTCCCCCGGCGGTTTCAGCAGGGTGAGCGCGAGCAGGTCGGTCGCCACGGCGACGACCATGTTTTTCGCATGGGCGGCCTTGACAAGCTCCGCAGGATCGGAAATCTCTCCCGTGGTGGCGGGATACTGCAGCAGCAGGCCGAATCCCTCTTTTTTGAGGAGGTCTTCCGTTTTTCCGGTCACGACTTCGATGCCAAGGTGCTTTGCACGGGTTTCCGCCACCGCGATCGTCTGCGGATGGCAGTCGTCGCTGACGAGGAAGACGTTGCTCTTGTGCGTGCCGACGCGCCGCGCGAGGGTCATGGCTTCGGCGGCCGCCGTGCCTTCGTCGAGCATCGACGCGTTGGCGAGCGGCATGCCGGTCAGATCCATCACCATCTGCTGGTAGGTGAGGAGAGCTTCGAGCCGCCCCTGGCTGATTTCCGGCTGGTAGGGCGTGTAGGCCGTGTACCAGCCCGGGCTTTGCAGCACGTTCCGCACGATGACGTTCGGCGTGACGGTGTCGTAGTAGCCGAGGCCGATGAGCGACCGGCATAACTTGTTCTGGCTGGCGATGTCCTGCAATTTCCGCAGGGCTTCGGTTTCCGTCATCGGGTCTCCGACGGAGGGGGCGTTTTTCTCCAGGATCGAGGCGGGAACGGTTCTCGCGATCAGGTCGTCGAGGCTGCTTGCCCCCACGGTGCGGAGCATAGACTGTATCTGCGCCCCGCGCGGACCGATATGACGCCCGATGAAGTCGTTTTTCTGTTCCAGATCGGTGATGGAGTTCTGCATGTTTTTCCTCTTTTAAATTATAAGCACATTCCCTTACTTCGCCACCCCGCCGCAGGGCGGGGTCTGGCTGCGCGAAGCGCCTTTATAAAGGCGGCTTCGCCGCTCAGCCGGATGCCGCCCTGCGGCGGCATGGCGAGATTATTTAGTGCAGTCCCTGAACGTACGTCGCGTAGGTTTTTTCGTCCTTCAGTTTTTTCAGTTCGCCGTCGTTGCTGATTTTCACCTTGTAGAACCAGCCCTTTCCGAGAGGATCCTGATTGACCGTCGCGGGGTTGCTGGACAAGGCGGCGTTGATCTCCGTCACTTCGCCCGAAACGGGGGAATACAGCTCGCTCGCCGACTTGACGGATTCGACGACGCCGGCCTGCGCGCCCTGGGTCACCTTCGCGCCGACTTTCGGCAGTTCGACGTAGACGACGTCGCCGAGCGCCTTTTGCGCGTAGTCGGAAACGCCGACGGTGCCGATGTTGCCGTCGATGCGGATGTATTCATGGTCTTCTGTAAAGAATGTCTTGGTCATTTTTTCAATCCCTCTTGTAGCCTGGTTTTATGAATGGCAGCGCCGCCACTTCGCAGGAACGCGCCGTGCCGCGCAGCATCGCCTGTAGTTTGGTTCCGGTCGCCGAAAAGGCGGTTTCGACGTAGCCTATCGCCACCGGCCCGTCCACGGTGGGGCCGAAGCCCCCGCTGGTGACGATGCCGATTTTCTTGCCCTCGGGGGACAGCAGTTCGGTGCCGTCCCTCATCGGCGCCTTGCCTTCCGGCCTGATTCCGACGCGCTGCTTCGCGGCGCCGTTCTTCAGCTGGCCGATGATTTTGTCCGCGCCGCAGAAGCCTTTTTCATCCCGGCGGCGTTTCTGGATGATCCACCGCAGGTTGGCTTCGACGGGCGTGATCTGCTCGTTCAGTTCGTGTCCGTAGAGGCAAAGCCCGGCTTCCAGGCGCAGGCTGTCGCGCGCGCCGAGGCCGATCCACTTGACCTCGCTGTAGGACGAGAGCTTCTTCGCGAAGGCCACCGCGTAAGAGGAGGGCACGGAGATTTCATACCCGTCCTCGCCGGAGTAGCCGGAGCGGCTGACGTAGAGTTCCTGGCCGTCAACCTTCATCTTGGCGGCGGTCATGAACTTCATGGAAGCGGCGGCGGGAAGAAGACGCGCCAGCACCTTTTCGGCCATCGGCCCCTGCAATGCGAGCAGGGCGCGGTCGGTGATGACTTGCAGCTTCACCTGACCTCCGAGCTTTTTCTGAAAGTAGGCGAAGTCCTTGTCTTTGCATCCGGCATTGACGACGACAAAGAGCGTTTTTGCGTCCCAGCGCGTCACCATCATGTCGTCGACGGCACCGCCCTGATCGTTCAGCAGGACGGAGTACCGGATTTTCCACGGCTCCAGCCCGATGTAATCCGTCGGCGTGATTTTTTCGAGAGCGACGGCGGGATCGGTCGCGCCGGTCATGAGCGCCTGACCCATGTGCGACACGTCGAACAGTCCGGCCATCTTGCGCGTATGCAGATGTTCTTTCAGGACGCCCATGCCTTCGTATTGAACGGGCATGTCGTATCCGGCAAAACCGACCATCTTGCCGCCCATTTCCCTGTGGAGCGCCCAGAGGGGGGTTTTCAGGAGTTCGGGTGTTTTGAGTTGTGCAGCGTTTTCCAAGGCAGAGTCCTCGCGTTAGGTGTTACACGAAACTGTCCCCCTCTGTCTTTTGTACCTGAGAGATTCGCGCTTCAAGTGAAGCCGCTTACTCCTTCGGTGCAGGATGAATGCCCTGCTCTCCAGAGGTGCTCTGACCCTCCCGCAGAAACCATGCGAGTTGGAAGGCGATGCCGTGCGGTCCTTTTGCCTGAGAGTTTCCAGAGACATTGCTCCTTCGGCGCCAGCTTTAAAAAGCCAGTCTCTCCCGCATGACATATCGCTATACAGGGTTGACAGTAGCCTGACCAAAACTAAAGTCAATGCGGTGGGTGCAGTTTTTAGGAATATCCAGAATATGGGCGCGGACAGGGATTTAAGGCTCTAAATCAGCTTCTGTGCCGTCAGTTCGTCTTTTATATAGGCATAATAAATGGCCGCCGCGACTAATCCTGACAGGCCAAAGACCGTTTCCATGACGAGCATCGCCAGCAGGATTTCCCAGGCCCTCGCCTTGATCTCGGAACCGATGATGCGCGCATTCATGAAATATTCCAGTTTATGAATGACGACGAGATAGGTCAGAGACCCGATCGCGGCAACCGGCGATACGCTGAGGCCGACCAGAAAGACCACCGTGTTGGAAATCAGGTTACCCACGATGGGCAAAAGACCGGCGATGAACGTGACGACGATCATGATCTTCGTCATCGGCAGGGGATGCCCCATCATCGGCATGATCCCGACGAGAAAAACGGCCGTCAGCGCGGTATTCAGGGCGGAAATCCTGACCTGCGAAAAGACGACGCGGCGGAATGCCCTCCCCAGGAAGAACATCCTTTCCTTGAGCTCCCTGCCCAGGGGCGCGCGCATATCCTGATTCCTGGGCGGATTAAGGGCGATCATGCCGCCGATGACCATGCCGATTATCAGATGAACGATGAAGACGCCGGCGTCGCGGCCGATCAGGCTCAGCCCTTTCGCGTTCTCCCGCAGCCACCCGGAGGCCGCCACCTGCCAGGCCTCGATGTTGGCGGGCAGGTATTCCTGCGCCCATGCCGGCAAATGGCCGCGTCCCTTGTCCACGACATCCGCCATTTTCTGAAACAGGGTGAACAGGCTCTCCTGTCCGTTCATGGCGTAGGAGGCGATCAGAAGAGTAAGGAAGGAAAGCGCCAACACGACGATCATCGCCACCAGAATCAGCAGGATGACCTTGCCGTTGGCGGGGATAACCCCCACCTTGCCAAGCATCCGGGCGCCGAATTCGACGAGATGGTAGATGAGAAGCCCCGCCAGGAACGCCGGAAGCAGCCCCAGCTTGAGGATGGCCAGAAGACAGGCGATCATCAGGAGCTGGGTAAAGATGTAAATTCTGGACGTTTCGGTCATAGGGCGTGTCATCAATAACTAAGGTTGCAATTTCGTACAGCATATACGACCTTTTGGAGAAAAGGTAGACTCAAGGCGACACGCCCCTGTACAAGGGGGACGTCCGCCTGCCAAAATCCGGAGCGGAGAAGGAGTATCCAGAATATGAACGAGTGCAGAGAAAAAGCGCCGATACCGGAGGTGGCTTCCAGTTTCGCCCTGGGGTTCATCGTCATTTGCCTGGTTATTTACATTCTGAACGTCGCGCGCGCCATCGTGATTCCGTTTGTGATCGCCGTGTTCGTCTGGTACCTGATTAACGCCATGGCGCGGGGATTCGGCAGGGGCTCTTTGGGCGGAAGAAGCATTCCGCGCCTGGCCTGTTTTACCCTCGCGATACTGGCTCTTGCCTTCGGCGTCTGGGAGATTTTCGAACTCATCAGCCAGAATATCGCGCTCGTGGCAAAGGCCGCGCCCCTCTACCAGAAGAATCTGGAGGAACTCGTGCCGAAAATCGTGCTCCTGCTCCATATCGAGCACCAGCCGACGGTGCAGGAACTGTTCACTTATCTCGATCTCGGCTCCATCATGACGACGATGGTGAAGATGCTGTCGGGGATCGCCGGGAAGACGCTGGTGGTCATGTTCTACACCGGGTTCCTGTTGTACGAGCAGCGTTTCTTCGACAAAAAAATCTCCGGAATGATCGGGGCTCCGGAAACGGAGCGTCATGTCCGGCACATCCTCAGGAATATCGACATCAAGGTGCAGAGGTATATCTGGGTCAAGACGCTCGTGAGTGCGCTGGCGGGGATCCTGACTTTCGTCGTTCTGAGATCCTGGCAGGTTGATTTCGCGGCGTTCTGGGGATTGATGGCGTTCTTCCTCAATTTCATCCCCTATATCGGCGCGCTGACGGCCATCGTGCTGCCGGCCATGATCGCGCTGGTTCAGTTCAGCGACATGACGACGTTCCTGATCGTGCTGGCGGGGCTGTCGGCGGTGCACGGCGGCATCGGCCACGCGCTCGACCCGTTCCTGATGGGGAAAAGCCTCAACCTCAGCCCTATTTTCATCATCTCGTCGCTGGCGATGTGGGGGATGATCTGGGGCATTCCGGGGATGTTCCTGTCGATTCCGATTCTGGCCGTGGTCATGATAACGCTTTCGCAGTTCCCCGCGACGCGCCCCATCGCCGTCCTGCTCTCCAAGACCGGCGTGATCGATCCCGACGGCACGGAGCAGGACGGAGGGAAGACATAAGGTCACCCAGGGTCAAAACTCATTAATCCTGCTTTGACCTAGGGTGTGTTATCAATTACCGCGCCCGAAAGGGTGACATGAAAATGGCCGATCTACGGCGGCAAAACAACTCGCCGGGGGCTTTCCAGCCCGCCTTCGTTGTTTTGCCTTGTATCTCAACCATTTTGATGTCACAGAATTTCATGTGCTAATTGATAACACGCCCTAGCATCTCCCCGCGCAGCAACCGCAACCGGCTTTTTCTGCAGAACAGCCGGTTTTTTCCGTGGAGAGGGTCATCCAGACGCTGGAAGCGATCGTTCTGAAAGTCTCGCTGATGACGTGGGATTTTTGCGCGGCGACGAGAGGCGTTCCGACATCGGCGGCGGCACGCACATCCGAGTTCAGGGGAATTTCTCCGAGGAATTCAACGCCCATTTTCTGCGCGGCGATACGCACCTTTCCGTGATCGAAAATATCTTCGCGGCGGCCGCAGCCGGAGCAGATGTGATAGCTCATGTTCTCAATCAGCCCCAGCACCGGCACATTAACCTTCTGGAACATCAGCATCCCTTTTTTGGCTTCGCTGAGCGCGACATCCTGAGGCGTGGAAACGATCACCACGCCGGAGAGGGCGACATTTTGCACGATGCTGAGGTGCGCATCGCCGGTGCCGGGCGGCATGTCAACAACCAGCACGTCCAGATCGCCCCATTCGACGTCGCGCAGAAGCTGCTGAATCGCGCCATGCACCATCGGCCCGCGCCAGAGGACAGGGGAGATTTCATCCATGAAAAATCCTATCGACATGACTTTCAGGCCATGCGCCGTCGGCGGCACGACCATATCGTCCTCGTTCGCGCCGGGACGGGGACGAACGCCCATCATGCGCGGCTGCGAGGCGCCATAAATATCGGCATCCAGTAACCCAGTTTTCTTGCCCATTTCGACGAAGGCCAGCGCCAGATTGGCGGCAACAGTGGATTTGCCGACCCCGCCTTTTCCGGAAGCCACCGCTATGATATGCTTCACCTGCGGCGCGACGGGGCGCCGGGAAGCCTCGTTCACAGGCGGTTGCTGCGAAGACGTTTTCCTTTCCGCTGTCAGGACTGCCAGAACGGAGGTCACTCCCGGCATTTTCTCCACGGCCGCCTGCGCCGCCTGCCGGACAGGCTCCATCTCTTTTCCCATCGCCGGGTCGATTTTGATGGAAAAAACAACTTTTCCTTCTTCTATCGCCATGCCGGAGACCATGCCGCGGCTGACGATATCGCCGCCCGTGACCGGGTCGTTCACGGATTTCAGTTTCTCAAGAACGCTCTCAGGTGTCAGGTGTGCCATTTTTTACATTTTCTTTATGTGTGCGGGTGTACTAAGATGACCACCGTACCTGTTTCATAAAGGCAGAACAAGGATGGAAATCTATGGCGTGGGATAATCAGGACGGCAAGGATCGGAAAAAAGGCCCCTGGGGATCCGTAGGTTCCGGCAAGGGCGACAAGCCCGAAAGCCCATGGGAGCAGAGGCCCTCTCCGGGCGGGGAGGAGCCGGATCTGGATGCTCTGTTGCGTCAGGCGCATGACCGGTTCGGAAACATGTTCAGCCTCAAATCCCCGGGAGACGGCGTGAAGGGAATCGGAATTGTTTTCATATTGATACTGATTTTGTGGCTTGGCACAGGTTTTTACAGAGTCCTGCCTGGGGAAAACGCCGTTATCCAGACTTTCGGTAAATGGACAGGCACGCAGGGGGTGGCAGGGCTCAGCTACCGTATCCCGTGGCCCGTACAGACGGTGACGAAGGTGGACGTCGCCTTCGACCGCCGTCTGGAAATAGGTTCCCGCGAGCGGGCTATCGGGGAAAAAAGCAATGTCCTCGATGAAAGCCTGATGCTGACGGGGGATGAAAATATCGTCGATATCGACTTTGTCGTGATGTGGAAAATCGGCGACGCAAAAAAATACCTGTTCCAGATACGCGACCCCGACAACACCGTCAAGAAAGTCTCTGAAAGCGCGATGCGGGAAATCATCGGGCGCGGACTGATCCAGAAAGCCATGACCGAGGGTCGCGCTGATATCGAGGCGCGCACCAAGGAGCTGATACAGAAGATGCTCGACGACTATCAGTCCGGGATCATCATCAACAGCGTGCAGTTGCTGCGCGTGAATCCGCCAGCTCCGGTGGTTGACGCCTTTGATGACGTACAGCGCGCCCGCACCGACAGGGAGCGCATCAAGAACGAGGCCGAGACCTACCGCAACGACATCGTGCCGCGCGCGCGCGGCGACGCGCAGAAGCTGGTGCAGGACGCGGGAGCGTACAAGGAAGCCGTCCTGAGCAAGGCCAGGGGGGAGGCGGGGCGCTTCCTCTCCGTCTACGAGGCCTACGCGCAGTCCAAAGACGTGACGACCCGGCGCATCTACATCGAAACCATGCAGCAGATCATGCAGAACAGCAAAAAGGTGATCGTCGGCGACGGCAAGGGCGGAACGATCCTGCCATACCTCTCCCTCGACCAGTTGCAGGGCAAGCCGAAACAGCCGTAATTTTCAGGAGTTCCCCATGTCCAAAAACCATTCCATCCTGCTGGTGACCGCGTTGGCGGCGTTCCTGCTTCTGGGGCAGTCGATGTTCATCGTGCCGGAAACGCAGCAGGCGCTCGTGCTCCAGTTCGGCGATCCGGTCGAAAAGCACACGGTTCCCGGTCTGAAGTTCAAGATCCCGTTCATCCAGCAGGTCACTGAATTCGACAAGCGCGTCCTGGACCTGGATCCCCCGCCGGAAGAAATCATCCTTGCGGATCAGAAGAGGCTGGTCGTGGACACTTTCGCCCGCTACCGGATCAGCGACATGCTGGAATTCTATAAATCCCTCTCGACCGAGGCTCAGGCGAACACGCGCCTGAACAACATCGTCAATTCGACGCTGCGGAGCGTCCTCGGGAACGCGACGCTCGCCGACGTGCTCTCGGAAAAGCGCGGGCAGCTGATGGCGGCGGTGAAGCAGCAGGTCAATGCGTCCGTCACGCGCTTCGGGATCGAGATCGTGGACATCCGCATCGGGCGCGCCGACCTGCCGGAGCAGACCAGCAAGGCGATTTACGCCCGCATGCAAACCGAGCGTCAGCGGGAGGCCGCCGAGTTCCGCGCCCAGGGTCAGGAGCAGGCGCAGGAAATCCGCTCCAAGGCGGACAAGGAGTGCACCGTCCTTCTCGCCGAAGCCGGGCAGCAGGCGCAGCTCAGCCGCGGCCAGGGCGACGAGGGGGCGATCAAAATCTATGCCGAGGCGTTCAAGAAAGACCCTGAGTTTTACGCTTTCTACCGCACTATGGAGGCGTACCGGGACAGTCTGTCCGGAGAGAACACGACTCTGGTGCTGTCCCCGGACAACGACTTCCTCCGTTATTTCAGGGATCAGTCCGGCAAACGGTAGGGGTCTGCCATGACGGACTTTCTGACCGCGATCGGCCTGATGTTCGTGCTGGAGGGGGCTTCTTACGCCCTTTTCCCGGACGGAATGCGTAAGATGATGGAGAAGGTTATTCTGATGCCTCCCGGGCATGTGCGCTTCGCAGGCCTGACTCTGGCGGGGTTCGGATTCATCATCATCGCCGCGTTGCGGGGTTATTGAAGAATGATCCGGCAGTACGAACTGATAGAACGCATCAAGGCCTACGATCCGGACGTGAACGAGGATATGGTCAACCGCGCCTACGTCTACGCCATGAAAATGCACGGCACCCAGACCCGCGCCTCCGGAGACCCTTATTTCTCCCACCCGATCGAGGTGGCCGGGATCATGACTGAAATGAAGATGGATTCAGCCACCATCTGCACCGCGCTGCTGCATGACACGGTCGAGGACACGTCCGCCACGCTGGAGGATCTCCGGCGGCTGTTCGGGGAGGAAATCTGCCATCTGGTCGACGGCGTCACCAAGCTTTCCAGAATCGAATATCAGAGCGCGCAGGAGAAACAGGCCGAGAACTTCCGAAAGCTGGTTCTCGCCATGTCGGAGGACATCCGCGTCCTGCTGGTGAAGCTGGCGGACCGCCTGCACAACATGCGCACCCTGCATCACATCGCCGACGCGGAAAAGCGGAAGCGCATCGCGATGGAAACAACCGAGATCTATGCTCCGCTGGCCGAACGGATCGGCATCCACAAGATCAAGGAGGAGCTGGAAGACATTGCTTTCGGGATACTCAACACCGAGGCGCGGGAGAGCATCCTCGCCCGTCTGAACTATCTGCGTTCCGAAGGGGGCGAAGCGGTCGTCGAGCGCATCATCGGCGAGCTGAGAGCCAAGATCGGCGAGGCGGGCATCGGATCCGATATCTTCGGGCGCGAGAAGACGCGCTATTCCATCTGGAAGAAGATGCAGCGCAAGAACATCTCGTTCGAGCAGCTCTCCGACATCATGGCCTTCCGCGTCATGGTGTCCGACGTGCAGGAATGCTACCACGCGCTCGGCGTCATTCACGGGCTGTATCCGACAGTGCCCGGGCGATTCAAGGATTACATCTCCCTGCCGAAGCCCAACGGCTACCGCAGCCTGCACACGACCGTCATCGGCCCCGAGAATCACCGCATCGAGGTGCAGATCCGCACGCCGGAAATGCACGAGGAGGCGGAGCTGGGCGTCGCCGCCCACTGGTCCTACAAGCAGCACGACGGCAAGGTGGACGGGCGCCGGTACCGCTGGCTCCGCGAGCTGATGGACATCGTCGAGCATGCGCAGAAACCGGAAGAATTCCTGGAAAACACCAAGCTGGAGCTGTACCAGGACCAGGTTTTCTGCTTCACGCCGAACGGCGACCTGATCGCGCTGCCGCGCGGCGCCACGCCGATAGATTTCGCCTATGCCGTGCATTCCAGGCTCGGGGACACGGCGATTGGCGCGAAGGTGAACGGGCGCATCATCCCCCTGAGCACCCCTCTGGCCAACGGCGACCAGGTCGAAATCACCACCTCGAAAAGCCAGACGCCCTCCCCGAACTGGGAAAGGTTCGTCGTCACCGGCAAGGCCAAGGCGCGCATCCGCCGTTTCGTCCGCCAGCAGCAGCAGGCGGAATACGTGAACCTCGGCAAGGCCATGCTGCAAAAGGTGCTGAAGCAGGAAGGATACGACTACAACGAAAAGCATCTCGGCAACGACCTGTGCCGGAAGTTCAAGACGGATTCCCAGACCGAGCTTCTGGCGGGGATCGGCTCCGGCCATATCAGCAGCCGCGAGGTCTTTTACGCGCTGCACCCGGAGCACCGCCCCAGAGAGAAGGCGGCGACCCTCAAGAACCTGTTTGGAAACGCGGAAAAGAGGACGCATCAGAAAGGCAAGTCGCCCCCGATGCCGATCAAGGGGCTGATCCCCGGAATGGCTCTGCATTTCGCGCGGTGCTGCCACCCCCTGCCGGGGGACAGGATCGTCGGAATCGTGATGACCGGCAAGGGCGTGACGGTCCATACGATCGACTGCGAAACGCTGGAATCCTTCGCCGACACGCCGGAACGCTGGCTGGACATCGCGTGGGAGGAAGGCGAGGACAGTCCCGAATCCCATGTCGGTCGCCTGATCGTGACGATCGCGAACACGCCGGGCAGCCTCGGCACGCTGTCCACCGTCATCGGAAAGAACGGCGGCAACATCACCAACCTCAAGATCGTCAACCGCTCCCTCGATTTCTGGGACATGATGATCGACATTTATGTGCGCGACCTGAAGCACCTGAGCGACATCATCGCCGCCATGCGCGCCACGGCGGAAATAACCGCCGTCAACCGCGCGCGGAGCAGGTAGGCGCATGTTTCAGAGCTCCCGCACCCGGGGACGGAGGATAAGGGAACTGCTGTGGCCTTCCATGGGGCTGCGGCGGCTGTTCAGATATTACAGGCACCGCATGGGACGGCTGCCGGGTACGCCTTATTTCATCGCCTGCGGTTTTGCGACGGGCGTGGCCGTTTCCTTTACGCCTTTCGTCGGATTTCATCTGGCGACGGCGGGGATCATCGCCTGGATTCTGGGAGGATCCCTGGGCGCGATGGTTCTGGGATCGGTGATCGCAGGCAATCCCTGGACATTCCCCCTGATCTGGGTGGGCACCTACAAGCTTGGCCAGATACTGCTGGGGCATCATGTCCGCAGGGCGGCGGCTTCGACTCTGTCGCACGGGATCTCTTTTTCGGATCTGCTTGAAAAACCGATGGATCTACTCCTGCCCATGACCCTCGGCAGCCTTCCGCTGGCGCTCCTGTCGTGGGGAATCAGTTTTTATCTGGTCAGGCATCTGGTAAAAGGATACAAGGAAGAGAGACATACCCGCATTCAAAAGCGTTAAGTAAATGCGGGGCAAATCAAGGACATGGATAAAAAGATGATGGAGCGGGCAGCCCTGAAAACGAAGCCGAAGGAAAAAGACGAAGACAGCTTTCTTGAGTTCGGAAAGGCGATGGCGGTGGCCGTTCTGATCGCGCTTTCGATACGCTCCTTCGCCTTCGAGCCTTTCAATATCCCCTCCGGCTCGCTGTTGCCGACCCTGCAGATCGGGGATTACCTGTTCGTCGAAAAATACGCTTACGGGTACAGCCGGTATTCCTTCCCGATGGAGTTGATCGATTTCCGGGGGCGCTTTTTTGAATCGGAGCCGAAACGCGGCGACATCGCCGTGTTCCGACGGCCCAAAAAAATCGACGTCGATTACATCAAGCGGATCGTCGGGCTGCCGGGGGACAGAATTCAGGTCGCGGGAGGAATCCTGCATATCAATGGCACGCCGGTCATGCGCGACATCCGGGATTCGGAGGTGGTCGAGGACGACGGGCGCACCACCCTGTACAAGCGCTACATCGAGACGCTGCCGAACGGCGTCCGGCATTATATCTACGAGATTTCGGACGAGTCGCGTTTCGACGACACGCCGGTTTACACCGTCCCGGCGGGATATTATTTCGCGATGGGGGACAACCGGGACAGCTCCCTTGACAGCCGCTCCACGGAGGAGGTTGGCTTTATACCGGCGGAGAACCTGATCGGGCGCGCCTGGTTCATTTTCTTTTCGACCGAGGGCGTCGGCCATGAATGCAACAGGGAAGGCGCTTTCGCCCTTGCCACCTCCTTCGGATGCAAGCTGCTGAAATGGCCGGGGGCGATTCGGTTCAGCCGGATTTTCAAGAATGTGAACAAGATCTGATATGCCGGGCAATCTTGAAAAGAAAATAGGTTATACGTTTTCCGATCCCTCCCTGCTTGAAAAAGCGCTGACGCATTCCAGCGCCGGAAACAAGGAATGCGACAACGAACGGATGGAATTTCTGGGCGACCGCGTGCTCGGGTTGTCCGTCGCCGATCTGTTGCTCGCCTGTTTTCCGGAGGAAAAAGAGGGCAGCCTCGCCAAACGCCATGCCGGGTTTGTGCAGCAAAAGGATCTGGTCTTCGTTGCGCGGGCGCTGGGTCTGGCGGATCATCTGAAACTATCCGCCGGAGAGATGAAATCCGGCGGGCGGATGAAGGAAAAAATCCTCTCGGACGCCGTGGAAGCCCTGATCGGCGCCATTTATCTGGACGGCGGTTTCGGCGCCGCGCATGACTTCGTCAAAAAATTCTGGGGCGAAAGGCTCCGCCTGCAAACATCGCCGCCGGAGGATGCCAAGTCCAGGCTTCAGGAATGGGCGCAGGCGAACGCTTTCCCCCTGCCGGAATACAGGCTGGCCGGCAAGTCCGGAACAGACCATGCGCCGATGTTTGAAATAGAAGTTTTTGTCACGGGAGCCGGCAAGGCGACGGCTGCCGCCGCCAGCAAGCGCGCCGCCGAAAAAGCCGCCGCCCTGAAAATGCTTCAGAAAATCGGGATAGAAATATGACTTGCACACGGAGACTGACATGACCGGGAAGATGAAACACTGCGGCTTTGTCAGCGTCATCGGCGCGCCGAATGCCGGAAAATCAACGCTGGTCAACAAGCTTGTCGGCGCCAAGGTGTCGATTGTCAGCCCCAAGGTGCAGACCACGCGCACCCGGGTGACGGGGATCGTGAACAAGGGGAGCACGCAGATCGTCTTTATCGATACGCCCGGCATTTTCACGCCGAGAAAACGCCTCGACCGCGCCATGGTGTCGGCGGCGTGGCAGGGCGCGGCGGGGACTGAAATCATCCTGCTGCTGATAGACGCGGGGCGCGGCAAAATCGACCCGGACAGCCGGGCGATCGTCGCGAAGCTGAAAGAGCAGAACCGGAAAGCAGCTCTGGCGCTCAACAAAATCGATCTGGTCGAGAAGGACAAGCTCCTCGCGATCGCGACCGAACTCCACGAAACGGGCGTGTTCACCGACGTCTATATGATTTCGGCTCTGAACGGGGACGGCGTCGGTCGGCTTTTGAAAGACATCGCGGACAGGATGCCCGAAGGCCCATGGATGTTCGGCGAGGATCAGGTTTCGGACATGCCGATGCGCCTGCTCGCGGCAGAGATCACGCGCGAAAAAATCTTCCTCCAGCTGAAGGAGGAGCTGCCCTACGCCTCCACCGTCGAGACGGAAAAATGGGAAGACTTTGACAACGGCAGCGTCAGGATCAGTCAGATCATCTATGTGATGCGCGACACTCAGAAGGCGATCATTCTGGGCAGGGGCGGCGCGCAGATCAAAAAAATCGGAGCGGCCTCCCGCAAGGAACTTGAGGAGATTTTTGACCGCCGCGTGCATTTGAGCCTTTTCGTCAAGGTTCGCGAAAACTGGAGAGACGATCCGGAGCGCTACCGGGAATGGGGACTGGATCCGAACGCGTGACCTGATATTACCCTCCCGCTTTCCTGCGGCGGCAGAACGACCACGCCGCCCCGAAAGCGCACAGCAGGAAAAAAGGCGGCCCCAGCCACAGAACCCATGTCCCCGCCCTGAAGGGAGGGGTCAGAAGCACATAGTCGCCGTAACGAGCGACGAGATATTGCCTGACCTGAGCATCACTGTCCCCGGCCTGAAGCCTCTGCCGCACCAGCACGCGCAGGTCGTGCGCCGTCTCCGCGTCGGAGTCGTCGACAGACTGGTTCTGGCAGACAGGACAGCGCATCCCCCTGCTGATATTTCTGGCGCGCGCCTCCAGTCCTTGATCGGAGAGCATTTCGTCGGGGCGCACCGCAAAGGACGTCCCCGCCGTTCCGAAAAGAACGGTTAAAAGGGCGATGATGAAAAAAGATCTCATTTGTTCATCTCCGCTATCAGGGGGAGTATTTTCGTCCCGATATCTTCCGGAGTGAGAGGTCCCTGCTGCTTGTAGCGAATGACGCCCCGCCTGTCGATCAGGTAGGATTCCGGAACGCCGGTGACGCCGAAATCGATGCCCGTCCGGCCTTCACGGTCCACAACCACGATATCATAAGGGTTCTCATGCCTCTCCAGCCAGCGCCGCCCGTCCGCGGGAACGTCCTTGTAATCGATCCCCGCCAGCACGGCTCCCTTTCCGGACATCTCCCTGAGAAAAGAATGCTCGGCCCTGCACGACACGCACCATGAGGCGAAAAAATTGACGAGGGTGACTTTCCCCTTCAATCCGGAGGTTTTCAGCCCCTGCCCGTTTTTCAGCAGGGGCGGCAGGTCGAACGCCGGAGCCGGCTTGCCGATCATCACGGAAGGGATCATGTCCGGCATGTTTCCCTGCCCGAGCAGCGTCAGCCTGTAAGCGAAAACCCCCGTCAGCACGAAGAAAACGATAGCCGGCAGATAAGCGAATCTGCTACGCACGGGAGTCATCCCGCCTTCTTCCAGCCGAAGTTATCAGGGAGACGAATCCGCCTCCCGCGATGAACAAAGCGCCGATGAAAATCCAGACCACGAGAGGATCGTAATAAAGACGGGTGATATAGCCCCCCCTGCCGTCCGCACCGGCGATAACGGCGTAAAGACTGCCCGCAAGAGTTGTGCGGATAGCAGCGCCGGTCACGGGCATGGGCGGTGCTGCGTACAGCCGCTTCTCCGGTTTCATTTCGGCGACGAACTCCCCTTCCGAGGCCACAATGAAAACGCCCTGCGAATATGTGTAATTATGCCCTTGCAGGCCGTCCCCGACGCTCTTCAGCGTCAGATCATAACGCGCCACCCGGACGGTGTCGAAGGGACGCATGATCTGTATTTTTTCCACCCGCCACAGCGACGAGCCGACGATCCCGGCAATCAGCAGAGACACTCCGATATGGGAGAGGATCATGCCGTATGAGGAACGCGGCAGATTCAGGACGCGGCGGAAGGATAATCCCGTGAGGCTTCCGGCAAAAACCCATGCCGCCAGGCCCATACCAGCAGCTCCCGCGAACCGGCAGGGGGTTCCGGACGTTAATAACCAGACAAAAAGCATCGCCAGAACCGCGACAAGACCCGCTATCCTGAGGAGGCGCAGGGCGCTCCGGAAACCACCACGTTTCCATGTCAGAGCCATACCGACGGGAATCGCCATCACCGCCGGCATCATCATCGGAATAAATACGGCGTTGAAGAAAGGCGGCCCGACGGAAACCTTGCCCAGATTCAGAACATCAGCGAACAACGGGTAGAGCGTCCCCAGAAATACGGAGCCTGTGGCCGCCGCCAGAAAAACATTGTTGAACAGCAATCCCCCCTCGCGTGATACCGGCGCGAAAACGCCGCCGTCCTTCAGCGCAGGCGCACGCACAGCGAACAGGATCAGCGCCCCCCCCGTCACCGCCGCCAGAAGAACCAGAATGAACACGCCACGGGAAGGATCGGCGGCAAAGCTATGAACGGAAGTCAGAACGCCCGACCGGACAAGAAAAGTCCCGATCAGCGCCAGCGAAAAAGTGAGGATCGACAAAAGGATCGTCCATGCCTTCATCATATCGCGTTTTTCGACAACGATGGCGGCGTGCAGCAACGCCGTTCCGGCCAGCCACGGCATGAAAGCGGCGTTTTCCACCGGATCCCAGTACCACCAGCCTCCCCAGCCGAGCGTGTAATAAGCCCACCATGAGCCTCCGGCGATGCCCAGCGTCAGGAATGACCAGGCAGCGAGTGTCCAGAGCCGCACCAGACGCGCCCAGACAGCATCCGCCTTCCCTTCGATCAGCGCGGCGATGGCAAAAGAGAACGCCATCGAGAATCCGGCATAGCCGAGGTAAAGAACAGGAGGGTGAAAGGCCAGACCGGGATCCTGCAACAGCGGATTCAGCCCATTGCCGGTCAACGGCACCGGATAGAGGCGGGTGAAGGGATTGGAGATCATGATAATAAAGAAAAGAAACCCGACGGAGAGCATCGCCTGCACCGCCAGTGCGCGGACACGCAGCACCGTCGGCATTCTGCCCCCGAAAACCGCCAAGGTCATGCCGTAAATCGTGAGAATAAGCTCCCAGAGCAGCATGGAGCCTTCGTGGTTTCCCCACACGCCCGACACTTTATAAAGCAACGGCTCGTCGGCATGGCTGTTGTCGGCCACGTTAAGCACAGAGAAATCACTGACGACATGGCAATACGTCAGAGCGCCGAAAGCTGTCGCCACAAGCGCGAACTGGAGGATGGCGGCGGGCTTTGCCATATCCATAAATATGTGGTCGCCGCGCGCCGCCCCGATCAGAGGGAAAACCGCCTGAACAACAGCCGCAGAAAGAGCGAGGATAAGGGCAAAAAAACCTGTTTCAGCAATCATGGCATCAAATTTTCTTACAAAAATAAGGTTTGGTCGGGCAACGGCTTTGTTTCATACTTCCGTTTGACGGCTGCAAAAAAGAGAAAACGGCACCCCATGACAGGACAATACGTTAAAATTGAAAAAATTGCACATGCTTATGGCACCCGTTCCCTGTTTTCAGCGCTCTCTTTCGACCTTCCCCACGGATGCATCCTGCACGTCACAGGTCAAAACGGCAGCGGAAAAACAACCCTTATCCAATTAATTTCCGGAATTAAATCCTGTCAGGAAGGAACCATTTCCCGGGACGAAACAATCCGTTACGCTTATGTAGGCCACCAGAATGCGGTTAAAGGCGAGTTGTCTCCCCTGGAAAATCTCAGGCTGTATCACCCTTCCGGCGACAGATGCCGTCAGGCTCTGGAAATGATGGGGCTGGAGCCCCGGCACCACCTCCGCCCCTGCCATACGCTTTCGGCGGGACAGCAACGCAAGGTCGCTCTGAGCCGGATTTTTCTTGCGGACGCGCGCGTCTGGCTTCTGGACGAGCCCTTCACGGCGCTGGACGAAGCCGCCAAAGACCGCGTGACCCGTCATCTGGAAGATCATGCACGGCAGGGCGGCAGCGCCATCGTCGCCGCCCACGAACCCCTGAAGATTCAGGAACTCCTCCTTAAAAAACTGGTTATAGAATGACTCCTTCGCGCTATTTTTTTTTCTGCCTGCGCCTGCTTCTGCGACAACGGCGGGAAGTGGCACTGCCTCTGTTTTTCTTCCTGCTCATATTGAGCCTCTTTCCGATGGTCTTTCCGGACAAAGACCTTCCCGCGCTGGCGCCGGCGGCACTCTGGATCACGGCGCTCCTGTCCATCCTGCTTTCCCTGAACAACCTCTTCCGCGAGGATGTGGAGGACGGCTTCCTGACGCAGCTTCTTCTGTCCCCCGCGCCTCTTGGCGCACTCATCGCCATGAAACTGCTCGCGCACTGGCTGGCCTATGTTCTGCCGCTCTTCGCCGTCCTCCCCCTGCTGGGGCTGTGGTACAACGTGCCGCCGGAAAAACTTCCGGTTCTGGCGGCCTCCCTCGCCCTCGGCACGCCGAGCCTTCTGATTCTCGGCGCCATCGCCGCCGCCCTTTCCGCCGGACTGAAGCAGGGCGGAATGCTGCTGGTGCTGATGACCCTGCCACTGGCGACCCCCCTCCTGCTTTTCGGCCTGACCATGGCGGATATGGCGGCAAACGGCCTTTCCTATGCGGCTCCGGTCTGTTTCCTGCTTGCAATGGCGATGGTTTCGGTTAGCCTCGGCCCGTGGGTGATTTCCTCCTCGTTACGCATAAGCGTGAGTTGACATGATGAAACAGTACGCCTCTTTGAAAGTCTTTTACTCTCTGGCCGGCAGGCTGATGCCGTGGTTCGGCTGGGCCTTTGCGCTTCTGGGCATCTCCGGCCTCTGCTGGGGGCTGTTTCTCGCTCCGACAGACGCCGTGCAGGGCGAAGCCTACCGGATCATGTTCGTCCATGTCCCCAGCGCATGGATGTCCCTGATGATCTACGCCGTCATGACGCTCTGCGCGATGGCGACCCTGATCCGGCGTCCGAAAATCGCCGGATACTGGCTGCTCGGCAGTTCCCGCCTCGGCGCTTCTTTCACGTTCCTGACTCTTTTCACGGGATCCCTCTGGGGCAGGCCGACGTGGGGCGCGTGGTGGGTGTGGGATGCAAGGCTCACCTCCGAGCTGCTCCTGCTTTTCATTTACCTCGGCATCATCGCGCTGGAAAGCGCCATCCCCGAAAAACGCAAGGCCGCGCGGGTGGTCGGCATGCTGACGGTCGTCGGCTCCGTCAACCTCCCGATCATCAAGTTCTCGGTGGACTGGTGGACGACCCTTCATCAGCCCGCCAGTCTTTTCCGCACCGGGGGCTCCGCCATTCATCCCATGATGCTCACGGCCCTGCTGCTGATGGCGGCGTCTTTCACCTGCTATTATTTCTGGCTGGTTCTGTGGCGGGTGCGTATTTCAATCAGGGAGAAGGAACAGCCATGAGCTTTTGGGAAATGGGCGGAGATGCCATGTATGTATGGCCGGCTTACGGCATCACGCTGCTTGTGCTGGCTTTGAACGTCATTGCCGTGCTTTTGGAGGATTCAAAAACAAACACCCGGAAGTCAGAGTCCCGTCATGTCGACCCGCCTTTATAAACGCCGGATCTCTTATATTCTTTTCACCCTTCTTTCCCTGACGGTGGCAGGCGCCCTTGTGCTGAAAGCCTTCAGGGAGAACCTGCTTTTCTACTTCGTCCCGAGCGACATCAGGGCCGGAAAAGCGCCGATGAACCACCCTTTCCGCCTCGGAGGGCTGGTGGAAAAGGGCAGTGTGAGAAAGGACGGACTGACCGTATATTTCACAATCACCGACATGCATGAGAAAATCCCCGTCACCTATACCGGCATTCTGCCTGACCTTTTCCGCGAAGGGCATGGCGTGATCGTGCGCGGCCGGATGAACGACCCCAAACTTTTTACCGCCGAGGAGGTGCTGGCCAAGCACGACGAAAAATACGCGCCGCGCTGATTTTCGCATACCTTTGCGCCGGCTTCAGATATACGTCAGGTTGATGGCGATACTGCCGTCCGGGGCTCCGGAGGAAGTTTTCAAAAAATCCCGGCTCAATGATATCTCGTTATCAAAACTGCTTTCTCCCGTGATTGCGTGCGGTACGGGCTGTTTTGCGCCGGTGCAATCCCGGTTCCCCTGCTCCCCGTTTTTGATGCTGCAGGTCATCATGGCCGTTTCTCCCCGCAAACCCTTGACGTTCATGGATGCCGTATAGTTCACATCGTCAGGAGAAGAGGAATCCACGGCTTTCAAAGCCCCGTACCTGACCTGGAGATAGGCTCCCTCAAGAAACAGTCCCTGGGCCTGAAGCGTGGCGGATCCGGCGAAGGACATGCCGGAAAGAGGCAACTGCTGCGCTGGAGACAGGGTCGCCGACAGCAGCACAACGGATCCGGCCAGAAGCCCGCCGATTCCAACCACTGATTTTACAACAAAATTTTTCACCCTTTATCCCCTGTCAGGTATAAACAATGTCGATCTGGATATCGTTTCCGCCCGTCGCCGTGCTGTAAGCGCCGCTGGCAAAGGGGGAGGACGCTCCTGAGCCGGTGATCACCCCGCCGACTTTCAACTGGTCGTCTGTGCCGGATGTCAGGTTGAACGTCAGGACGTTGTTGCCGATCCCCGTGCAGGCGGCGGCGAGGCCGGGAGCGAATGTCGCGCTTTCCTTGGCGACTTCGATATTGATGATGTTGATGGTTTTACCCGCGCCGTTCCCCATGACGGCCGTTGCATCGCAGGAAACGCTGATGGAATTTCCGGTGGTGCCGGTGATCGTCACGTCGCCGGCGACGACGGCGCCGCCGTTCGCGGTGAAGACGCCGCCGACAACGCGCGCGCCGTTTGTCCCAAGCTTGACGAAATCAGCCGCCCCTGAAGGATCCCCCGAGTACACGTTCGTGCCGAACTGCATGTTGGTGGGGGTCAGGCCCAGCGCCGCGAGGAAAATCGCCGTGGCGTTCAGATTGGTCGTTACAGCAACGGCCATGCCGATGGGAAATACCGCCAGCGCTGCTGTCAGAACCAGAAGACCCTTTTTGTTTCCAAACTTCATGACCCCCTCGTTATCACCTCAGGAGCGTCATTCCGGCGCAGGAAGCCGTGATGACGTAAAGAAGTCTTACTGATAGACGACGTCCACCTGAATGTCGCTGCCGCCGAGGGTGGCGGTGCTGTAGGCTCCCGTGACAAACCCGGCCGCCGTCGCGCCGTCAAGCTTGCCGCCGAATTTCAACACGGCCTCGCCCGCCACCAGGTTGTAGACGACGGGAGTAACCGGATCGCAAGCATCCCCCGTGCCAAAGGCGGCACCGCCAGCGGTATCGGTCACTTCAATTTCCACGGCATCTATTGTACCGCCGCCAGCTTCCGCCAAAGTGGCTGTTGCTGAGCAGGTGACTTCTATCGGGAAGGCCGCCACGCCATGCACGGAAACGGATCCGGCAACCGGAACGCCACCATTGGTGGAGAAGTTGGCGGAAGGGGTTACGGAGGCATCCGTTCCCAGCGCGATCGTGTCACCGGCACCGGGCGCATGGCCGTAATACCAGTTCGCAAAATCCATGGGCACTTCCGTGTCCAGAGTAAGCGCCGAGGCGAAACTCGCCAGGGCATCGAAATTCGTGGTCGCCGCAACGACGGCAGTCACAGGAAGGGAAACGGCCATAGCGGTTGCCATCAATAAAAACTTTTTGCTATAAAATTTCATGGTAATCCTCCTTTGAGATTGAGCCATTACGAAATACGAGAGTACTCCTGATACCAAATCTAGCCGGAACGTGGTTTAAAAACAGTTAAAATTTTAGCCAAATTATTTAGGAACACGTCCGATGCCCCATAACTCTTAAGCCATCCGATTGATTAAAAACATTTTAATAAAGGCAGACGCTCGTCATATCTGACGATGACGGATCATGGCAAAGTCTTGTTTATATCCGCAGGGGACGTTCCGGACGAATTCTCCAGAAGAATACGGTCATGCTCAACCCTGAGCCTGACGTCGGACAGCCCGGGGTTTTCGAAACTGATCGCGAGGGCAGGGCCCTCTCCGCCGCCCGCGTAGTATCTCTGAAGGGTCTCTGAAACAGGGAAGAATACTTCATAACTCCCGACGGGGATCGAATCGAAGCTGAAATATCCGTCGCTTTCCGAATAAACCTCGGCAACCTGCCTGCCCTCCTGATCCAGCAGGATCATCCGGACTTCGGACAGCGGGATTTCCTGGCCGGTCGCCGGATCAGAAGTCACGAGCGTGCCCGTGATTTCCCCCATCCTGTTGAAAGCGAAGTCTACGGGGCCGTTCACGCCGGTCTTGCCCAGAACGACGATTTCCTTTTTCAGGGGCGTCAGGAAGATGTCGCCGATGCTGATCTCCTCGACCGTGATGCGGTTTGCAAGGCCGGGCGACAGGCCGGACAGGATGACGGTGCCGTCCTTGACAGGCGTGCTGACGGTGCCGCGCAGCATGTTGCGGAACCGGACGTCCCGGACGAGATCCTCGCCCTTGTCGTATGCGCCGTTGCCGTTCTGATCCATGAAGGGCCGGATAATGAGGCGTCCGGCGGAAATGTCGCTTGTTATTTCGGAGATGGCATAATCGCCGTAAAGCGTCCTGGGCATGAGGTTATAGTTCATGGAGACGTTGATTTGCCTGTTGTTATCCGTATCTATCTGTCCGGAAATCCCCAGATGGACCTTATCCAGCTTCCAGTCCAGAACCGATTTGAGGGATGTCACGGGCGTCCCGCCGAAGCTGTGATTGAGAGCCGTAGATAATGACAAAGCGGGCGTCAGGCTGGTCTGCAGGTCGATCGTTCCGGTTTCCGGATCAAGCAGGGGATGGAACCTGTACCTCAGGCCGCCATGCAGCAGACCCAGCGGCGTCCTGGTCCTGAGCGACAGGTTTCCGTCATAGGTGTCCGGCGAGGCGTCGCTGAACGTATCGCGCTCTATCTCGTTCGCGATGCTGAGACCCATAAAGTTGGCCGACAGTCGGCCGACATAGGCCAGTTTCCGGCGGCCGGTTTCCTCCACGTCCCGGCCCGCCTGCAGCGACGCATTGAAATCCGGCAGGATTTCATTCTTGAAGTCGAACATTTTCGATATCTGCGCGACCGTGCTGCGCGACGTCGTGCGGATGCCCGGAGCGTAGCCGCGGTGGGCCTGATCCCGGATATTGAACGTCATCGTTTCCGTCAGGTTGCCCGTCACGAGGGCGTTGGCGGACTGTCCGCCCGACTTGTCCAGATAGGTGTTCATCTGGGCGTAGGCGCGGCTGCTGGAAGCGCGCAGCCCGAACTCGGCGCCGTCATGCACGACGCTGGAAATAGGGCCGTGGAAAACGCCCGCACTGACCGAAATATTCCTGGAGAGGCCGTATTCTCCGGCGAGGGACAGCAGGGGCGGCGTTTCCTCTGAAGGGGAAGCGCTGGCGTCAAGGAGCGGAGACAGGGATTGCAGAGCCGAAGCGTTGTAGTAGGTCTTGCCTTTCGGAACCATGTTCTGACCGAGATAGAAACGGTCATAGCGCTCTTCTTTCTCCCCGTTCGGGCCGTAGAGAACGATCTTGAAGAGATTGAATCCCTCTTTCAGCGGCAGCGTCGGGAAATCATAGGCCCCGTCGGAATCTATCAGACTGAAAGCGATAAGCTCATTGCCCTGAAAAACCTCCACGTCCCAGCCGGCGGTGCCGAAACCGGAGACACGGAAGTTGGAGGCGTCGCTGACGAAGTTGTACGGCTGGTTGGTCATCGTGAAGCCGCGGCCGCTTCCCCCGCCCGCCATCGGGAAGGAATAAGCGCTGACGTCGCCCAGCGCGTACTGCGTCGCATGAAGGGGACCCAGCAGATTTCCGTCATAATCTTCCTTCGACAGGCTGAACTGGAGGCCGCTGATCTGCTCAGGGCCTTTCGTCGAGCTTGAGAAGCTTGCGGAAGCGCGCGCGCTCATGCCGAACACATCCGACGTGGCATTCAGCGACGTGCCGGTAACGGATGTGCTGCCTCCCTCCGGCGTCAGAGACATCCCGTAGCTGTGGGTTATCTGCATCGCGGGGGCAGCGTACATGCGGTACGGCAACTTGATCATATCTTTCGGATCATACTCCAGGCCGGGTTGCTTCCGGACTGATTGGGAGGTTCCCCACCGGTCATGACGCCTGGCGCGCTCCTGGACGGGGAGGTCTGCGAGCGCCTTTATATAGAGCCTGAGCTCATGATAATTCATCGTCAGGCCGATGGGAAACCAGCTGCTCAGCAGGTCCGGACTGACATAGATGTCATCCAGATGCGTTTCGACGATCCCCGGCCGGCCGACGGGAATCTTTTTGCCTGCTATCTCGATGGAATTGTAAGGGGAGGAAAACCGGAACGTGTTTTCCGGCACAAGGAACCATCCCCCGGCGGTGCCGGCGCCCGTGTCAACCGTAATGGGAAAGCCGACAGCCTCCGCGAATTTTCCGAGAGGGACCAAAAACGTTTCATCGACCTGATAAACGGGAAAAAGCGCGTCAAAAAGGGGGCTCCCGTCGTCAAGCATCAGTTCGACGATAAGCTGGCTGTCTTCCGCTCTCTCGACATAGGTGATTTTGCCGTTGGGGCCTTCTTTGAGGACGATCTTCTTTTCCGCGTCCGCCTCTGTCTCTTCAAAGGCAGGGGCTTCCGCACTCACCCTCTCTTCGGCGGGTTCCGGCGCAAGAATGTTGAGGGGGTTCATATTCAGGCCGCGTGTCGGGGCCAGCGTCTTGCCGGGAGCAAGAACCGGAGAAAGAGGACTCTCCGTTACGGGAGTAGATGGAGAGTACGGCTCCGCACGCGCAGGAACAGCCGTCAAACCGTTCAGCAACAAACAAAAAACCGCGCACAAGCACAACACCACGCGTCCTGACGACGCACGTTCACGCCCGGCCGGGATCGCTACAAGGCGAAGAACCCCCAAACCAAGTCAGACCTCCCCTGCGCCCAGTATAAAAGGGTTAGGGCTTGGGACAAAATAACAGAATCGGAATAAAAGAATCCGGCGCATGATAGAAACGCAGGAAAAGAATCGCTGTCTTGTGCTTAATAGGGAGGATGATTAACGCTGCCGCCATTCGCATCCGTTATGATGCCGTG
>JAZDGQ010000076.1:0-2332 GCA_043806835.1 Pseudomonadota bacterium | reverse complement strand
CACCTTCCGCCGGGCACCAGCAAATGGAACCGCATCGAGCACCGCATGTTCTCGTTTATCAGCATCAACTGGCGCGGCAACCATCGAGACTCTTTGGGACGCTATCGGAGACGCTCTCGACCTTTCCCTCCTGCCGAGTGCACAAACTACTTCCTGAACTCAGGATACCATCAACCTTTTAGGGAATTGCTCTAGCGGTAAAATCGGGCAGCAAGTCGCAGCACCCGGAGTCACCGTTATCGATCAGGGCAATTTGCCGGGCGAACGCGGCAGCATCCCCTTTTCCAGCGAAGGCGAGCCGTCCGGAAAAACCGTTCTCATCGAAAATGGCGTTCTGAAAAGCTATATGCGCAGTCTTCAGGATGCCCTGCGCCGAAAGACAAAGTCCACGGGTAACGGACGCCGGCAGGATTTTAAAAATATTCCTATAACGCGCATGACCGTCACATACATCGCCAACGGCACTATGAATCCGGAAGATATCATCAAATCAGTCAAATATGGCATGTACTTCCGCGAAGGCGACGTAAGCGACGGACAGGTTAATAAGGCATCGGGTAAATTCAACATGAACACAGTATTGGGCTTCATGATTCGGGACGGCGAGATCGACTGGACGAAACCGCTCAAAGGCGCCACGCTGATAGGGGATGGTCCGACCTTCATTCAGAATATCGATATGGTCGGCAATGATCTGAAAATTGAAAAAGGCGCTGGAACCTGCGGAAAGAAGGGGCAAGCACTCGCTGTCAGCGTGGGCCAACCCACTATACGCGCTAAAATGACCGTCGGCGGCCCGAAAAAATAGAGCAGGAAGAACAACAACAACAAGACAAATGGTATCGGAGAACAGAATGCCCAGTTCAGAAGAAGGTTTTTTAAATGAAGTTCGTCCCCTGGCGGAAAGACTTATCAAGTTCGCGATGGACTCGGGGAAGATCAGCAACATCAAAATCGAGGTTTCCGCTCTGAATAAACAAAAGACGGAAATCGAAAAAGGGGAGGTTTCCCAAGTCATTTCAGGCGCGACCCATGAGGTGGGGGTGACCCTGTATCAGGGTAATCGCATGCTGTCATTCGAGAAGAACGGCCTGGATGAAAAAGCCCTGCGTGACGCCATAACGGAGAACGTGCGGGTGATCCATCTCGTTCCGGAGAATGCGGACAAGCTCTTGCTGAAAGAGAAGATGGTGTATAAAGGCTCCACTGTCGATCTGGATTTACGCGATAAAAAGCCTCCCGATCAGAGTGTTTTGATCGCTTATGCCAGGGAAATGGAGGCTGCAGCGCTCCTGCCCGGTGTTAAAAAGGTATCGATGACCAGCATAGAAACAAAAGACAGCCAATCTTTTGTTCGGGCGACAAACGGACTCGATAGTCATCGAAGCGAAACCCAATATGAAGCGGTAGTCATGGTTATCGCTGAGGATAAAAAAGGCAAGATGCAGCAGGGTTATAATTTCAGCGTCGCCCGGCATTTTAAAGACATGGTCGAGGCCGGGGCTCTTGGCAAGAGCGCTGCTTTGAAAACAGTGAAAAAATTGAGTCCAACCATCCCCGTAACCGGCACGATGGATATCGTTCTGAATCACGATGCGGCGGAAAGTTTCTTTGAAGCGGTCTTCAAGACGATCCAGGGCACAGCCATACATAGAGACGCTTCAATCTGGAAGGATAAAATCAACCAGCAGGTCATGAGCGCGTGCATCACCCTTGTGGATGATCCCCGCATACCCCGGGGTCTTGCTTCCTCTCCGGTTGACGGAGTCGGTCTGGAAGCCAAAGAAATAACCTTTATCAAGAATGGCGTTTTGACAACATTTGACGTCAATCTGGAGGAAGCCAATAAACTGAAAATTGCTCCCATTGGACGGGAGAAGATCAGTGCCAAAACCGGCGGCATGACGAACGCCCGCGTGCTGCCCGGCACGAAGACCCCCGAGGAACTCATCCGTGGTGTTGATGGTATCTTTATCACGGGATTTAATGGCGGTATAGTTGATGTCAATAACGGCACGTTTTCAAGGCAGGCAGATGGCTTTCTCATAGAGAATGGCGTGGTAACGAAAAAGGCCGTCGCCGGGTTTGTCGTGGCATGCGATCTGACGAAGGCGTTTAAGGAAGTCTTCATCGCCAACGATACGCCCAAATTACCCAGCACCACGCACAGTCTGGCTGCACCCACGACTCTTCTTAGGGCTTGGGACAAAATAACAGAATCGGAATAAAAGAATCCGGCGCATGATAGAAACGCAGGAAAAGAATCGCTGTCTTGTGCTTAATAGGGAGGATGATTAACGCTGCCGCCATTCGCATCCGTTATGATGCCGTG
>JAZDGQ010000075.1:0-29297 GCA_043806835.1 Pseudomonadota bacterium | reverse complement strand
AGGCATGCCGCCATCAATATCATCAACAAATCCAAGGGCAAACGATCCGTCAAAACCTCAAGAAAGCGGGCGGGATGGAACAACGACGCCCTTCTCGCCATTCTCACATCGTGAGTTTTCTTAACTCAAGCGATTCCCGTGCCTACCGGATATATGCGTCTGGACAGCCCGTCCGCCGGCGGCTATTGTCGAAAAAGCATACTGGAGATGTTCATGTCCCTGCACGCAAAGGCGCTCTGCGCCTCTGTTTTCGTTGTCCTCGTTTCCCTGTTGGGTTCCTCCGCCTGTTTCGCGAAAGATGCCTCTTTCCCGCCCCCAGATCTTGTCACGAAGGCCGGACGGGGGGATGTCCTGTCCCAATACGCCCTCGGCAACCTCTATTACCAGGGCAGGGACATCCCGCAGGACTATGTGGAAGCGGCCAGGTGGTATCGCAAGGCCGCAGAGCAGGGACACAGGGAAGCTCAGGGTTTCCTCGGCTACTTCCATGACCAGGGACTTGGCATGCGGATGAACCTCACTGAGGCGGCCAGGTGGTACCGCAAGGCCGCAGAGCAGGGGGATGCCATCTCCCAGCACCACCTCTGCTACCTCTACTTCAGGGGCTGGGGCGTCCCGCAGGACATCGAACAGGCCACGGACTGGTGCCGGAAAGCCGCAGAACAGGGAAACAGGGCCGCTCAGGGCTTTCTCGGCTACATCAACATCCTCAGAGCCGAAAGCAGGGAGGGCGTCCCGCAGGACTATGTGGAAGCAGCCAGGTGGTATCGCAAGGCCGCAGATCAGGGGGATATTCTCGCCCAAACCAAGATGGGCTTCCTCAACCATGAGGGTAAGGGCGTTCCGCAGGACTTTGAAGAAGCGGCCAAGTGGTACCGCAAATCCGAAGACAAAGCTTCCCAATACGGCCTCGCTGTCCTTACCCTCGAAGGCAAGGGCGGCGTCCGGCAGGACGCCGCCAGGGCACTGGAATTGTTGCACAAAGCCGCCGATCAGGGAGAAGAAGGAGCCGCGGCAGCTCTCGGCGCCCTTTATTACGAAGGCAAGGTAACGCCGCAGAATTATGAGGAGGCCTACTACTGGCTGACTCTTGCGGGCAGCATAAACAACTGGCTGACGGGAGACAAAAACACGGCGGCTCTCCGCGACAGCGCCGCCGGAAAACTGCCCCCGGAGGTTCTCGCCGCCGTCCGGAAACGGGCTTCGGAGTGGACGATGGCGCCCCCCGCATCCTGCTCTCCCGACAATGGCACCGCGGACAACCCGGATCACAGCCCTCCTGCGGTGCCGGAAACCGGAACGCAGGCGTCCGTCTCCGCGCTCTCCGATCTTGTCACGAAGGCCGGACGGGGGGATGTCCTGTCTCAATACGCCCTCGGCAACCTCTATTACCAAGGCAGGGACGTCCCGCAGAACTATGCGGAAGCGGCCAGGTGGTACCGCAAGGCCGCAGAGCAGGGACACAGGGAAGCCCAGGGGTTTCTCGGATACTTCTATGACGAAGGGCTGGGCGTGCCGATGAATCCCGGGGAAGCAGCCAAGTGGTATCGCAGATCCGCCGATCAGGGGGATGCCGTCTCCCAGCACCATGTCTGTGTCCTTTATTTCAAGGGCATAGAACTTCCGCAGGATTACAAACAGGCCGCCGACTGGTGCCGGAAAGCCGCGGAGCAGGGAAATATGGACGCCCAGGGTCTGCTCGGCCACCTCTATGCCGAAGGACTGGGCGTCCTGCAGGACTATGCGGAGGCGGCCAGGTGGTATCGCAAGGCCGCGGAACAGGGGTTTATTTATCCGCAGAACAAGCTGGCCATGCTCTATCACGAGGGCAAGGGCGTCCCGCAGGACCATGCGGAGGCGGCCAGGTGGTATCGCAAGGCCGCAGATCAGAGAGATAACAACGCCGAATACAGCCTCGGCAGCCTGTACAGCCAGGGCAAGGGCGTTCCGCAGGACTATGCGGAGGCGGTCAAATGGCTTCGCAAAGCCTCCGATCATGGAGATGCACAGGCGCAGGCGGCTCTCGGCGCTCTCCTCTACGAAGGCAAGGGGGCGCCGCGGAACTACGAAGAAGCCGCCTTCTGGCTGACGCTTGCCCATGGCGTGAACGACGGGTTCGGAGATAAAAACACGGCGACTCTTCTCAGCGAGATTATCAAAAAACTGTCTCCGGAAAGTCTCGTCTCCATACAGAAACGGGCTGAGAAATGGGTTCCTGTGCCCCCCTCCCCGCCCCATGGAAACGTCACGGATAAAGAGGAAAGTCACTGAAATCCTGAACGATGCCAAAAGGAGTCATTTGATGCTCGCACACCCGGACATCTCCCGCAAACGCCACGTCCGCGCCGCGCATGGCGAGACGATGCACATATGAAGGGGATCTGATACATGCCTTTTCCGGATAAGGAAATATGGGCCGGTCTGGCCATCCTTTTGATGACAGTGGCGTACATACCCTATTTCTATTTTATTTTCAAAGGCTGCGTCCGTCCGCACGCCTTTTCATGGCTGATCTTTTTCATCCAGACTTTCATAGCTTTTCTTGTTCAATGCGCGACAAAGGCGGGGATCGGCGCATGGCCGACGCTCCTGAGCGCCCTGATCTGTCTGGCTGTCTGCATCGCCGGGTTCCGTACCGGGAAAAAGGACATACACCGGAGCGATTATATCGCTCTCCTGGCGGCTTTGCTTGCGCTGGCCATCTGGTATCTCACCAATGATCCTTTATGGTCCATCATCATTATCGTCATCGTCGATACCGCCGGTTACTTCCCCACTTTCAGGAAAGCGTACGCCAAGCCGCATGAGGAAGGTTTTCTGACTTTTCTCCTGATGGGGATTTCAAATACGTTTATGACGCTGGCCGTCGAGAACCCGACCCTGACAAATGTGCTGTTTCCGGCCCACATGGCGGTACTCGATTTGGGGCTGGCCGGCTATCTGCTCTGGCGGCGGGGAAGCCTGAAAAAGAAGTGTCCCGCATGACAACGCTCACGGACTGACCATGCAGGCGAGAAGACTGATACGGGGTCACCTGCCGCTTCTTATCAGCATCCCGCATATGGGGACTTTCCTGCCTCCGGACATACGGCGGAGGCTGACCGATCCGGCGTTGCGTCTGCCAGACACGGACTGGAACGTCGATAAGCTTTACTGGTTCGCGGTCGAGATGGGGGCGAACGTCCTGATGTCGACCCATTCGCGCACCGTCGTCGATCTCAACCTCCCGCCGGACGACGGGGATCTGAACACGGGACAGGTGGAAACCGGCCTCTGTCCGCTGGAGACCTTCAACGGCGAACGCCTCTACAGGGAAGGCTGGGAGCCGGACGGCATCGAAAAAATAAACCGCGTCGCGGCCTACTGGCTGCCCTACCACGAAACGCTGCAAGAGGAATTGAAGCGGATCAAAAACGAATTCGGATACGCGATCCTGTATGACGCCCATTCCATCAAGTCCCGCGTGCCGCGCCTGTTCGACGGGCGACTGCCGGACATGAACCTGGGCTCGGCCAATGGGGCCAGCTGCGCCCCGGCGATGGCCGAGGCAGCCCTGCGCACGGCGTCGAGTGGTGGGTATTCAACCGTCCTGAACGGACGGCTCACGGGCGGCTACATCACCCGCCATTACGGCCGGCCGGACAAAGACATCCATGCGCTGCAAATGGAACTTAGCCAGATAAATTACATGGATGAGGAACATCCCTATGTTTACGCGCCAGAGCGCGCGGAGAAATTGCAGGCCGTCCTCAGGGATATTCTGGAGGCGGTGGTGGAATGGGGGCTGTTGAATTATGAACAGTGATTATGAATGCCCGCGCCGCCCTGAAGCACCTTCAGCCCACTTTGAAAAATCCGTCCACGATCAATGCCGCTTTTTGTGTTATGCTCATCAGGACAGCGATATTCTTTTTCTTTTTTCCATCCTGTTGGGATACTCTCCTGTGGCAAGAGGAATCCTTCCATGCTGATGATGTGCTGGTTCTACTGTGTGCCGTTCGCAAAAGGTCTCTTTTTTGCGTCCTCGTTGCTCCTGCTTCTGTTTTCGGTGTTCGCCCTGAAACGCGGGGTGCGCCAGTCGCGCCAAACGTTGCGGGAGGTCGCCTTTTTTCTGATGTTCACAGCCTTCCTGAAAATATTCACCGTGGATGCCTACATGCTGAAGGAGTCCCTGCTGTGCGGTATCGGCGTCTCTTCGTCCGCCTGCACCGCGAAAGGATTCAAAATATTCCAGATGGCCAGTCTTGTGGCGCTGGCGTTGTGCAGCCTGGGCCTCCTCAACATCTACCGGCGCTTCATCGGCAACAGGGAGCAGATCGAGTTTACGCCTGAACAGGTCAATCTGGAGTTCTGGGCCAATATCAGCATATCTCTGGTTGTCGTGCTGATTTTATGGCTGGCGGCTCCCTGGGCAGGGTATCTGACTGTCGGGCATGTGCCGAAGTTTTTTATGGACGTACCGTGGCAGCACCTGGCTCTTCTGGAGATATTCTTTCTGCTGACCGGTTTCTGGAAGCTGGAGGATTGCAGATGGATTTATGATCCGGCGAAGAAAAGCAAAAAGTCGCATCTTAACCGCACATGGACGCCCAAGGACACGCTTTGGCTTTCCGTCATCCTGTTCCTGATCACGCTCGCCTTCTCTTACGCGTCGAACGATGTGCTGTCGGTCGTTACGCCGTCGAAGGGCGGGCATCTCCTGTTCCGGACGGAAGATATAGACTTCGGAAGATTCGGAAAAGGGTTCCGGCTGCCTTGACGGAAAGGGATCCGCCTCCGGGATTTGATGTCAATGCATTGATTTTATTGCATATTTTTAGGTGTTGACAAAAGACGCCGGAATTTCGTATGCTGCATTGCAGCAATGTTGCGCCGCAGCATTGATTCTCAAAACGGAGTAAAAAGCATGCAAAAAGATATGATGGAAAACTTTCAAAAAATGACTCAGATGACGATGGATAACTTCAAAAAACTCATCGACACCAACATTCGTATTAGCGAAAAACTGACGCAGGAGCTGACCGACCTGACCACATCGATTCTTGAAACCGCCACTGAAGGCGCGGAAAACATGTCGGAAACGAAAAACTACAACGACATTCCTTCCATGCAAACCAAGATGATGCAGGATGTGAGCAAGAAGGTCATGGAAAGCGCACAATCCAGTGCGAGCATCCTCTCTGATGCCGGCAAGGTTTACACCAACCTGTTCGAAACCAACATGAAGGAAGCAAGCAACACAGTCGAAAAAGCGACCCCGAAGGCTCGCAAATCGGCTTAATCTGAAACATCTTCAAGGCTGGGAAAAAAATCATGACAAAAAAAATGGTAGCCCTCGTGACCGGGGGAGTTGGCGGGATCGGATCTGCGATTTGCAGGGAGCTTTTCCAAAAAGGACACCAGGTCATCGCGGGCTACCTCCCAGTTATTGAGGAAGAGGCTGCACAAGCCAGGCTGAAGGAATGGCGCGCGGAGGGGGCGGATGCCGACATCGTTTCCGGCGATGTGGGAAATTTCGCTTCCTGCGCGGCCATGGCCAAAACAATTCAGCAAAAGTTCGGCGTGGTGCAGGTGCTTGTCAACTGCGCGGGCATCACGAAGGACAAAACTTTCAAGAAAATGATGGAAGAGGACTGGAACACGGTTCTGAACGTGGATCTGAACAGCGTCTTCAACGTCACCAAGCAGTTCGTGGACGGAATGACCGAGGCCGGCTTCGGCCGGATCATCAACATCTCCTCCGTAAACGGCAAAAAAGGCCAGTTCGGCCAGACGAATTATTCCGCCGCGAAAGCGGGGATGCACGGCTTCACGATGGCGCTGGCGCAGGAAGTCGTCCGCAAGGGCGTGACGGTCAATACCATTTCTCCCGGGTACACCGAGACGCTCATGACGAAAGCCATGCCAGCCGAGGTAACGCAGCAGATCGTCGCCCAGATTCCTGCCGGAAGAATGGCGCAGCCGGAGGAAATCGCCTACGTCGTGGGGTTCCTCGCGGACAAGCGGGCCGGGTACATCACCGGCGTGAATATCTCCTCCAATGGCGGGCTTTTCATCTCGTTCTAAAGTCAAAGCCGCATCCGGACACTCGACTGACTGGCTATGGATTTAGGCTGTAGTCGCCGGTGGTTTGAACCAAAAAAAGGTGTCCCATGACTTCATCAGATACGCTTGACGGCCCGTTCCTGCCGCCAAAATCCGGCAAGGCGAAACAGATGGTTATGTTCCTGCATGGCTATGGCGCCAACGGCGAGGATCTGCTGTCGATCGGCGCGGATATGGCGGATACATTTCCGGACACGGTTTTTTTATCGCCCAACGCGCCGGAACCCTGCGAAGCGTTTCCGGCGGGATTCCAGTGGTTCCCGATCAGGTCGGCGGACGGCACTGTGTCGAAAGAACTCGACCGCGCGGAAACGATCCGGAAACCTGCGGCCGTTCTGAACTCATTTATCGATGCCCAGCTCACGCAATGGGGCGTCGACGAGAGCCGGCTGATCGTGATCGGATTTTCGCAGGGGAGCATGATGGCTCTCTATGCAATGCCCCGGCGCGCAAAGCCCTGCGCGGGGATCATCAGCTATTCGGGAATGCTGATCGACGCCGCGGGGCTGAAAGCGCAGGGAATCGTCAGGCCGCCGGTTCTGGCCGTTCACGGCGACGCAGACGAGGTCGTCCCTCCTTTCAACCTGAAGGCGATACAGGAAGGTTTTTCAGCCGCCGGATTCAACATTGAAACAGTCCTGCGCCCTGCTCTGGGGCATGGAATAGACCAGCCTGGCCTTGCACGCGGCGTGAAGTTTATTAAAAAAGCATTTGAGAACGGGCATCAGGCCTAATCCAGAAACCTGAACGTCAGCGCCTTGAGATAGCCTGTCTCCGGCAGAAGCGGATGGACGGGATGATCGGGCGCGGCGCCGGCGGTTCTGATGATCTGAAACGCCCTGCCCGCTTTTGCCATGCCTTCCGTCGCGGCATCCGACAGCTCGTTCACTCCGGCAGGATGGGAGCACGAGGCGAAGAAAAGAAAGCCGTTTTTTCCGACCAGCGGCGCCGCCAGCCTTGCCAGCTTCATGTATCCCTTCAGCCCCGCCGCCATATCCTTGCGCGACTTGATAAAGGCGGGGGGATCAACCACGACGACGTCATACTTCTTGTTTTCCCCGGCCAGTTTCTCCATCACGTCAAAGGCTTTACCTTCCACAAACCGGCATTTTTTCTCGATGCCGTTCAGCGCGGCGTTTTTCTCCGCCATTTTCAGTGCCGTTTCGGAACTGTCCACGAACGTGACGCTTTCCGCCCCCGTATGCGCCGCCGTCACGCCGAAGCCGCCGGTATGGCAGAAAATATCCAGCATGGAGCCGCCTCTGGCAAGCCCCGCCGCCCATGCGCGGTTGTCGCGCTGGTCGAAGAACCAGCCTGTCTTCTGCCCCTCCATGACATCCGCCATAAACACCGTTTCATTCTCGACAATTCTGATGCCGTTCTCCGGGATGCTGCCGTGCGCCACGCGGACAACCTGCGGAAGCCCTTCCTGCTCCCGCGACGCCGTGTCGTTCCTGAACACAATGGCTCGCGGCCTGATAAGCGTTTTAAGTGCATCCTCGATATACGGCCAGAGAGTTTCCATTCCGGCGGCGTTTACCTGACAGACGATCACATCCCCGTAGCGGTCGGCGACAAGCCCCGGAAGGCCATCGCTTTCGGCATGAATCAGGCGGTAGAAGGGCTGGCCGTAGAGCCTCCCGCGGAACCGCAGCGCGCGCTCGACCCTGTTGTGGATAAAGCCTTTGTCGATTTCCCGCCCCTGCTCCATCGTCAGAACACGCCCGACAAGCTGCGGCTTCGGATTGAAAAATCCGCGCGCGACGAAATCTCCCTTATCCCGCACGAAATCCACGATCTGTCCGGACGGAACTGCGGAGGCTTCCCTGGCGTTGATGACTTCCGAACGGAACACCCACGGATAACCAAGCCGAAGGCGCCGGACGGAGCGTTCATCGATGCGAATGGCGGGCGAATGCGTCATTTCTTCTTCTTTCATTGTTTCGGCAGGCTACCGTCCTCCGGGGAATTTTTTAAACAGTCAAGGACAGGATTCATGATCGTCGATAAAATCTTTTTTCAGTATTTCATACATTCTCTGCGCGATCAGTTCATGGCCTTTTTCGTTGGGATGCACGTCATCGAACAAACAGCCGTTCCAGTCCACGGACTTCAAAGCATCATCATAAGTGACGAAATCGCATGAATATTTTGAGCACAGATTTTTTAAATGGCCGTTATATTCCGATATATCGTCATTACTGCATATGTAGAACTGATTACTGCCGTCGGTTCTTACGGACGCTTTTTGTTCATTGACGGGCAAAATCTGCGAAACGTATATTCTGCTGAAAACCCTTTTCGCCTCCGTCAACAGGGCCTCCCAGCATTCCAGCCTGAAGGAAAGTGCCAGACTGTATTCGCTGTCCCGCGAACCCCATCGGGCGATGTCATTGACCCCGCACGCCACGATCAGGCAATCGCCGGGGTTGCTGACGACCTGGCTCCTGAACCTTTGCAGGCAGTCGATAATGCGGTCGCCTGACACGGCGAAATTTCTGGCGTAAAAGCCGTAAGGCCCGTCGTTTTGCAGCTTCTGAACGGTGCGCCCGACCCATCCCGTGTTTTTCAGATCGAAATAGCCGTTGGCAATCGAGTCACCAATCACGGAAAGAATTTTATAGTCCGGGTCGCTCATATATGCCCGTCAATGCGCCAGAAACTTCGCAGCCACGGCCACCAGCAAAATCGCCACGATATTGGTGATCTTGATGAGGGGGTTGACGGCAGGGCCGGCGGTGTCTTTGTATGGATCACCAACGGTATCACCGGTCACGGCGGCCTTGTGGGCATCCGATCCCTTGCCGCCGTAGTTGCCTTCCTCGATATATTTTTTCGCGTTATCCCATGCGCCTCCGCCGGAGGTCATGGAGATCGCCACGAACAGGCCGGTCACGATCGTGCCGACCAGCATCGCGCCCAGCGTCTGGAAAGCAGCGTCCAGTCTGCCGGAAACGAGATAGACCACGCCGAACAGAACAATCGGCGTCGCCACGGGCAGGAGGGATGGAACGATCATTTCCCGGATAGCCGCTTTGGTCAGCATATCGACGGCGCGGCCATACTCAGGCCTGGTCGTGCCTTCAAGAATGCCTTTGATGTCGCGCAGTTGACGCCGCACTTCCATCACGATGGAACCCGCCGCGCGCCCCACGGCCGTCATGCACATCGCTCCGAACAGGAACGGCAGCAGGCCGCCTATAAACAGGCCGATAATCACCAGAGGCTCGTTCAGGGAGAATGTCACGTTCATATCCGGGAAGTAGTGCATCAGCTCCTGCGTATAAGCCGCGAACAGCACCAACGCCGCCAGGCCGGCGGAGCCTATGGCATAGCCCTTGGTCACGGCCTTGGTGGTGTTTCCGACGGCATCGAGCGCATCGGTCACGACACGCACGTCTTTCGGCAGGCCGGACATCTCGGCGATGCCCCCTGCATTGTCCGTCACGGGGCCGTAGGCGTCGAGAGCCACGATCATCCCGGCCAGCGCCAGCATGGTCGTCGCCGCCAGCGCGATCCCGTAAAGACCCGCCTGATCGTAAGACAGGTAGATACCGGCGCAGATCACGATCACCGGAAGCGCGGTCGATTCGAGCGAGACGGCCAGCCCCTGAATGACGTTGGTGCCATGACCCGTCTGCGACGCCGCCGCGATGGAGCGCACAGGGCGGAACGCGGTGGAGGTGTAATACTCCGTAATCATCACAAGCGCCGCCGTCACGCCAAGACCCGTCAGGGCGCACCAGAACAGGCTCATGCCCGTCAGGGTGTCGCCGTCCGCGAGATCGGCTCCGGTATCAAAGCCCACCTGCTTTTTGATCGCCCACCAGACAAGGCCGGCCGACAGCACGCCCGTGACCGTAAGTCCCTTGTAAAGGGCGTGCATGATGTTCCGGCATTTTCCCAGACGGACGAAGTACGTGCCGATGATGGAGGAGATAATGCAAAGCCCGCCGATCAACAGCGGCAGCTGCATCATGGCCGCCTGAGAATCCGTGGTGAAGACGGAGGCCGCGATCAGCATCGTCGCCACAATCGTCACCGCATATGTTTCGAACAGATCGGCAGCCATGCCCGCGCAGTCGCCCACGTTGTCGCCCACGTTGTCGGCGATGACGGCAGGGTTGCGGGGATCATCTTCCGGCAGGTTGGCTTCAACCTTGCCGCAGAGATCGGCGCCGACGTCCGCGCCCTTGGTGAATATCCCGCCGCCAAGACGCGCGAAGATCGAGATCAGCGATGCCCCGAAGCCGAGGCCGACGAGGGCCTCAAGAATTTCGCGGACCGGCGTGCCTCTGGACAGGAGGAAGAAATAATATCCCGCCACGCCGAGCAATCCGAGGCCGACCACCAGCATCCCGGTGATCGCGCCAGATTTGAACGCGATGCCGAGGGCCACGTCCATTCCCTTTTGCGCCGCTTCCGCCGTGCGCGAGTTGGCGCGGACGGAGACGTTCATGCCGATATATCCGGCGGCTCCGGAGAGGATCGCGCCTATCGCGAAACCGCTCCCGACCTGAATGCCCAGCGCCCATGTCAGGAGCGCCGCGACAACGATACCCACCGCCCCGATGGTCGCATACTGGCGGTTCAGATAAGCCCCCGCCCCCTCCCGGATCGCGGCGGCAATTTCGCGCATCCGCTCATTGCCCGGACTGGCCGACATCACCTGCATACCGGTCACCACACCGTACACCAGCGCCAGAACCCCGGAACCGAGAATAATCATTTGGATGTCCATGTCGTCTTGCTTCCTCTGTATAGTTTTTAACGAGCGCCCGATTATAAAGTCGTAAGAATATGCCTAAATTCGAGCAAGATAACAAGACCTTATTGACATATTAGCGAAGATTACTCGGATCTGTGCTTTTCAACTGCTTTCCAGTATGTCATTATCGGTAAAATTTTTAACATAGAGCAAAAAAGGATACGGTCATGGCCGAAAGAACATTACAACGCACGTCTGCCAGGCAAAAGATCGGCTCCGAATGTGCGGACGGCAGCATTTATGTCGGCATGTCACCCGAGGGCGGACATATGTATGCAATCCCTCCGGAGGCCACCATGCTTTCGGATTTTAACGGCGCCGCGAAATGCGCCGCCGGACTTAACACCGAGAAAAAACTTGGTCATAACGACTGGCACGTCGCGACGGACTCCGAATTGGAAGTGATTTTCAACAACTCCGCCGCAGCCGGGAGATTAAACTTCCCCGGCAGGGGGTTCTGGACATCGACGAAGGACGAGGGCAGCACCAGCTATGCAAAGGCCCGGGCGAATGTCAGGGGAGAGAACGTCGGGTTCTTCAATTACAAGGATATGAAGTACCGTTTCCTCTGCGTCCGGGTCGAACCTCCTGCGGCTTGAATTTGCGCGGTTTTGAGGCTGAAGCCGTGCGGGTTTATTCCGGCTGGTCAAACACGAACATCTCGGCAAACTCGGAGGGATCGCCGCTTTTGATGTATTCTCGGCACTCCTGCATCACCCTGTCGCGTTCCTCCACGGAAAGATGGTCGATAAAAAGCTTGCCGTCGAGATGATCCGTTTCGTGTTGCAGGGCAACGGCGAGCAAACAGCCCTCCGCCTCCATCGTCCGCGGGTTTCCGTCGCGGTCAAGATAGCTGACGCTCGCTTTTTTCGGTCGCATGACCTCGGCTTTCGCTTTCCCCTTTTCCCCCTGCGGCGCTTTCTCCCCGACAGAAACGCCAGGAACGGAAAGGCATCCCTCTTCATAGGGAACCAGTTCCCCCGAGGCGGTGATTTCCGGGTTGACGAAATACAACGGCTTGTTGTCTCCGCCGCGTGACTCCGGGATTTGCAGCACAAAAATTCGGAGGGACACGCCAACCTGCGGAGCTGCGAGCCCGATTCCATTATTGGCGTGCATGGTTTCAACCATATCATCCATAAGCTGGCGCAACTCATCCGTAACGCCACCCGCGACAGGTGCGGCTATCTTCCTGAGCACCTCATGCGGCTCAACATATACAGGCAATACGGCCACGTTTTTTCTCCCTGTCTGATGTAAAAAATTTTTTGATTATAACAAATTAAAAGTCTGTGGATAAAGAAAAATCTCCGGCGGCGGTGTTTTTTATGGAGCCTCCGGTTCGGCTCCTTTTACAACTTGATTTACTCATTAAATTCATGAGGTTAATGGATATTGACCCGAGTCAATGCATGTGTCACGCTGTTTATGCTTTGATGGCTGTATCAGGATGATACAAACCCATAATCCAGAAACTCCAGATCAAGGGGAAAAAATGAAGAAAGCTCTGTTGGCGACATTTATGGCGGGTGCGATGTGCTGCGGCTCTCTCATCGCGCACGCCCAGACCGGTCAGGCTCCGCAACAGCCCACTGCCAGCCAGATGGTGATGGAGCAACTGGACGACCGCTTCGACAAATGCCTGAAGGACACGTCCTGCTCCAGCCGGGAGCGTCTGCAGATCCTGCTGGATATGGAGGGCGAAATCGGCCAGAGCCTCCGGAAGATCAGTCAGGCCTGCGCCGTATTGAATTTCACGAACTGCATCGATCCGCAGACGGAAGACATACGGCAATGGCATGCAATGCACGACCGCATGCAGCAGATGATGCGCGCGATTGAAACGCAAGCGCTCAGCGAGAGGGAGCCTGCGGCCGGAGAGGCGACGGAGCGGCAGGGGAAATGGTGGCGCAGGGTATGGCCGCAACCCATAGACAGGTAGCGCGCTCCGCAGAAAGCCCTCCGGAATCTTCCGAAACCAAAATCCCGGAAAAACGCGCCGACAGCCTGTTCGCGGGGAGCTCTTATCTTTCTGTCACAAGCGCCATGGCGTCGAATTTGTAGCTGAGCTGGATTCCCGTGCTGAGATCGGGGGTTGCATCGGTGAACCCGGATCCTGCATGAATCTGCGCCGACCAGTTATCCGTCAGGTTGTAAGTGATAAAACCGGTGATCTGGCTGAAATCGCTTCCGGTGCTGGCTCCCGCCTGTCTGAAATCATAGACAGCCCCGGCGCTCGCGCTATGGGTGAAGATGTAGCCCCCGCCGGCTGAAAATCTCCAGACGTCCTTCACGCGGTAGTCGGCGGAGCTTCCGTTGAAGCTTCTGCCCACGTCGCCGGTCAGGAACACGTCCTCCATGACCCGCGTCAGCCCCGCCTGCAGTGTGTAATCCATGTTGCCCGTGCCGAGCCTTTCCCCTTCGTCCGCCGTCGGGAACTTGATCTTGCCCGTGAAATCCGCGCTCAGTCCCGGATAATCAAGAGGCAGCGTGTAGCCGACGCTCGCGATCACGTCGCCCAAGCCGCTTTCCGTGGCCTTGGCTATGGGAGCGCCGATAACCAGAGGCTCCCCGCCGCCGACGACGACGCCGGGGCCCGTGATTTCAAGATAGGGAACGGTGAGCTTTCCCGTCCACTGCTCGTATTTCAGTTTTGCGGTAACGGGGATATAGATGATGCTGGTGTCTACCGCCTGATCGTAGCTCCCCGTGCTGTAGTCGTAGCTTGTCGATATTGTCAGCTTGTAATCATCCCTTTTCTTCGGGGCTTCCGCGCGCGCGGCGGCAGAAAAGCCCTGCGTCAGGACGACGGCAAGACTGATTGCGGCGTATAGTAAATTTTTAATTTTTTTCATCTGTGATGCACCCCCTCGCGCGAATATTGCACAAAATCCGGATTGCTTCAAGATGATAGTTTGTGCCGACGGTCTCACGAGCCGTTCTGGGGCTGGCTCCAGCCGATCATATAAACAACCTGAAATGTCGCCGGAACGCGCCCGTTCCCGTCCGCGAATTTCTCGAGGTACACCCGCGTCGCCTCCAGCATGACCCCGTGACGAGTCGGCTTCATCAACCGGCTGCGGGAAACATTGGCGGCGCCCATGCCGCGCAGATCCCTCATCAGTTTCAGGGGATCGGAATACCGCACCGTCAGGACATCGCTGTCCACCACCGGCAGGGAAAATCCGGCGCGCTGCAGCAAGGCGCTGACATCCCGGGGATCGGCGAAGGGCGAGACCCGCGGACTTGCCCCGCCGGTGACCGTCAGTTCCGCCTCCATCAGGCACTGCCTCAATTCTTTCAGGGTTTCGCCGCCGAGAAGCGCCCCCAGAAACAACCCATCCGGCTTCAGCGCCTGCCTGATCTGCAACAACGCCCCCGGAAGATCATTGACCCAGTGCAGGCTCAGATTGCTCACCACTGCATCAAGACTTGCGGCGCGGAAAGGCAGGAACTCCTCGTCCGCGACAACCGCCGCCACGCCGCCCGTCTGGCGCAGCATGGCAAGAGAGACATCCGCGCAGACGACCTGCGACGTCCCCGCCCGCCTCCGCAGACGATCCGCCAGAACGCCATGAGCGCCGCCCAGATCGACCACCAGCGGAAATTCCCTCCGGATGATCCGCAGCCGGTCGATGAGGCGGTCGGCAATCTCGGAGAGCAGGAAATCGAAATGGCTGATATTCCCTGCGGCGCGGTCGCGGCGCTGCCGCAGCAGACGGCGGTCGAAAACTTCGATCCCTGAAGATGTTTTTTGCATGAGGGTACTGCTAGCGGCTCTTTTCCGTCGTAAACAGGTCTTCCTGCGGCTTCAATGTCCGCTCCCCTTTCCCCTCGCCCTCTCCCTTCTTCTTCCCTTTCCAGCCTTTGAGGAGGGACTTGGCGACGGCGTCAATATTCTCATCCACTTTCTCGATATCCGGCGTCTGCCTGACCAGCATCTTGGCCTGGGAGTAGCTCTGGCTCAGGCGCCGCATCTTTTTCTGGGAGGTTTTGCTCTGCTCCTGAGCCTTCGGGGCGGATACCGCCGCGCCGCGCTCCCCCAGGATGCGCGAAGGCATGGGGGAATAGCCGGCATCCTTCGTTTCCACGGCGATCTTTTCGGTGGAGAGGGAAAATCCCTTGTATTTCATGTGCGCCTGGTCGCGCTGCGCTCCCATGCCGAAACCGTCGTTCGACTGCATCTGCTCCCAGGCCAGAAGTTTGAGCAGCTGCCCGCCGAAGTGGTACCCGAAAGCCCGCGTGTCCCGTTTTCCCCAGAGGTCCCACAATTTTTTTATCATCATGAACCGCTTCGGATTCCCCCCCCCCGCTTCGGCGGGAGACGCCACCGTAAAGGGATACACCCTCTGCGGCGTCACGCCGATATGGGTGAAATAGCTTTCGCCGAGCCGCGACACCTTCTCCATCGGAACGCCGAATATGGCCGCGATGAAGTTCTTGGCGTCGTCGATTGTCCTGACGCCCTTGGGCAGAGGAAAGCTGGGCGCGTTGAACATGGCGCCTTCGCCGCCCAGCCGGTTCGGCACCGGCATGATTTTAGGATCGAGCGCCACCAGAAGATTGTTGTCCCAGTCGCGGGTGATGGGAAAAACGACGGCGATATTCTCGATCCCGTCGTCCGTGACGATGAATTCGACGTCCTGCGCCGACATCCCCCGCGTCGCGCGCCCGACCCGGCCTTCCTCGACGAACACCGCCTTGACCGGCTTCAGGTGGACGGCCTCCTTTTTCTCCTCCTCCTCGAATTCCGTTTTCTCGACGTTTTTCAGCAACTCTTCCGGATCGTGCTCCCTGACCGACTGCCCCGGCATCAGAGGAAAGCTCTCCCCGACCCAACGCGGAAACGGGATGCCGTAGCGCGTCATCAGATCCAGGACGTGCAGCTCCAGCCGGGGCTCCGGCAGGAGCCCGACCTGCGCCGCCAGAAGGATGTCGGAGGCATCCAGTTCGGTAATCACGCCTATCTCCGTGAAAACAGTATCCTTGTCCTTCCGAAGAGGCCAGGTCGTCTTGTGCGGATTCTCCACTTCAACGAAAACAGGCTCTATCGCCTCGTCGATCCGGTCCGGCGACGGAAAATACGTGGCGCCGACGTACCAGCTTTCCTCGTTTTTCGGGCGGAGGCCCGCATAGTCGCGCACATAATCGAAAATCATCTGGCGGTTGCCCTCGACGTCGTCCGTCATGCTGACCGTGTCCATGGTGATCGGCTCGATCAGATGCCCCGACCATTTCTTGCCGTCGAGGTTGTGGCTGCCGCGCGAAACGGCATTGACGATGGGACGCGGGAACCCGCTTTTCACGAAAACGACCAGGCGGTTGTCGTAGGTGATCCGGTAGGGGACGATGTCGCAGTATTCCCCAGGACGCTTCACAAGCTCATGCAATTCACCGGTTCTCTTGTCGCGCACCACCATGATCTTCAGGTCGCTGGCCGGGGTCTGAGAGGGGCGGCGTTCTTCCAGCACCAGACTTTGCCTGTCGGCGACTTTCTGCGCCACGATGAAATAGTTCGTCGCGGGATAGCCCATCGAGGCATATCCCTCCGAATAGAGCTGGAAACGTCCCTTGAAGTAATTCTTCACCACCCACGGATTCCAGTACGGCGCGGTGAACACCATCCGCATCCCCAGCCTGGAGAACTCGCGGCGGTAATCCTGCCAGGTGAAGAAAGTGTACTCCTGCGCGATCTCCCTGTCCCAGGCGGCGCGGTAATTCTTGCGGTGGATGAATTCGACCGCCCACTTGTGCGGAAGGCGGAACAGGCGCGTGCCCTCACGCTTCGGCATCTGCTCCTCGATGAAAAAGCCCTCGCATCCGCTCTCCGGCAACGGCCTTGCGGACTGGGAGAACAGCACCAGCAGATCGGCGTCCGACAGATGCACGGGAGCCTTGCCCGTGCTCGGCGTGTTCGGCAGCTCCAGCAGCACATATTCGCCTTCCGGAGGCATGATGTAGTCGCGGATGAGCATGATGCCGCCCGGCTTCAGCTTCCGGATCTGTCTTTCCAGAAGCTGATCGACGGCCTCCGGATTATACCCTGCGCCGGAATAGACGCCGTGCAGGATGTTGGAATTGATGATCCCGTCGACGGACTCGTCCTCGCAATCCGGGATAGAGATATCCGACAGGCGGAACGACAGGTTCGGCAGTTTGTAGGTCTTGCGGGCGAACTCGATGGCGTCCGGGTTGTTGTCGATGCCGATGATGTCGGCGCGGGGATTGAGTAACGCGAGAACATATGTCACTTCCCCCGTCTCGCAGCCCATATCGATGACCCGCGCGCCCGCAGGCAGGAGGAAATGGGCGGAGATAAGCGCCGCCTTCCTCTGGACGAATTCCGGCATATTGACGATATAACGATGGCGCGAAGCATCGTCCTTCGCCAGCAAGGAAAAATTCTTGATGCTCGCGGCGATCTGCGCCTTGATCTCTGTTTTGTCCGTTACCGACACGTCCCCGCCTTAACGACCTGATGCGATTTTTCATGATACACTAGGAGGCAATTCATTTTTAACATCTCATTTTAGCCCTGTATACATTAATTTAATACGGAAAAAAACACCCCCTGCGGAAGCGGATGCTTACTATTTGATACATAAGAATATTTCAGGCACTATGTTCCTTATGCGCTTCACTATCCCAAAGAAAAAACCTGCCATTTTCACGCTATGGGAATCCGTAATCGACACCGTACTGCCCCCCCGATGCGCGGGAACCGGCGAGATCGTGGATGTTCAGGGGATGGTGAGCCCCGCCTTCTGGTCGCAACTCCAGTTCATCGAAAGCCCGTTTTGCAAGACCTGCGGCATCCCCTTCAGTTTTGAAATCGCCAACGACGCCCTCTGCGCCGCCTGCATGGAACGGGAGCTGGCGTTCGATCTGTCGCGCTCCGCCGTGACCTACAACGAGGCCAGCCGGAAGCTGATACTGGCTTTCAAATACGGCGACAGGCTGCACTCCGTCCACACTTTCACGCCGTGGCTGATCCGCGCCGGAGGGGCTTTGATCGGACAGGCCGATTTCATCGTCCCCGTTCCGCTGCACCGGAGGCGGCTGCGCGAGCGTCGCTTTAACCAGTCCGCGCTTCTGGCGCAGGAAACCGCCGTGAAAACCGCAAAAATATATATCCCCGACGCCCTGCTCCGCACCCGCCACACGATCCCCCAGCAGGGACTCAGCGTCAAAGAACGTGATAAAAACGTGCGGGGCGCCTTTGCGGTGAAGGAAAGCCTCCGGGGGGCTTTAAAGAGCAAAAACGTCCTGCTGATCGACGACGTCTTCACCAGCGGAGCCACCCTCAGCGAATGCGCGCGCGTCCTGAAATCGGCGGGCGCGGCGGGAGTCAACGTGCTGACCATTGCAAGGGTGACGAAGGAAGAGTTCTAATTTCCCGACGCCGGTTATTTGAATGTTTTCAGACATTCATACACGACGACATCATCATTTCCCGAAGGCGCGGCGGATCTGTCAAACGCTTTAATCATCCGGACTTCCTTAAATCCGACGCTTTTTATCATCCCGATTAAATTTTCAGGAGCGTAGTGACGAACCTTAAAATCCTCTATTTCAGTATGGACGATTTTGTGGTCATCAATCAATTCATACTTGCAGATTGTAGGACTGACGTTATCTGCAAGAGGCAAGTCCAGGAAGTTCGCGATAATCATCTTGCCGTCTTCTCTGTGCCATGCGGAGGCTCTCCAAATGCCGGCTTGGCTTGGCGCGGATTTCAGGGTCTCAGCTTCAAAAACCAAAATCCCCTCCTCGTTCAGATGTTCATAAAATGTCCTGAGCGCGGCTCTGGCTCTATTCAGATCAAGTATCAGGCCAAACGAGCCGCCGGGGATAAAGATGAGATTATATCGTTCCGGTTTCTCAAGATTTTCGACAAAACCCTGCCATACGTTTGGTTTTAGATTTCTAAAGTTTGCCTTCGCGTGCAAGGCGCGGAGCATGTGATCGCTTGCGTCGAATCCGCATACGTCAAAACCTTCTTCAAGCAGCGGCAGGAAAAAGCGACCCGTGCCGCACATCGGCTCTAAAACGGGGCCTTTGGCCTCCATCAGGTATGAGCGATAAAAAGCATAGGCGTCCTCCGGCGGTTTAGGCTTGCTCAGGTCATAGACCTGAGTGCAAAGGTCAAGGTAAGTGTCAAGTTTTTGCTGCGTCATAATTTTCTCATGAAACACTGTTCATCAAAACCTTTTAAAAACATATCCTTTTTGCCATCCTGAGCGTAGCGCAGCATCTCTCTTTGTGCTACTCTAAAGAAGATTTACTCTCCCCCTCAGAATGACAATTTCGAGCGGCTCATGCGTATCCAGAGAAACCTGCTGCTGATCGACATCTATACCGTCTGCAAGAATATGCACTTCTGGGCGCCGATTCTGTTGCTTTATTACAGAGATCAGATCGGCATCGGATTCAAGGAATTGATGATCGGGGAGGCTGTCTTTTCCGCCACCATCGTGCTGCTGGATGTGCCGACCGGATGGCTTTCGGACATGTGGAAGAGAAAACATACGCAGGCGCTGGGTATCCTGTTCGCTATCTTCGGCTATTCCTGCCTGATGCTTGCCGAAAACTTCACCACGGTTTTACTGGCACAGGTGTTGATCGGCGTGTTTGTCAGCCTGGGCTCCGGCACGGACACGGCCATACTCTACGACTCTCTGTTATCCGTCGGGCGGGAGGGGGAATATCTCAAACGCGAAGGCCGGAGAGTGGCTCTGTTATTATATTCCGTCGCGGGAGTCTGTGTAGCGGGCGGGCTTTTATATCCGATAAATCACAAGCTTCCTCTCGCCATGACAGTGGCGGCAATGGCGGTCGCACTCGTCGCCGCCTGCCTGCAGGATGAACCGGAGCGCCACAAAAAGGCATCTGAACGTCATCCTGCGGCCGATATCCTCGCCACGATAAAATACGCGCTCCACGGACACGCGGAAGTCGGCTTTCTGATCCTGTTTTCAGCCGCGCTGTTTTGCACCACGAGATTTCTTTCGTGGACGCAACAGCCTTATTATCTGGCCCTGAATATACCGGAATCCTGCTACGGTGTTTTCATCGCCATCGGGTATCTGCTGGGAGGAATATCAAGCCACTGGTCCCATCTGCTGAATGGCCGCATCGGCACTTACCGCGCCCTGACGGTTCTCTGGGCTTTTGCGGTGCTGGTCTGCCTCGGCGCGAGCATCGGACCAGGCTGGCACGGCGTCGCCCTGCTGATGACGGGCGGCGCCTTTATTTACGGCATGGCGGCTCCACGCATCAACGAAGCCATCAACCATCACGTCGGATCTTCCCGCCGCGCCGCAATCCTCTCGACGCAAAACCTGATGGTATCCCTCCTGTACATTCCCCTGAGCATGGCGATGGGAAGCGTGTCGAAGCACTGGGGCATTCAGGCGGCGCTGCTCGGCCTTGCCCTATGGCTTTGTCTGGCAGGGGCGTGCCTCGGCCTGCTGGCGCTCAGACGCAAAAGAAAGGCTTGCCCGCCGCTTTAAAAAAGCAGGGAGCGACAGAAACACCTATCCGGTGAACGGCACCGCCAGGCCGTGCTGGCGGCAGGCGGCGATCACGGTGTTGCCGAGCAGGCAGGCAATCGTCATCGGCCCGGCGCCGCCCGGCACCGGCGTGATGTAACCGGCAACTTTCGACGCCTCGTCAAAATCGACGTCCCCGACGATCCCGCCGGCTTCGGTGCGGTTGATGCCGACGTCGATCACGATCGCGCCCGGCTTGACCCAGTCGCCCTTCACCAGTTCCGCCTTCCCGACCGCCGCCACCAGAATGTCGGCCTGACGGCAGACATGGGGGAGGTTCGGCGTGCGGGAATGCGCCATCGTCACGGTGCAGTTTTCGCGCAGCAGCAACTGCGCCACCGGCTTCCCGACCAGATTGGAGCGGCCTATCACCACCGCGTGCAGTCCGGTGAGATTGTTTTCGACGCTCTTAATCAGGGCGATGCATCCAAGAGGCGTGCACGGCACCAGCCCCGGCATTCCGGCCATCAGGCGGCCTATATTTTCGATGTGCAGCCCATCGACATCCTTCGCCGGATCAATCGTTCTCAGAATCGCATTCGCGTCGATCTGCTTTGGCAGAGGCAACTGCACAAGGATTCCGTTCACTTCTTTCTCTTTGTTAAGCTTTTGTATAAGCTTCAGAAGCTCCTCCTGCGAAGTGTTTTCCGGGAGGTTATACTCGAAACTGCGGATTCCGGCCTCCGCCGCCGACTTCTTCTTGTTGCTTACATAAATGACGCTCGCCGGATCTTCCCCGACCAGAACAACCGCCAGCCCCGGAAGAACCTTATGGTCTTTGACCAGAACATCGACATGACGGGCAATGGACTCCCGCAGTTTTTTTGCAATGGCCTTGCCGTCAATTCTCACACCCTGGGGCTGTTTTTCTTTTCGTTCCGCCGTATGCGTCATTTATATCCTCCTGTTTTAACTTATTAAACCGTAAAGAAAACTCTGAAGAAGATAGATCATCAGTATCATCACCATCGGCGTCCAGTCCAGATTGCCCATCGGAGGAACGAACCTCCGCAGACGCACCATGCCCGGATCGGTCAACTTGTTCAGGAGGCCACACGCCTTGAACACCCATCTATTGCGTGTGTTCAGAACGTCGAAAGCCACCAGCCAGCTTGCAAGCACGTTGCAAATAATCAGCCACAGATAAGCACTCAGCATCCAGATCAGAAAATAAAGGATGGCATTCATACTGATTCCCTTCGTCCACAAAGGCTATATGTGCAAGAGGCGCACTGCAAGAGCCTCTTGACCTTATCACAAGGTTGGGCGACCATGCAGGGTGGAAAAAACGGAGGTGTGTTATGACAGATAAGAAAGATACGGCCTGGCTTGATCTTAAATCAGGCCGCGTGACTGTCAGGCTGCGCCCGGACCTCGCCCCCCGGCACGTCGCCCGCATCAGGGAGCTTATCGAAGCCGGATTCTATGACGGCCTCAGGTTCCACCGCGTCATTGAGGGCTTCATGGCGCAGACCGGCTGTCCGGACGGGACGGGAATGGGCGGCAGCGGGAAAAAAATCAAGGCGGAGTTCACCGACGAGCCCTTCGTGCGCGGCACCCTCGGCATGGCGCGCTCCGCAAACCCCGACAGCGGCGACAGCCAGTTCTTCATCACCTTCGGCCCGACGCCTCACCTGGACGGCGAATACACCGTCTGGGGGCAGGTGATTGACGGCATGGAGCATGTTGACGGAATCGCGCCGGGGGAGCCGCCCGACGAACCAGACAGCATCATCAGATTCTCTCTCGCCTCCTAACTCTCAAAACGAAAGGAAAAAACCATGAAAAAACTTCTTCTTTCCCTGATTCTGACCCTGGGTCTGATCTCCGCGCCGGCGTACGCCGAAACTCCGGCGACAGACCTTGAAAACACCCTTTTTCTGAATCTGAAGGATGGCCGCGTCACCATCCAGATGCGTCCCGATCTGGCACCGAAGCACGTTGCCCGTATCAAGGAACTCGTCCGCCAGGGCTTCTATAAAGACATCGTCTTTCATCGTGTGATTGGCGGCTTTATGGCGCAAACCGGCGATCCGACCGGAACGGGAATGGGCGGCAGCGGTCAGACTATCCCCGCCGAATTCACGGCGGAGCCGTTTGTCCGGGGTACCGTTGCTGCGGCGCGCGCGACGGACATCAACAGCGCGGACAGCCAGTTCTTCATCATGTTCGCGGACACCCCCTACCTGAACAACAACTACACCGTCTGGGGCAAGGTCACTTCCGGCATGGAATTCGTCGATAACATCCGCAAGGGCGAGCCGCCGATGAACCCCGACAAAATCGTGAGCATGCAAATCGCGGCGGATGTCGGGAAATAAGGGATTCCCCGGAAGGACACACTTCACAGGAACAAGCCATGAGAATACTCGTCCCGGTCAAGCGCGTTGTCGATTATAACGTCAAGGTTCGCGTCAAGACGGATCAGAGCGGCGTCGAACTCGCCAACGTGAAAATGTCGATGAACCCCTTCTGCGAGGTTGCCCTGGAAGAAGCCGTGCGCCTCAGGGAAAAGGGCGTCGCCAGGGAAGTCGTCGTAACGAGCATCGGTCCCGCGCAGGCTCAGGAAACGCTGCGCGCCGGGCTGGCCATGGGAGCCGACCGCGCCATCCTCGTGCAAACGGACGCGAGCATCGAGCCTCTGTCCGTGGCGAAAGTCCTGAAGGCTCTGGTGCAAAAAGAGACGCCGGATATGGTCATCCTCGGCAAGCAGTCGATTGACGGCGACAACAACCAGACAGGGCAGATGCTCGCCGCCCTCCTCGGCTGGGGGCAGGCGACCTTCGCCTCCGGTATCGAGAAGGACGGCGACAGGCTGACCATCATCCGCGAGATCGACGGCGGGCACGAAACGCTCAGCCTGAAACTGCCCTGCGTCGTCACCGCCGACCTGCGCCTGAACGAGCCGCGCTACGCCTCGCTCCCCAATATCATGAAAGCCCGGCAGAAGCCGATGACGACGACGACCCCCGCCGACCTCGGTGTTGATATCTCCCCGCGCACCGTGATCCTGAAAACAACCGAACCGCCCGTCCGCAAGGCCGGCATCAGGGTGAAGGATGTCGCTGAACTCGTCAGCAGGCTTAAAACAGAGGCAAAGGTGATTTGACATGACCGTCCTTCTCATCGCAGAACACGACAATACGCGCCTGAAGCCCGCGACGTTCAACGCCTTTACCGCCGCGCAAAAACTGGGCGATGTCGATATCCTTGTGGCCGGACAGGGCTGCGCCGCCGTCGGCGCGGAAGCCTCCAGAATCGCCGATGCCAAAAAAGTTCTGGTGGCCGATGACGCCTCCTATAAGGATTTTCCCGCCGAAAACGTTGCGGTGCTGGTGGCGAAACTGGGCGCGGATTACACGCATATCCTCGCCCCTTCCACCGCCACGGGCAAAAACATGCTGCCCCGCGCCGCCGCCCTCCTCGATATGCAGATGCTGTCGGACGTGACAGGCATTGAAAGCGCGAACACTTTCATACGCCCTGTTTATGTGGGAAGCGCTTTCGTCACCGTCCGGTCCGAAGATAAAATCAAGGTCATGACCGTCCGCCCCACCGCGTTCAGCCCGGCTCCGGCCACGGGAGGCTCCGCCGCCGTCGAAAGCATAGCCGGTGCTGGCGATACCGGACTCTCCGCATTCGTCAGCCGGCAACTCATCAGGTCCGCGCGTCCCGAGATCACCTCCGCGAGAGTCGTCGTCTCCGGCGGGCGCGGCATGGGCAGCGGCGAAAACTTCAAGATGCTCGACGCCCTCGCCGACAAGCTGAACGCCGCCGTCGGAGCTTCCCGCGCCGCCGTCGATGCCGGCTACGCGCCGAACGACTGTCAGGTCGGGCAAACCGGAAAGATCGTGGCTCCGGAACTCTATATCGCCGTCGCCATATCGGGCGCCATCCAGCACACCGCCGGCATGAAGGATTCCAAGGTGATCGTCGCCATCAACAAAGACCCCGACGCGCCCATCTTCCAGATCGCCGATTACGGTCTTGTGCAGGATATGCTTCAGGCTCTGCCGGAACTGACGAAGGCGCTTTGAGGCCGGAAATCCGAAACCGGAAATTTGGTATGTATGCTTGGTCTCTGATGATACAAAACAAGGGCTTGTAATATGGCTAAAATTGAAGGATTTAGAATTAGAAATTTCCGAGCGCTAAAAGATGTAACCCTTGGACGCCTGTGGAATCAACAGCAGTCTGAGCCATTAACTCCGATGACAGCAGTAATCGGCAAGAATGGTGTTGGGAAAAGCTCTTTGTTTGATGCTTTTGGTTTTCTGGCGGACTGCTTAAAAAATGGAGTTGAAGAAGCCTGCGATTTAAGGGGCCGTGGGGGTTTCAAAAAAATCAGGTCTCAGGGCGAGAATGGTCCGATTCAATTTGAAGTTTATTATAAGGAAGACGGCAATGCCCGTCCTATCACCTACGAACTGTCTATTGATTTAGATGAAAAAGAACGGCCTTTTGTTTTAAAAGAACGTTTACGGCAACGTCGCCATCAGCAAACACATGGACGGCCTTTTTCATTTTTAGTTTTAAATAGTGGAAAGGGGATTGTTTGGAAGGGAGAAAAAGAGGGTCGACAAATTGATGAAGAAAAGGAAGACTTTGATCTTTTTGGTCTAATGGAGGAAGTAAAAAAAGATAGCCGTAAAAGAAAGGAAGAAAGCAGAGAGACAGAAATTGTTGAACTAGATGATAAAAGAAAATTAGGAATAGCAACTCTTGGCTCACTTAAGCAGCACCCTAGGATATCTGCCTTTCGTCAGTTTATTGAGGGTTGGTATCTGAGTTATTTTACGCCAGATGCCGCCCGCAGCCTACCTTTGGCGGGGCCTCAAAAACACCTAAACATTCATGGTGATAATCTTGGAAATGTTGTTCAGTTTATGGAGCGAGAACATTCAAAACATTTTAAAACCATTCTTAAAAGGATTGCTGACAAGATACCAGGTATTAACAGAATCGACACAGAGAAGACGCCTGATGGCAGACTCTTGCTACGCTTTAATGACAAAGGGTTTGAAGATCCTTTTTATGCTCAGCAAATGTCAGACGGGACGTTAAAAGTCTTTGCATATCTTTTACTATTAGAAGATCCAACACCTCCCCCATTTTTGTGTATCGAAGAACCGGAAAATGGTCTCTATCATAAACTTTTGGAAACCCTCGCTAGGGAGTTCAGAGAGCACGCAACTGGTCTTAAGGGTGGGTCTCAGGTATTTGTCACAACGCATCAACCTTATTTTGTAGATGCGTTGGAGCCAGCAGAGGTATGGGTTCTAAAAAAGGGAGAAGATGGATTTTCACAAATTCAACGGGTCAGTAACGATCCAGTAGTAAAGAATATGGTTGAACAAGGACTCCCACTAGGGGGGCTTTGGTATAGCGATTATCTGGATGCAGGGTAGAACCGATGCATTTTGAGATACTGGCAGAAGCCTTATCGGGGAAAAAGGCGCTGGATATTCTTGTCCCCAAAATCGTGGGTACTGAACACACATTCAGGATCATCTCATATAAAGGAATTGGACGTATTCCAAAAGATTTGCGAGGAAAGTCCGACCCCAATAAGCGAATACTTTTACAAAGGCTTCCAAAACAGCTTCAGGGATACGGAGACGCGTTTTCTAAATACCCACCTGAATGTCCTGTTGCTGTAATTCTTGTGTGCGATCTGGACGATAAATGTAAAAGGGCTTTTAAGAATGAGCTTTTGGGTATTCTGGATGCATGTAATCCAAAGCCGGAGACACGTTTCTGTTTCGCAATTGAAGAGAGCGAGGCGTGGTTTCTTGGTGATATCTCTGCTATTAAACGAGCCTATTCAAGAGCAAAAACCACGATTTTAGATTCGTATATTCCCGATTCCATTTGTGGAACGTGGGAAGTACTGGCAAATGCCTTATATTCTGGGGGAGCAAAAAAATTAAGGGAGGGCGGATATCGAAAAGTAGGCACAGAAAAATCTCAGTGGGCAGAGAAAATCACTCCCCATATGGACGTAAACAACAACACCTCTCCAAGTTTTTGTTACTTCAGAGAGAAACTTAGTGAACTGACAAGGCGCTTTGAGTGATGAATGACAGATAAATCCGTTCATAAATCAGATTTGCCATCGTTAAGCATCAAAGAAATAAACAATTTATTCCAGATTAAATTTGAACTCCTGAAGGCGTCATTTCTGAAATCCGGCAATCGCTACGATTCAGGAGCAAAGTTTCAATCCGACTATACGGATTTAATAGACAAAACCGTTTCCGACCTTGCGGACGCCTGCTTTCGCGGAAGCAAGGCGGCTCCGGCGCCTGTCATTGTGGCTCTCGGTGGCTATGGCCGGAAGGAACTCGCCCCCCACTCCGACATCGACATCGTTTTCCTCCACGAACATCCTTTAAACAAGCGGACGAAAAAATTCATTGAATCCCTCAACAGCCATTTCTGGAACACCGGCATGAAGCTGAGCGCCTCGGCGCGCACCCTTCCGGACTGCGAAAGGGGGATGTCGGAGGATGTCCCGTTCCTGACAAGCCTCCTGGAGAAACGCCGGGTCTGGGGGCCGAATCCCGTCTATCAGCAGATGGAGACCCTCTTTCATCGGCACATCGAAGCCTCCCCTCCGTGGGTTTTTGTCTCGACAAAGCTGGCCGAGCGCGACGCCCGCCACCAGAAAACGGGCGACAGCCGCTATCCGCTGGAGCCGGACATCAAGGAGGGCAAGGGCGCGCTGAGGGATATTCACACCCTTCTCTGGATCGCCGGTTTCCTGTACGGCGTCCGCCGCCCGGAGGATATGGTCAAAAAAAACATCCTGACCGCCCCCGAAGCCGCCACCCTCAAGAAAGCGCTGCATTTCATGTGGACGGCACGGTGTCATCTGCATTTTCTCTCCGGGCGCGGGGATGACCGCCTTTCCTTCGACAGCCAGCCCCGCATCGCCGAACGCATGGGATACAAAAACGCCGAGCCGAACGTCCGCGCCGAAAATTTTATGAAAGAATATTTCCTTCTGGCAAGGGAGGTCGGCCACCTGACACGCATCCTGTGTGCCAAAATTGAATCTCAATCCCTCAGCGGCGGCGCCACGGCTGGCGCGAAAAAACTGGTGCTTCAGGACACGCTGGAGGATTTCCCCGTCAAGGGCAACCGGCTGACGGTCGATAACATCAAGCACTTCAGGAAATTCCCGCCGGAAATCGTCCGTCTTTTCAGAGTCAGCCAGACGACGGGGATCGACATTCACCCCGACGCGCTGCGCTCCCTCCGGAATGCCCTCCCCAAACTCGCCCCGGAACTGCAACGGAGCGCCGAGGCGCAGCATCTGTTTCTGGAGATCCTGCTCGACCCGAAAAAGGCGGAACAGACGCTCCGCAGCATGAACGAAGCGGGCGTGCTTGGCGCGCTTATCCCCGACTTCAGCGCCATCGTCGCGCATATGCAGTACGACATGTACCACGTCTTCACGGCGGACGAACACACCCTGCGCACCGTCGGCATGATGCACGCGCTGGAGGCCTTCGATCTGGCGGAAGCGGCTTCCCTCGCCACCACCCTGTTTCCGCAGATTCACTCCCGCCGCGCCCTCTATGCGGCGACGTTCCTCCATGACATCGGCAAGGGCACGGGAGGAAAGAAACACGCGGAAACCGGCGCGAGAATAGCCAAAGCACTTTGCCCGAAGATGGGACTCACGCCCGAGGAAACGGAAACGGCGGCGTGGCTTGTCCGGGAGCACCTCGCCATGGCCCTTACCGCCTTCAAGCGCGATCTGGACGACCTGAAAACAGTTAAGGATTTTGTCGCGCTCGTGCAGTCGCCGGAACGCCTGAAGCTCCTCGCCCTGCTGACGACGGCGGACATCATGGCTGTCGGCCCCGACCGATGGAACAACTGGAAAGCGGGGCTGCTGGAGGAGCTGTATCACAAATCGGCGGCGGCGATGTCCGGGGTAAAGTCCCCTCACGCTGACGCGGGAGAGGCTGAACGACGCCCACAATCAGCGTCATTCAGGGGGGATGGCGAAACTCACATTAAAATCACGCCACAACCCGGACAGGATTACACCGAAGTCTCCGTCTCCACACCAGACAAAAAAGGCCTGTTCGCAACGTTGTCAGGCGCCATGGCCGCCGCCGGCGCCTCCATCGTCAGCGCGCGCATTTTCACGCAGAGCGACGGCGTGGCGCTTGATGTCTTTCAGATTCAGGACATGAAGGGGCGCGTCTACGAGAACACCGCCTTTCTGAACAAAACGATCCGGGGCGCGCTGGACGGCAAAATCGACCTTGCCGCCGAAATCCGCGAGCGCCGGAAAAAAGCGCCGGAAAAGGAGAGCCTTTTCAAGGTCGCCCCGCGCGTCATCATCGACAACGACGCCAGCGCCGGCAACACGGTGATCGAGGTGAACGGCAAGGACAGACCTGGGCTTCTCTACGACCTCACCTCCGCTCTTTCCAGAGAAGGGTTGCAGATCTCCGCCGCCAGAATCACGACGTTCGGCAGCCGCGCCGTGGACGTCTTTTACGTCCGGGACGGCTTCGGACTGAAAATCCTGCACCCCGACAGGCTGCAAACCATTGAAAACAGCCTGAAACAGGCTCTTGATTTATCTATGACATAAAAAAGAATTGCTTTTTTACGAGGTATATTATACCAATCTGCATTGAGATTGACTCGTATCCACCCTCTCCCCTTGCGGGAGAGGGTTGGGGTGAGGGGAAAGCCCGAATTACAGCCCTTAGGGCTTGGGACAAAATAACAGAATCGGAATAAAAGAATCCGGCGCATGATAGAAACGCAGGAAAAGAATCGCTGTCTTGTGCTTAATAGGGAGGATGATTAACGCTGCCGCCATTCGCATCCGTTATGATGCCGTG
>JAZDGQ010000074.1:0-5797 GCA_043806835.1 Pseudomonadota bacterium | reverse complement strand
CACGGCATCATAACGGATGCGAATGGCGGCAGCGTTAATCATCCTCCCTATTAAGCACAAGACAGCGATTCTTTTCCTGCGTTTCTATCATGCGCCGGATTCTTTTATTCCGATTCTGTTATTTTGTCCCAAGCCCTTAATTATTCCGGCATAGATCATTAAAAAAAGGGCGGAGACACTCCGCCCTTTTTTGCGTTTCAAGCACTGAGAAGGTTACTTCATTTTTCCTTCAACGAACTCGACGTGCTTCCGTGTCTCCGGATCATATTTCCGCAGCTTCAGTTTCTCTGTGGTATTGCGGGAATTTTTTGAGGTGTAGTAGACATGCCCCGATTTGCCTCCTCCCTCTTTATTACTCAGACATTCCAGCTTTACCGTCCCTCTTGGACCTTTTTTAGCCATGATTCTTTCCTTAAATAAGAGCCGCCCATAAAGGGCAAAACCTTAAACCCAGAGGGTGAAAGTATAGTTCCGTTCCGTAAAGTCAAGAAAAAACGTCGGAAAAGCGTAACGGTGACTGAAAAAGCCGTGTTTTTCAGGAATTGACGTTATATAATTACACTTCCTGAGGGGGTTCCGTGAAAAGAGTTTTTAGAGTTCTTTATGTCTTTGCCTGCGTTGCTGTTTGCGCTTTTGCGTCGTGTCCGTCGTATGCCGGAAACGACGGGGTGCTGGTCGGCAACTATGGCGACTGGAACGTGTACACTTTCCTCGATGGGGGGAAGAAAGTCTGCTTCATGTCAGGTCAGCCCCGGAAACAGGAAGGCAACTACAAGAAGCGCGGCGAGGCGTTCTTTTTCGTGACGCACTGGTTCGGAGAAGGAAACAAGAACGTCGTCAGCGTCTCGAACGGCTACAGCTTCAAGGAGGGGGCTCCTGCAACGGTGAGCACGGGGGGCAGGGAGTTCTCTCTCTTCACCAGGGATGAAATGGCCTGGACGGAAAATCAGGAGGAGGACGATGCCCTCGTGGCTCTTCTTCAGAAAGAATCCTCGCTCGTCGTCATGGGAACCTCCAGCCGCGGTACGAAAACGACGGATACCTACAGCCTGAAGGGAAGCGCCGCCGCCTGGCGGGAAATGACCAAGGAATGTACCGCAACGGCAAAATGAGGATTTTTGAGTGAAACATCTCAGGTCTCTTGCATAAAAGGAACTTCTAAAAACCTCCTTTTGCGTCATCCCGACGAAAGTCTGGATCCCATAAGCTCTTGAGACAATTAGATTCCGGCGCTTCAAAGGTTAATGACGATATTGGGAAGTTTTGGCGGTTTCAGAGGTCCCCTAAAGCGTTTTCCTGCATCCTCTGTACTACGCGATTAGCAAGATTATTACCCTGTAAATGGTTGACTTTGCATAGCACGGGGACATAAACTCCGATATAACGTCTCAGTGCATAGTAACAGGAGCATCCTTCATGGCCGCCAGTTTTTTATTCGACCCGGAGCGCAACGCCAGCAACCGCCTCGATTTTTGTCACGACCCGTACATGATTTCCACGGCGAACCTCCATTTCAAGCTGGATAAAGAAAACACGGAAGTGCGCAACGTCATCACTGTGGAGCGCAATCCTGTCGTGACGGAACCGCGCGATGTCGGCGGACCGCTCATTCTGGACGGCGAAGGCCTGAAGCTGAAATCCCTGCGCATCCTCGAAAACGGAAGATGGCGCGACCTCGGCCGGCAGGAATTTGCCGTCGACAAGGAAAAACTGACGATCAGGCGCCCGCCGGAAGGCCCCTTTTCGCTGGAAATCGTGACGAACACCAACCCGACCGCCAACACGAAAATGACAGGGCTTTATGCGGCGGGAAAAGGCATCCTCAGCACGCAATGCGAGCCGCGGGGCTTTCGTTGCATTACTTATTTCCTTGACCATCCGGACAATCTGTCGGTCTTCACCACCACTCTGGAAGCGGACAAGAAGGAATATCCCACCCTGCTCTCGAACGGATCCGATCACACCAAAACCAAAGATATCGGAGGGGGGCGTCATTCCCTCACCTGCACGGATTCGATTCCGAAGCCGAGCTATCTTTTCGCAATTGCGGCTGGGGAGTTGAAGGTTCAGGAGAGCACGTTCAAAACCATGTCCGGCAGGGAAGTCAAGGTCAACATCTTCGTGCAGCCCGGCTACGAGGACAAAATCGACTGGGCGATGGGATCCGTCAAGCGCGCCATGAAATGGGACGAGGAAAAATACGGCCACGAATATAAACTCGATGTCTTCAACATTCTTGCCGTCGACGGATTCAATATGGGCGCGATGGAGAACAAGGGACTCAATATTTTCAACGTTGCAGCTCTTGTCGGTGACCCAAGAATAACGACGGATGCCGGGCTGGAACAGATCGAGGATACCGTTGCTCATGAATATTTTCACGACGCGACAGGCGACACGGTGACCCTGCGCGACTGGTTTGAACTGACCCTGAAGGAGGGACTGACCGTTCTCCGTCACCGGCAGCACGGCGCCGACCAGCACTCCAGCGCCCTCCGAACGATTAAAGATGCGGTGGATCTGCGTTCACACCAGTTTATGGAGGACTCCGGTCCCAGCTCCCTTCCCATCCGTCCAGACCATGTCGAAGAGTTCAACAACATCTATTCAGGCACAACTTACGAGAAAGGCTCCCATGTTCTCGGCATGATACACACCCTTCTGGGTCCGGCGGCTTGGCGCAGGGGGATGGATGCTTATTTCGAAAAGTTCAGCGGCAAGGCCGTGACCTGCGAGGATTTCGTCAAAAACATGGAAGAAACTTCCGGCGTCGATCTCAAGCAGTTCCGCCAGTGGTACAGCCAGTCCGGCACGCCGGAGATCACCTATGATGGGGTCTACGATTCGAAAGCCAAAACCTATTCTCTGAAGCTGACGCAGAACACGCCAGCGACTGCCGACCAGACGCAGGACGAGAAAAAGAATCTTCATATTCCGATTGCCGTCGGCCTGATCGGCCAGAGCGGCAAGGATGTTCCGCTGACACTCGCGGGAGAAAGCGGCGAAGGCGCGACCACCCGCGTCCTGAATCTGACGGAAAAGGAACAGGCCTTTGTGTTCCGGAACGTGCCGGGGACTGTCGTGCCGTCCGTCCTGCGGGGTTTTTCCGCGCCGGTGAAAATCGTCACACAGCCTTCTGACGAGGAGCTGGTCTTCCGCATGGCGCACGACTCCGATCCCTACAACAGGTATGAAGCCAAAAACAACCTGATGCTGAATACCCTCTACGGCCTGATCAAGGACGTTCAGGACGGAAAGTCTCTGGAGTTGCGCAAGGGTTTTCTGGACGCTTACACCACCAATGTCGCCAATGCCCTCGACGGCGACAAGGCTTTTTCGGCAATGATGCTATCCTTCCCTGAGTACAATATCCTTATTCAGGGCATGAAAACGGTCGACCCGGACGCGATTCATAAAGCGACTAAATTCATGGAAAAAACTCTCGCCGCGAAGTTCAAAGATGATTTTGAACGGATCTACAAGGCAACGACGGCTCCGGCGGGGGAGGTTTACGACACCGGTCTCGGGCAGGTTGGTCGCCGTGAGTTGCACAATCTCAGCCTCAGCTTCCTCGGCAAGCTGGATACGCCGGAAAGCGCGGCAAAGGCGGAAAAGCAATATCTGGAGTCCTGGAACATGACGGAAAAGCAGGCCGCTCTGGTCACTCTGTCCCGCATGGAAAGCAAAGCGGGCAGAAGGGCGGCCACGGCTGCTTTCGCCGATTTCTACCAGACCTTCAAGGACACCAACAACGTGATCGACAGATGGTTCCAGATTCAGGCTGGAATCCCTGGAGAGGACGCCGCGGATCGCGTCAGGGATATGAAGAAGCACGAAGCCTTCGACATTAAAAATCCGAACAAGGTCAGATACCTGATGGGCGGGTTCGCCAACGGAAATCCAACGGCTTTCCACAAGAAAGACGGCTCGGGATACAAGCTGCTGGCCGATGTCGTGATTGAGCTGAACGGTCTCAACCCGCAGATCGGCGCCATGCTCGTCAATCCTCTGATGCAGTTCAAGCGTTATGACGAGGAGCGGCAGGCTCTGACGCTGAAAGAGCTGAAGCGCATCATGGACACGCCCAAGCTGGATAGCGGGATCAAGGAGCTGGTCGGGAAGGCTCTCGATTCAGCAGAACCAAAGCCGCCGGAAAATGTCGTCGGGAACAAGTTCAAAAAGGCGGCAATCAAACCGTAGACGCCGCTGCCGTTCTCGGAAACCCGCCCCCGTCCTGTGGCGCTTTCGTCCATGCCGGGTATAAAAATAATCAGAAAGGAGGGCAATATTTCTTTGCCACCGTCCCTGTGCTATAAAGACGGACGCATTTTATAAACAGGAATCCGGCCATGACAATCGATTACGGACAAACCATCCATCTCCCCAAGACGGATTTTCCGCGCCGCGCCGGACTGGCGCAGAAGGAACCGGAAATCCTCCGGCGCTGGGAAAAGATGGATCTGTACGCAATGCAGCGCGAAGCGTCCAAAGGCCGCGAGAAATTCATCCTGCACATGGGCCCTCCGTTCGCCAACGGCAATATCCACCTCGGCCACGTTCTCTCGACCGTCCTGAAGGACGTCGTCTGCCGCACCCGCCAGATGATGGGCTATGACGCGCCGCTGGTGCCGGGGTTCGACTGCCACGGCCTGCCGATCGAGTGGAAGGTGGAGGAAGACTTCCGCGCCAAGGGGAAAAACAGCACCAAGGATTCCGACCCCGTCGGTTTCCGCGCCGAGTGCCGCGCCTTCGCCCGGAAATGGATCGACGTGCAATCGGCGGAATTCCAGCGCATCGGTGTTCACGGCGACTGGAAAAATCCCTACGTCACCATGGATCGGAAATCCGAAGCGATGATCGCGAAGGAGATCCACAAGTTCCTGCTGAACGGCGCGCTCTACCTCGGCTCCAAGCCCGTGATGTGGTCCATCCCCGAACAAACCGCGCTCGCCGAGGCGGAGGTGGAGTACAAGGACATCACGTCGGATACGGCGTGGGTGAAGTTTCCGGTTAATTTTGAAAAATCGAAGAACCTTCCCCAAAAATTGGAAGGTGCAAGTGTTGTGATCTGGACGACAACGCCTTGGACGCTGCCGGGGAACAGGGCGATTGGGTATGGAGAATATTTGAATTATGCATGCTATAAGGTTTTAAAAGTCAAAGAGGGAAATCTTCTCGTAAAAGCGGGTGACAAGTTTATTGTTTGCGATGGTACAAACTCAAGAGTCGATACTGTCGGAAAGCTTCGTGTAGAAGAGGGGGACGAGCTTACTATTAGCTTTGACGCAACCTCAGATCAGCTTCAAGAAAATTTTCGGAAATTTATGGCCGAGACTGGTATTGAAGCCTTTGAAGTCCCACATTTGTGGTGGGGCTATGGCCATGATCTTCAGGGGATTATCTGCCACCACCCCCTGCACGGCAAAGGCTACGACTTCGATGTGCCGCTGTTGCCCGGTGATTTTGTCACGGCGGAGGACGGCACGGGTTTCGTTCATATCGCGCCCGGTCATGGCGAGGACGATTACAACCTTGTCAGCACCTATAATAAAAACAACCCCACTGCAAAAATTGAAATCCCGCAAACCGTCGGCGGTGATGGGAAGTATTTTGCGGATGTGCCGTTGTTCGCGGGGCTTCCGGTCTATATGCCGGACGGCAAAAAAGGCCCGGCCAACAAAATGGTTTTGCAGGCGATTGCCGAGGCGGGGAATCTTGTCGCGCAGAACAGGGTGACGCACAGCTACCCGCACTCGTGGCGCTCGAAAGCGCCGGTGATCTTCCGCAACACGCCGCA
>JAZDGQ010000073.1:0-3795 GCA_043806835.1 Pseudomonadota bacterium | reverse complement strand
CGATCCTCGATCGCAAGGCGAACCTGCTGATGCCGGCAGGGACCTACACCGTCGCCGGCGGTCGCGTGATCGGCCTCCCGAAGCCGACCCCGCCGGGGAATCTCCGCTGGCCCGGGATCGCGTTTTCACCGCTGCCGGATTTGCTTCGCTTCGGCGGCCGGGGCCTCCTGGAGGGTATCTTGAGCGTGTGGGAGGCGATGAACAACATCATGTGCCTCCACCAGGATTACCTGCTCTGGATCGTCAACCCGATGCGCGAGGTTTGCGTTGACCTGCTGAAAGACCCGTCAGACGTTAAAGCCTACCCCGGGAAGGAGTATCTGGTCGAGGAGTCGGCCCAGGGGCAGCAGGTCGTCCGGACGGTCGATCAGCGTTTCATCACGAACGAGATGCTGGCAAACCTCCAATACCACGACCAGAACTACCAGCAGGGGACGTTCGTCCCGGCGGTGGTTCAGGGCCTTCCCGGCTACCGGAAAGACGTCACGTACCGCGAACAGGCTCAAAACCTCGACCAGGCCTTGGGCGTCTATTCGCTGATGGGCGAAAACATCGAAGGCGGCGCGATCGATGCGGTCACCGCAGGGGCGGAGATGATCCGGCGGCTTGGCGATCTCGATTTCTACAAGGCGATCCTCACCGAAGAGGAGGTCGCCGCGTACGGTCTCGTCGCCGATCCGAACGAGGCCACAGGCGTCGGCGGGGTGCCGCCCATTGACGGGGCATTCCACTGCTCCGGGATCCAGTCCCTTATGCGCGACTCGGAGGCGCTCGCGAATATCTCGAAGATGATCGTCCCGCTGTTGAGCATCCCCAGGTTTGCGGCGAGGATCGATCCCTACGCGATTCTCAAATCGATCGAGACGCGGACGAACCTCAAGGACGAGAAGATCATCGTTGATGAGGAGACCAATAAAGCGATCACCGCGGCGGAAAAAGCGCAGGCGGCCAAAATGGCGCAAGCGGCGGAAGCAGCGCAGGAACTCCAGGAAGCGCAGGCAGCGGCCGACCTGGTTGGAAAGATCGACGGGACGGGACCCACGGGAGGAAATGCCAATGGATAGATCCGGCGTTAAAACAGACCCGACAACGGGGCGGCCCGTTGAAGAGGCGATCAAGGAGAAGGAAAGGGCGCAGGAGAAGCAGGAGGAGACGCTCCTCAAGGGACAGGCCGCCTTCCAGGGATTCTCGGAGAGCGACGCGGGAACGCAGCTCCTGATCATCGTGCGGAGCAAGTACGAGGCGCGGGTGATGGAACTGACAAAGGTGGATCCGGAATGCCAGGCGTATGAAAAGATCGTCCGGGAGATCGGCGTCAAGGAGGCGATGGCCAAGGGCGCGGCGCGGCAACTGTTTCAGAGGTCGTTGAAGAAGAATGAAGAATAGGTAGAAAGTAACAATATAAAATCAAAAAAAGGAAGGTCGGCTATGGGAGAAAATGAAAGTTTTGTGTTCTTTATCGAAGGCGAATCATCAATAAGTGAAGTGAACGAGATGTTAAATAACGCGCGCAAGGCCATGCTTGAAAAAGCACTTATGTCACAAAAAATAGCGACGAATGCCCGGAAAAACGGAAATCCTGAAAAATGGAGAAAATTCTGCGCTGTTGCCCGTGTGTGGAAAATGGCCGCACATGAATTAACGTACATGCTATGCCCTTTTTAACGAAGAACAAAGAAAGAGGTGAATACATGAGCGAGTAACGCTCAACGATCAAGAAAGTTAGGCTTTCCCGGCCTTATCAGCCGGAGAGAGCCTTGGATACTTCCGGACTGATAATCCGGGATAGCCAAAAAAAGAGGGTGCAAGTCGGCTGCCGACCCCGACGCACCCTCTTTTTTTTGGCGTTAATCATGAGGCGAAAACGGCCCCCGGGAACCGGGACAACGCCGATCAAGGAGGATAGCAGTTATGGGTAAAGAGATCATCGAGGAAAAGCAGAACACACCCGACCTCAGCCAGATGCTGGCGGAAGGGCGTCCCGTATTCGCCGGAACCACGTCGAACGCGGCAGACGCCGAACCGGGCAAACCGGCCTTACCGGGTCCTGACGCGGCAGAGAAGGCGGCGGCAGCCGAAGCCAAAAAGACAGCGGCAGCCGAAGCCGAAAAGACAGCGGCAGCCGAAGCCGAAAAGACAGCGGCAGCCGAAGCCGAGAAGACGGCAGCAGCCGAAGCCGAGAAGACGGCAGCAGCCGAAGCCGAGAAGGCGGCGACAGCCGAAGCCGAGAAGACAGCGGCAGCCGGCAAAATCGCTGGGAAGGAAGGCGAAGATTCCGCGGCTCTCAAAAAAAAGGAGGACACGCCTCCGGAGACCGCCCTTCGCTTCAAATCCCACGAGGAGGCCGAGCGGGGCTACAAGGAGGTGCAGGGCAAGGCCACAAAGGCCGAGCAGCGCGCATCCGATCTGGAGAGGGAGAACCTGGCGCTCAAGGAAGAGCGTGACCGGGAAAAGGCGGAAAAAGAGCGGAAGACGGCTCAGGCCGCCGCCCGGACGAAGGTTCTTGAATACGGCAAGACGCGGAAGAAACAGGCGCTGGAAGCGATCGACAAGCTCGATCCGGACGATCCCGAATACCGGGACAAGGCGGCCGATCTCCTGACCCAGGCCGACCTCGACATCTACGAAAACTACCGGCAAAACCAGCCCGCGCCACCGGCCGAAAAACCCCCCGGCGAAAAGGAAGCTCCGGGGACGAAAGCCAAGACAGACGCGCCGCCGGACGAAAAAGAAACCGCCCGGGAACACCTCCTCGGCAGGATCAAGGCAGCCGACATCGCCGAAGACGATGAACTCTTCTGGCTGTTCGTTTCACAAACCCCATCCGTGGATGAAGAGGGAAAGCGCATCGATTTCGATCGTCAGATCGATTGGGCGCTTGAACGAACCAAAACTTACCAAAGCAAACAAGAGGCAAAAATCAAGGTGTCAATTGAAAAGGTTGCCGGCGAGAAGGGCCGAAAGAAACAGGAAGAGGAGATACCTCTCGGCCGAGGCGGAAACCCGGCCGGTCCTGGGGCCCCCGAAACCGGTAAAGAAAAAACCGCCGAAGAGCAGAAGCCTTTCGGCCTCAACGACGCCATGGACTTTGCCTTGAGTTCGCGAAGACTCGATTAAGGAGGATATACAACCATGGGAGCAACGTTTACCTGGGCATTAGACGCCGACACCGGCGTCTATAAGTCCCACGCACTTTCGACCGAGTTGTTGAAATTGGCCGCCCTGAAGATGAAGGTGGTCCCGTTCACCAAACCGATCAAGAAGTTTGCCAGGAAGATGGGCGACACGATCACCCTTTCCTACTACAAGCAGGCTTCCGAGCCGACTTCGGCGGAGCTCGCCGAAGACACCAGGATCCCTATCGATCAGTTGACGATGGGGCATTTCGCAATCACGATCAAAGAGTGGGGACGGGGCGTTGAATTCACGTCGCTCGCGCAGGATCTCTCCGCCCTGGATCCGAACGACGGCGCGCAGAAGATCCTGAAGGATCAGATGAATCTCTGCATGGACAGCGCCGCCGCCGCCGCCTTCACCGGGACCCATGCGAAGATCTCATTCATTCCCACCACGCTTACCGGCGGCACGTTCGACACCGACGGCACGCCCTCGACGACAGCCCTGGTCAACCTGACCAAGGACCACTGCGGGGTCATCCGGGACTACCTGGCCACCACGATCCACACGCCTCCCTATGACGGGGATCATTACATCGGGCTCTTCGCGACCAAGGCGCTGCGCGGACTCAAGAACGACCGGGTCATCCAGTCGTTCGAGCAGTACCTCCAGAAGGGC
>JAZDGQ010000072.1:0-5571 GCA_043806835.1 Pseudomonadota bacterium | reverse complement strand
GTACAGCATTGTGACGGCATCCAGAACATGCATTTTGATATCCGTCGATACCTCGTCCGAATCGATGGCCTGCTCCAGTATCTTGATGCAGAGATTTTCAGCGTTCTCAACCGCGCTGACAAGACCTGCGCGGGCGACCATCCTTAAATTGCCAAATATTTTCAGCTTCTGCTTTCCGATAGCCTGATCGGGCGGGCGTGTGTTGCCGTTTCTGTACGCGGCAAGAGCCAGACCCTCCACGATACCGGTATGAATCCGTTCAAGATCGTGAAAAGTCCTTTCCGCCAGCGGAACTGCGGTATTGTCTGCGGCTTCCCGGTAAAAGCTGCATGCATCGAGATTCACTTCGATCAGGTTGTTCAGAATTTTTTCCTCTGCGGTGCTTTTCATCGCGGCCCTCTTTCCGTGTGAACGTACTGGCCATCATACCCGGATAACAGTATCGGGGGTTTCTCGGCTTTGTATCCCGCGGGAAATAAATTGATTCTTTTGTGTAGCCAGATTTTCCAGGGCAGAAGAGAAGCAGGAGCTGATCTTCTTATTGAAGATCAGCTCCTGTCCGTACGGATATCTGCGGCCCATTGGAGTAAACCTCAGAATACCCGCATATTTCTCAGTCTTTAGGCCGCGATAGGCATAACGCTTTGAGCGTTGGCGCTTTTCAGGATATCCTTGACCCTGTCGGCTCTGAAATCGTCGCGGGCCTCAACGGCGATGAGAATGGCGCCTTTGCGGACGGCATTTTCATACAGCTTGGCTTCATGCTCGGGGATGCCAAGACCGACAAGCGAGCCGATCAGGCCGCCTGTTGCGGCGCCAGCGCCGAGACCGACGAGGCCCCCGATCAGTGCGCCGGAAACAACGAGGTTCAGTCCCGGGATCAGCAGCGTGCCCGCAGATGCCAGGGACAGAGAAAGAGCGCCCACAAGACCGCCGACAGCGGCTCCTGTTGCAGCGCCTTCTTCTGCCTTGCTGCTTTCTTTGATGCCAAAATGCTTGCCGCGCGTTTCTTCCGTGACCAGCATTGTGACCTGGTCTTTGCTAAATCCGGCTTGATCAAGATTGCGGAGGGCGGATTCAAATTCAAAACGCGTATCGAATACGGCTGTGATTGTCTTGGACATGATATTTTCCTTTATGATTAAGAACACTTCCTGAAAAGGCACCTTGCTCCCGCAAGGTGTTCAGTGATGCAAACGCACATGCTGTCTATTTTGTTCCCTGTTTATAAAACGATCCCGCAGGCACTTTTCTGCACCTGCGGGATTTTTTAACGGGTTGAGCCGCTATTTTTTCTGTTGCGTCTTATCATAGATATATCCGCCACCTGCGCCGACTGCGGCACCGACGGCAGCACCACAGGTAACGCAACCACCCGTCATAACCGTGCCGAGAGCGCCGACACCTGCGCCGATGCCAGCTCCGGAAAGGGTGCGCTGCTGCGTCGTATTCATATCAGCGCACGCCGAAAGAGACAGAATGCATGCGCATACGCCAAGATATTTTATAAGGGACGAAGATGCGGTTTTCATGATTTTTTCCTTTTGTTTACGATCATTTGTTCAGGCGGGCCTTTAGTTTATTCGCCTTGTCGATGCTGGAGGTATAAGTTCCTTGCCACTCTTTCAGGTCGATGGCATGGTCGCGATTCACGTCAGCCGCAAGAAAATTCAAGTCTGTGAATTCATGCGCGGAAAGCCCGTCATGATTCATATCAAAGCGCGCGAGCATAGTGTCCTGCATGAATGTTTCGTAGGTGTATGTCGTTTCATCCGGCTGGCCGTCGCCATCGAAGTCATAGGTCACGACGGTGTCTTTTTGCATGGGCATGACGGTGACAACGTTACGGCGTTCATATTCGTTATTGTCGATCACGTTGTTGTTGTCGGTGTCATAGAGCCTAAACAGCATCTGCCCGATTTCATCCCGCGACATGACGCCATCGTTGTTCAGGTCAAAGCCCATAAAATCGATGGCATATTCGCCGGGTTTTGTGGTTCTCCAGCGCGTTTCCGTTGTGGTCGTCCCCGGCTGTTCCGTCGTCACGGTGGTGTGGACGGTGGTCGAATCAGGCATGGTTTCGGTCACGGTTTTCTTCACGGTCGTGCTGCCCGGTGATTCGGTCACAGTCTCGCGCACCACTGTATCGCCGAAAGAAGGAGCCGCTTGCAACATGCAAGCCAGCAGGGCCGTAGAAGCCAGCAGATATTTTGTTTTGTAAAGCATGGGGGTTCTCCTTGAATAACGGGTTAGGTTGCAAGGAGCCAACGCGCCTTACCCCGAACAAGGTCCCTCTGTGAACTTTTAGCCTGCCGCCTTCGATTCTCCACAGAACATATAGCCCACGCTGCGGATGGTCTTGAGGAGAGCGGGGCTGCGGGGGTCATCGTTGATTTTTTTCCGGATGCGCCCGATCTGGATATCGATGGCCCGGTCAAAAGAATCGAAATCGCCGGGGCGGGTCAGCTCGAACAGATGCTCGCGGCTGAGAACCCGGTTGGGGGTGCTCACCAGCGCTTCCAGCAGTTTGAACTCCCCGCTGGTGAGTTCGGCGGTTTTTCCTTTTGCATCGAAAAGCTGGTATTGCAGCCGGTCCAGAACCCAGCCGTTGAAGCTGATGCGGTCGGCTTTGGCGAGCGATGGCGCCGCGCTGTCGTTCGCGGGTTTGCCCTCCTGCGATGTGCGGCGGAGCACAGCCTTGATCCGCGCCGAAAGCTCGCGCAGATCAAACGGCTTCGTCAGGTAATCATCTGCGCCCATTTCCAGGCCGATGATCCGATCCACCGATTCGGTCTTGCCGCTGACGACGATCACGGCGGCCTTGCTCTTGCTGCGAATCGCGGACAGCAGCGTCAGTCCGTCTTCATTGGGGAGAATAAGGTCAAGAAGAATGATGTCGGGATGAGCGTTCTCAAGGTGTTGCAGCATCTCCTTGCCGTTCAGCGCGGACAGAAACTGATATCCCTGCTGTTCCAGATAGTGGCGCAGAACGGCTTGCAGATCAGCATCATCGTCAACGGCCAGAATCGTCGCTTTATGCATGGGACACCTCATAAATCTTAGAATCTGGTAAATGATAGTCCTTTTGAGACACAAATGAAACAAATCTTTTCCGTCCCGATACCTCTCCGGCAAATCCCCGCGACAAGCGGTGACTAGAGTTTGATCGCGACAACAACAAAGAAGGAGTTTGATTATGTTTCAACAAGAGGCGCTTATTGACGAAATGGGCAAATTGCGCAAGTTTGCGCAGCGATTGACAAAAAACACCCATAATGCGGAGGATCTCCTGCAATCCACCATTGTACGCGCGCTTGAGAAGAAAGAGCAGTTTCAGAACGGCACGAATCTATTCAGCTGGACATCAAAAATGATGTTCAATCTGTTCGTTTCCAACCATCGCCAGAAAAAGAGGTTCGAAACACAATACGATCCCGAGCCCTATATCGGACGGATGTTGGTAGGCCCGTCGCAGGAGGCGCATGTCGATCTCGTCACGGTCAGGGAATGCATGAAGCGTTTAAGCCCGGAGCACCGCGAAGTCCTGCTGCTTGTCTCCGTCCACGGCATGAGTTACGAAGAAATCGCGACGAAGCTGAAACTTCCCGGAGGCACCGTCCGCTCCCGCCTGTCCCGCGCGCGAAACCATCTTCAGGTCTTGCTGAACCCTGTGCCATGCCAGATGCCGGCTAACCTGTGTTCAATCGCTGCGGTGCAGAGCAGGATTGCTGCGTAGAAGGCGTGTCTGGATGCGCGTCATCTTTCGATTTTGGAGAAATTGGTGATGTCGCTCACCATGTTCTTTAGCTCCAACGTACTGGAGATGAGAACCCTGACGAGTTTCTTCTGGTTGTCGTCAGGATTATCCTGAGCGCTGTCAAAAATTTCGGCGACGCCGCTGATGGCGGCGAGGGGTGTGCGGATGTCATGGCTTATGCGGGCAAGAAAATCGGTCATCGCGCGGTTGGCATTTTCTGCGCAGAGCATCTTCTTTCGGCACTGCACGGCCTGTCTGTGGAATATTATCACGGCGCCGGACATGGCCAGCAGTAACAGCAGCAGTAAATAAGGAACGTATTGGCCGATGTGAGACAAGAATCATACTCCTGAAAACTCTTTATGGGCTGCATAGCATAGAAGGCAATGAAAAGCACGGTAAATCTGCTGGAACCTGAAAATGACTTGATGCGTTTGAACAGATATACAGCCGCCAAGCGCCTCAGGGGGGAAAATGTTGTTATTGCCGATTACTGAATTAGACGTTCAGGCCCTTGTCGATTCCCAACTGACCTGGGAAGAGGAGAAGCAGGTCTGGCGCGGCATTCACGGCAGCCCCGCGCTTGAAGCCTATTACAGGCAGATCATCACCCAGAAAAAACTCATCGTCGCCTGGTGGATGGACGAGGCACCGGAAGAAGATGATAAAACACCCCTCCACTGACCGGGGACCTTTAATGACTGACAGGCGTTGGTCCAGAAGCGACACATCTAATGAACAGGAGAGTAAAATGAGAAAGAAGTTTTTGTTATCGACCGCCGCCATCGCGCTCTGCATAGGCGCCATGACGTTTTCAAGCGGCGCTGCGCAGGCGCAGCAGGAAATGGGGTCATTATATTATTATCCGGTCACGAAAGAAGAAATTCGCGATAATTACCACGAATGGGCGGTTTTTCTTGAATACAATCTGCAGCGCGAGCAATGCCAGCATTATCAGGCGCCGCCCGCAGGTTTTGTGATGAAAGGATGCGATCTTTACCGCGTGGATTCGGTTATGCCCGTTGTCAGCACCAAGACCCAAACGGAAACGCCGCCAACGAAGACCGTGTCGCACTCGGGATCCCTTTATTCCACGGTTTACTTTAACTTCGATAAATCGAATATCCGGGACAGTGAAAAAGAAAAGATCGGTCAGGCCGCGCAGCAAATAAAAACCTATAACCCGAAAAAGGTCACGGTTTCCAGTTATGCGGATACATCCGGTTCCGGGGATTACAACCAAAAGCTGTCGGAAAGAAGGGCGCGCGGCGTGGTCAGAGAGCTTGGCGCCTATGGCATTGAGGCCGAAATCATCGATCAGGACGCCTATGGGGAAACGCATCTGGCCGTGCCGACGGGGGATGGCGTTAAAATGCCGGAAAACCGCCGCGCCGTCATCGACTTCAGTCATCAATAAACTTAGTTTTTAACAGGAGGATATACCGATGAAACACTTTACTTTTATTCTTGCTCTGGCCTTGATTTTTGCGGTTTCCAGTCAGGCGAGCGCCGCCTCGCGGGATGAGCAGAAGGCCGAGATTCAAAAAATAAAGTCCACCGTGCTCAGCAAGCTTTATAAGGAGCACCCCGAAGCAGAAAAGAAGATCGCCAAGGCAGTCGGGTATGCCGTCTTCTCCAGCGCTGATGTAGCCTACATCTTTTTTTCGGGAGGTTATGGCGCGGGTTGCGCCAGCGCTGGGAGGCGATGCCGAAGCGTTTCATGGCGCCAATGCCATGTTCGACTTTCACGCGCTTGCTGGAGAACGCGCGGTTGGACTCTTTTTGTTCTGGCGTGAGAGGCTTTCCTTTGGGTT
>JAZDGQ010000071.1:0-6912 GCA_043806835.1 Pseudomonadota bacterium | reverse complement strand
GCCCATGAAGCGCAGCAGCCTGCGGTCGATCTTTTCCTCAAGATTGACGTTGGGCTGACCGTGGACATGGCTCCTGAACCCCATCTCCGCGTACTTGGGGGAAAAGACGATGCCGGATTTCCCGTCCTTCAGCGATTGCGCCACTTCGTCCTGGTCGTTGCCGATGCAGGAGATGATGCCGATGCCGGTAACAACGACGCGTTTCATATTTCCCTCTATCCCTTTCATTGCTTTCTCTTGAGCACTTCCAGAATTTCCCGGTTGGTAACCAGATTTTCTTCAGCGATTTGCATGGCTCGTTCCTGCTGTTCTTTCTGCTTTTTGCTAAATTTTTTTAGAGAGGGAGATTTCCATACCCATATCCAAAAGCCTACAAGGAGAAACAGTGGCCACCATGAAGCTAAAAAACTACGCCACTGGAAAGGCTGTTTTGAAGACTGCTGCGAACACCGGGCATTGGCCTGTTGTGTCTGCGCCTTCGCTGAGGCTTTCTCCAAAGCATGCCATGTCTCCAGCGTGTACCATTTGCCCGAGGCGGCATCATAATGGAACCGGTTGCCTTCTTCCCATGTAGGGTAGCTGTATGTATATCCCCACGCAAACTCTTTGGGAACATCCAGCAGTTTCACTTCGACGATGCCAACGTAATCAGCATCGTTTCCTGAGTCATCGTAATAGTCGTAAAAATTAGACGGATTCTTGTCGATGAGCAGGTTCAGGACCTTCAGCTTTCCCTTGAAAGGGAAGATGGTCGTCTCATAATCATAAACACCTTGCTCGGACGTTTTTTCGAGCTTAACGGTATAAGGGCTTTCTTTTTGCGCTTTCTCCCATATGAGGAGCAGGGATTCCTTCGTTGGCTTCTGACTATTTTGCGCAAAGGCACATGGTGCCGCCAGAACAAAACAAAGAAATGCAAGTGCGATGCCGATAGCGACGCGTTTCATTTATAAGTCCCCTTCACTGGCAAATTTTTTCATACAGGTCATCCCATTTTGGGTTCATCGCTTCAATAAGTTTCATCTTCGATGATCTGCGCCATTTCTTCAGTTGTTTTTCACGGCCAAGAGCTACTTCATAATTATCAAAGATCTCATAGTAAACAAGGGTTTTAACATTATATTTCTTTGTAAATCCGTCAGCAATCTCATTCTTGTGTTCCCATGCGCGCTTGACTAAATTCTCCGTGAATCCCGTGTAAAATGTACCGTTTCTTTCTTTTGCAAGTATGTAGACGTAGTAATTTTTTCCGTTCATTTTTTACCAACCGTCTCTCGCCTCCCCGCCCTCTCGCCATGCCGCCGCAGGGCGGCATCCGGCGCGGCGAAGCCGCATTTATAAAGGCGCTTCGCGCAACCAGACCCCGCCCTTCGGCGGGGTGGCGTAAGGGTTCGGCGGCAGGACGAACTGTCTTAGAACTACATCGCCGACGTATTCCCGAAGAGGCCGACCTTGAGATCGGACGCCTCGTAAATCACCTTCCCGTCCGCCTCGACCACGCCGTCGCCGATGCCCAGCACGAGCCTGCGGTTGATGACGCGCCTGATGTTGATGCGATAGGTCACTTTTTTGACCGACGGCAGAACCTGACCGGAAAACTTGACCTCCCCGACGCCGAGCGCGCGGCCTGAACCCTTGGCTCCCATCCAGCCCAGATAAAAGCCGAGCAGCTGCCACACGGCGTCCAGCCCGAGGCACCCCGGCATTACCGGATCGCCTTCGAAATGGCACGCAAAAAACCACAGGTCCGGCCTGACGTCGAGTTCCGCGACGATCTCCCCCTTTCCGTGCGCGCCTCCCGTCGCCGAAACGTGCGTGATGCGGTCGAACATCAGCATCGGCGGCAGGGGCAATTTCGCGTTCCCGGGCCCGAACATCCTGCCCTTGCCGCAGGAAATAATCTCTTCGTAGGAATAGCTGGATTTTGCTTGATGGGTCATTTTATTTTCCACACTATGCTGTTACGGCTTGCTCTTTATACCGCGCTCCCAGAATCATGCCGGTTTTCGCCAACGATTTTGCAATACTCGGATGGATCTGTCCAACATCTTCAACAGATATTACGGCAACCATGCGACCGACCGCCTTGGCCACCGCCACGGCGCGCCCTAAAGGATCGTCCAGCCCGATCAGCAGGAAAAATTCCTCTATCGGAGGCTTGATCTCCTTTAGGTATTCCGGAATGTTTTCATTCCCGGTGTCGTTCGCCGCCGCCAGGCTTGCCCAGTTTTTGGTGCCGGGGGTGCCGTGGCGCAGCGCTTCCCGCACCATCACGTTCCCGAATTCATTTTCTACGGACGGCGGCAGTTTCATCCGGTCCCGCGCCAGACTGAAATAGTTTCCGGCGACTGCGCCCAGACCCGTCAGGGCCTCATGCGTCGTATGGTCTTTGGTTAGGAACTCCTCGATCAGCAGGTCGCAGAAATCCTGCGTGGCCATTTCAAGAGTGAGCGAAACGATGACGGACTCCACCAGCAGCCGCAGCAGTCTGTCGCGGGCATAGCCATTTTTTTCCCATACCGGGAAGTCGGAGATAATCAGGGCAATCGCAATCTCGTGCATGTCGTCAAGCCCTTGGGGAAGCTTCTTGCCCGTATTGCGCGACAGTGCGCGCCCCAGCTCGGCGTCATGATCGAGCGTGGTGGCGAGAGGCATCAGCTCCGGGTCGGCAGCCCCTTCGGCGGGGTCGGTCCGGAGCAGGTCGGAGATGCGGTGAAACGCCTGTTCCATGATGACGTCAGGCTCTTCGTATTCCAGCAGCGTTTCGGTTATCATGCCCGCGTAAATGCACAGAGTCCGCAGCATGCGAGCCTTGGCGTCCGTATCCTTAATCAGCGTCCCGATCCGCGCGCGGACGTTCTTCGCTTCTTCCTTCAGACGTTTCTGGGAATCGGGGGACGACAAAAACGGATGCTCCTTGATGTTTTCTATTTTGTAAAAACTTCGCCGGGATAAACGCCCCAGACGTTCTCTCTTTCAAGCCATCCCTTATAGCCCGCGACCCTGAGATAACACCATTCCTTGTCGCAACGGTCAAGATACGCGATCACGCCCGGCTCCAGCTTCACCACAGGCATCGCCCCCGCCTTCGGCTTTTTGAACAGCGTCCGGGTGGAGCCTTCGACAATGACGGAGCGCTTGCCGGACAAAAGGCTTTTATGCGCCCAGCCTTCGTCACCGTCCTTGCTGCGCATCTGACACCATCCGTCGAATTCCTTGATGATTTCAACGGGAAGTCCCTCTTTCCTGAGGACGACTCTGACCGGATAGCGTTGCCCGGGACCCGTCCTGACATTGACCTCATCCGCACCGAGCGTCATAAAGCGCGGGACGGACGCGGGGATTTCTTCCGCATGCGCCAACCCGGCGCACCCCAGAAAAAACGTCATAAGCAGCAGTATTGAAGGCCTGTTTTCCATCATACGGGGGAGGATAGGCGGAAAAGAGCGCCCCTCCAATATTTTTTTATTTTGTCTGGACTTTTTATTCATAATAACATAGAAAAACGCCATGCGTACAACAAAACACACTCTCGACCGTCGCGTATCCGTCGCTCCGATGATGGGCTGGACGGATCGTCATGATCGTTACTTTCTGCGCCTGATTTCTCCGAATACGCTCCTCTATACCGTCATGATCTCGACAGGCGCCCTCATTCACGGCAAAAAACTGGAAATCCTCGATTACAATCCGGAGGAGCACCCCGTCGCCCTGCAACTGGGAGGCTCGGAGCCGGAAGACCTCGCCGCCTGCGCCAAACTTGCCGAACAGCATGGCTATGACGAAGTGAACCTCAATTGCGGCTGCCCCAGCCCCCGCGTGCAGAACGGAAATTTCGGCGCCTGCCTGATGACGGAGCCGAAGCGCGTCGCCGACTGCATCGACGCGATGAAACAGGCTGTCTCTATCCCCGTCACCGTCAAGACCCGTATCGGCATCGACGACAGAGACAGCTACGGGTTCCTGACCGATTTTATCTCCCCGATTTCGGAAAAGGGCTGCGACGTTTTTATCATTCATGCGCGCAAGGCGATGCTCAGGGGCTTAAGCCCTGCCGAAAACCGCACCGTCCCGCCGCTGAGATGGGATGTCGTCCACAGGCTGAAACGGGATTTTCCGCATCTTTCCGTCATCCTGAACGGCGGTATCCGGCGGATCGGGGATATCCGGGACTCCCTGTGTCACGTCGATGGCGTGATGATCGGGCGCGAAGCCTACAAAAACCCATATTTTCTGGCCGACATAGAGAAGGAAATATTCCGGACCGCCTCCGTAAGAAGTCGTCATGACGTCATCGACGCCCTGCTCCCCTACATCAACGAGACTTTACGGAATGGCGTTCCGCTCAAAGACATCACGCGGCATATGCTTGGTCTTTATCAGGGCATCCCCGGCGCCCGCAGATGGCGGCAGATCCTGAGCCAGGAGGCCTGCAAGCCTGCCGCCAATGCGGACATATTGACGGAGGCTCTGAAACAGATTTCCCTTTGAATAACGACATTTGAATAACGACCCTCTGTTTCTTTCCATTTATTGCTGTTATAATTTCTTCTGGTATTTTTGATAAAGGGTCGCATGGCTCAGCCTCAGTGGACAAAACTCAATCGCGAACAGGCTCAAAGGGTGCTTCGACTGCTTGGCAGCCATAAGGGCGCCATCGTCTTCTCGCAGGAACTCACCGGCGTCTCCTGGCGCGGGCTCCCCTTTTATACGGACTACCGGCTTTACCGCCTCGTCAATTACGCCACCATGCCGACATTCACCATGACGTACCTCAGCAACGGCTCGGAGTACATCAGCCTCGACGGCACCGCAAATCCGATCTACACGGTGAATGAAAAAGACCCTCTCCGGCTGGACGATCTGAACGTCATCCCTTACCTGGAATTCTTCTTCAGCTACGTGCAGGGCAGCGAGGGCGACGTGTCCCTGATCAAAGACCCTCACGAGATGTCTTTCATGTCCGACATGGACTCCGCCCAGCAACAAAGCGTGGTGAACAGTTTCAAGCCCCTCAGGATTTTATCCAGCACGACGAAGAAACCTTATAAAATGAGCGGAACCCTCTACTACGGCGGCGCCCTGATCACCTCCACGATCCTGATTACGCGGGACGGAAAAATATCGTTTCAGGATCAGAGCCTGCTGCTCTCCGGCATTTCTTTCCCGGAAAGCCCCTATCGTCAAGCATGGATCGAAGGATAGGCATACAATGAGCGTCCCAAATCTCAACGACATCCTGAAACCCGGCGAAGACCTGCCAGCCGATGAAGTGATGGTCGCAAAGGCGCTCGAAATTCTCGAGTACAGCCCTCACGGCCAGCAACTGGTCAATTTCGTCCGGAAAAAAGGAATCACGATCAAGGTCATAGCCACGGCGCGGCCCGTGGCTTATCTGCCGGAAAAGAAACTTGCGTATATAGGGTTTAACATAAACAACCCTCTCTCCCCCAGCCGCTTCGTTCTGACGCTGGTGGGCGTTTTACGGGAAGCTCAGCAGGAGGCCTTGGGAATCAAGCCTCCTGACCTTCATGCCCCCCTGTCGGAACACACAAAAGTCGGCGCTGCGAAGTACCAGGATAAAGTGTGGTATATGTGTACCGTTGCCTTTGAACTTAACGATCAGCTAACTTTTTCAGAATACAAATTTCTTGACGAATTAAGAAAAATGGGACACAATGAATTATTAGAGTTGTACATAAAGCAAGAAAAACGCTAGTAATTCAGGGGGAAACTATGAAAAAAGGAATCGCAGCGAAAAAAGAAAAAGGCGATCTGACAAAAGAATTCGAAAGTGTGACGATCAAACTCCATAAAATCCCAGGGTACGAGAAGACACTAATAGCGGCTGAGAATGAGCGCGCTTTTAGAACCCGCTATGAAAAGATGGTGGCCTTGGTCACCACTCCGAAAAATAATATAGTGCAGCCAGGCGCACTCAAAGCCTCTTGACCGTCTAATCCGGGTTCTCATGCCCTGATTTCCGGTTTTTTCCCGGTGTGGCCGTGATGCTTTTCCCGGCGGTTTTTGGAAATGCTGTGCTTGTGAGCGTTCTTTATTGCTGACGCTTTCCCCGCCCAGACGAACTTTTTGTCCGGCCATGTGTAATCCTTGGCGAGCGGATCCGTGGAATCGAATGTGTAAGCAATTTTAAGGCCGCCAATGTCGGCGACGGTACATTCCTTATGCTGCCTGGCGTCATCTTCCGAAAGGTACAGATAGCGTATTTCGTCTTTGTTCCGGTTGAATAAATTTTTCATGTTTCTCTCTTTTTGCCATGACGTGTCTATAATCGGCTGCGTCTCATGCCTTTCAGGGGAGCGCGCCTTGGAATCACTCCAGTGCTCGGCGATGTCCTGAATTTCTGAATATTTTCCCTCCCAGACGCGCCCCTTGTCCGACCACAGTACATCAGAACCGAGAGGATCTGAAGAATTATGCGTAAATGTAACTTCTTCGCCGCCACGAACGATGGCGACAGCATGCCCAAACCGATCGTCAGCCATTTTTGAGTAGAACAGGTGACGCACTTCGTCTTGTTTAGGTGTATCCATATTTCCCCTCTTTTTGTCTTGCCGGGCAGTTCCACGCCATTCTTGATTATTATGGGATGCGATCTGTTCTAAACGTACACGATCCATACGCGATTCGCATTAGAGTCATTGCTCAGTAGCCTTTGGATCGAAGCAAAGCCTTGTTATTGCCGGATAAATCATCAGGCAGCGGCCCAGTTGGCGAGGCCTGCGACGTTTTTGATAATGATCGTGCGGGTATGGCGCGGGTTGCGCCAGCGCTGGGAGGCGATGCCGAAGCGTTTCATGGCGCCAATGCCATGTTCGACTTTCACGCGCTTGCTGGAGAACGCGCGGTTGGACTCTTTTTGTTCTGGCGTGAGAGGCTTTCCTTTGGGTT
>JAZDGQ010000070.1:0-3315 GCA_043806835.1 Pseudomonadota bacterium | reverse complement strand
GCCGCACCACGCGCTCCCGCATCTCTTCCAGCGTCTTGTGATCCAGCTTGCGGGCGTCATTCTTCTTCATGACCCCATCGAATCACGGCTGATCCCCCGTGTCAAGAAAAATGTCTATATATTTATGGACTGATTAATAGAAGCAAGATTGCTTGGAATACTTAAGCAGCACGATAAGGCATTAGCAGCGCTTAAAAAGGCATTTGAAACTAATAAACGCCAAGACTGGCTGGCAGTGCGCCTGGCAAAGAGAATGATCGAGAGTGGAAAAACGCCGGAAGCAATCAAAATCCTTAGAGAGTGCCTTGAAAATCCACTGTCTCAGCGGCAACATGGACGAATGTAGGGAGGTGGTCTCTGAAAAAATGCTCTTTGCAAATCTGATTAACCATAGTTTTGTTTCGGCAGTCCAAGATTCCTTTGTAAAGCCTTTGATGTGGCCTTCTTCCTTACAATGGTAGTCCGAAGCCATCCACGGCTTGTTTATGGGCTCCGGGGAGGCGTTCTGGAGGGCGGTTGCGGGGGCGATTTGTGATCGGTGACAGGTATGTTTTCCGTAGCGCAGGGTATGGGCATCCGCCGGATTTCTTAAATTTTTTACCTCAGACGCGGAGTGCTTCCCAAGGATGGGGCATATGCGCGCCCCGCCGGACAATTAAGGGCGGACCGGCGCACCCCTATGGGGTCAGGCGGCGTCGCGGAACTTGCCGAAGATCACTTTGCCGTGGTCGGCGATTGAGTCCAGATAGTCGGCCCATTCCTGCATCATCACCTTGCGCTCGTCGATGAACTGGGCGCGGTCGTAGGCGGCGGTGACTTTGTTGCGGTGGCCGTGGGCGAGCTGGCGGTCAACGACTTCGTGACGGTAGTTCAGCTTTTCCTTGATGCTGCTCATGGCCAAGGCGCGGAAGCCGTGGCCGGTCATGCGTCCCTGGTATCCGAGGCGCTTGATGGCGAAGAGGATGGTGTTGTTGCTCATGGGTTTTATCGGCCTGATCTGGCTCGGAAAAACGAAGTTGGTGTTGAGGTGGCCGCATTCCTCTTTTTGTTCTTTCAAAATTTCAAGAACCTGACGCGACAACGGAACGATATGGGATTTTCGCATCTTCATGCGTTCCGCCGGTATCGTCCACAGGTTCTCCTCGAAATCGAACTCATCCCATGTGGATTCAATCAGTTCGGTGGTTCTGACGAACGTCAGCATGAGCATCCTGACGGCGCGGCGCGTCCGGGCATACAGGCGGGCGTCGTTGCTCTCCAGAGACTGAAGGAAGGCGGGAATCTCCTTGATGTCGAGGGCGGCGAAGTGCTGCGTCTTGACAGTTTTCAACGCTTCTTTCAGATCGGCGGTATGGTCGTGCTTGCATCTGCCGGTCGCGATGCCGTAGCGGAAGATTTGTCCGCAGACGCCGCGTGCGCGGTGCGCCATGTCGAGGGCGCCACGCTGCTCGATCTTGCGTAATACCGCCAATAGTTCCGGCGCGTCGATGTCGGCGATGGGGCGCTTGCCGATATAGGGGAAGATGTCGGTTTCCAATTTGTGCATGACGTTGTCGCCGTGGCCGTCGCTCCACCGGTTCAACTGGTTCTCATGCCATTCCTTCGCGACGGCCTCGAAGGTGTTTTCGGAGTTGAGGATGGCGAGGCGTTTCTTTTCCTTCCTGGCGGCGGCGGGATCGATGTCTTCGGAGACCAGCTTCCGGGCGCGGGCGCGTTTCTCGCGGGCCTCGGCGAGGGAGACTTCGGGATAGACGCCGAAAGTCAGGCGCTTTTCCTTTCCGAGGAAGCGGTACTTGAAGTGCCAGTATTTGGAGCCGTTGTTTTTGACGAGCAAATACAGGCCGAATCCGTCCGTCAGCTTCTGCTGCGCGCGGTCGGTCTTCGCTTTTTTGCACTGTATATCTGTCAATGCCATGGGGGCACTTTTCGTCCTTGCGGGGGCATTTATCCCTAAAAGTGCCCCCAGATTTCCTGGATGTGTGTAGATGCCGGAAATATAGCATGGACGGAGAAGTACGGGAACCCCTTTATTTACAGGGGTTAAATGCACTTCCATGGACTGTGGTGGACTTCCGTGGACTGAAGGCTGGAGGCACGGGCCGGAATCGAACCGGCATTCGAGGATTTGCAGTCCTCTACATCGCCATTCTGCCACCGCGCCTTATGAAGCATTCCGTCGCGCAGATTACCCGTCTTTACTGCTTTTGGTCAAGCTTCATCATTATGAAATTCTGCCAAGAAATTCTTTCTTCCATGCGAGGAAGATGTAAGATGGGGACGTCTGGATTCAAGAGTCTGTCGAAGGATCAAAAAAATGCAGGAACGCTTTGATAAAGCAAGACAAAGGATGATCGAAGGTCAGGTGTGCCCGAACCGTGTGACGGACGTGGCCGTTCTGGAGGTGATGCGGCGCATCCCTCGCGAAAAGTTTTTGCCGGAGCCTCTTCAGGGCATCGCCTATATTGACGAAGATATTGCCTTGGGCAACGGGCGTTATTTGCCGGAGCCGATGATTCTTGCGCGGCTTTTACAGGCGGCCTGCGTGCGGAAAACGGACATCGCGCTCGATATAGGCTGCGGGACGGGGTATTCCTCCGCCGTTCTGGGCGGCCTGTGCAGCCATGTGACCGGCCTCGAGCAGGATCAGAAAATGGTCTCTGAATCGTTCGCCCTCCTGAACAGGCTGGGAATCTCGAACGTCCAGATCGTGCAGGAAAACCACATGCAGAACGGGTATACAAAAAAAGCCCCCTATGACGTCATCCTGATCAACGGCTCGGCGGCGGCGATCCCCGAAAAAATCAAGTCCCAGTTGGCGGAGGGAGGCCGGCTTGCATCGGTGGTTTCAGACAACGGCCACATGGGCGTCGCCGTCCTCATCACACACCACGGCGGCGGCTTTTCAACCCGGAAGCTCTTTGATGCGGCAACGCCCTTTCTCGCCGGATTTGAAGCGCGGAAAAATTTTGTGTTCTGATATGGCGCGGACGGATCTGAGCTGGGATGATGAGGTGGACGGCCCCTTCACAACGGCATCAAAGTGCCATAGGGGTTATGTATTAATCAGTCCATAAATATATAGACATCAAGCCGCATACTTGAGTGAGTCCTTTTGGTAGAAGGCGCGGATTTTTTCTGGGGTTTTCTGCAGGGAGCGCATGGACGAAACGATCTTGCTCTTGAAGTCCGCTTTGCCGGTCACGATCATGCGTCCGACGGTGTCGGCTTTCAGATGCTTCCACACCAGTTCGTCCGGATTGCGATCCGGCGAATACGGCGGGAGATAAAACAGTTTCAGTTTTCCACCGAGGGTCT
>JAZDGQ010000069.1:0-12007 GCA_043806835.1 Pseudomonadota bacterium | reverse complement strand
AGGAAGTCTCGGAAAACTACGGCATGGACGCCGCCCGCCTGCTGGTTCTCTCCGACAGCCCGCCGGAGCGCGACGTCGAATGGACGGAAGGCGGCATCGAAGGCTCGTGGAAATACATCAACCGCCTGTGGCGGCTTGTGGCGCTGGCGGATTTCTCCGGGACGGGCGGCGACGCCGATCATATGCGTTTTGAAATACACACGGCCATTCGTGATGTTACGGAGAGCTTCGACAGGTTCCACTTCAACAAGGCCGTGGCGCGGCTGCGCGAGCTTTCAAATGCTCTGGAGGATTTCAGGGGCGAGGGCGATGTCCTGCGCGAAGGCCTCGAAACGCTCGTCACGCTGATGGCGCCCGTCATGCCGCACATCGCCGAAGAACTCTGGATGCATCTCGGGCATAAAACCCTTTTGGTAGACGAAAAATGGCCGGTAGCCGAGGCAAAATGGGTCTGCCGCGATGAAGTGGTTATCGCCATACAGGTCAACGGCAAGCTGCGCGCCACGATCACGCTGCCGAAGGACATGGATCAGTCCCAGGCGGAAAAGGCCGCGCTCGGCGAGCCGAAGATTCAAAAAGCGCTGGACGGCAAATCCCCGCGCAAGGTCATCGTCGTCCCCAACAGGATCATCAATGTCGTTGTCTGAAGCCAGAAGCCAGAAGTCAGAAGTCAGAAGTCAGAAGTTGAAAATTTTTTTCTGGATTCTGGTTTCAGGATTCTGGATTCCGGCTTCCGGCTGCGGTTTCGAGCCGATGCACGCTGCGGGAACGTCCGTGATGCCCGACGCCGGCATTGAAATCTCCAATATCCCGGATCGGGACGGGCAATACCTCAGAAACCAGCTTATCGACCGTCTCGATGCCGCAGGGCGCCCGGCGGACGCGCCGTATCAGCTCAGATTTTCGACGTTGTCGAAAACCGTCGTCAATCTGGGGATCGAGAAAACAGCCACCGCCACCCGCGCCCAGATGCAGATCGCCACGCAGATGCAACTGGTGGAAAGAAGAACAGGCAAGGTGCTCCTGCAGCGCCCTCTCAGGGCTACCGGCGCCTATAACCTGCTGGACAATCAGCTGGCGACGCTGACCTCCCAGCAGAACACCACCGAAAACCTCCTGCAGGAGATCAGCGACGACGCCGTGACGGAACTGAGCCTCTACTTCCGGCGGAAAGCGCTGCGGCTCCTGTGAAAATCGCCGCCAGAAATATCGATGGTTTCGTCAAAAAACCCTCCTCAGACGCGCTGGCCGTTCTGGTTTACGGGCCGGACGAAGGGCTTATCCGCGAACGGCTGGACATCCTGACCGGAAGCGTCGTCGCCGACATCCGCGATCCTTTCAGCGTCGTGAATTTCTCCGGCGACGATCTGGCCGAGAATCCCGCAAAGCTGATGGATGAAGCTCTTTCCATCTCGATGCTTGGCGGCAGGCGCGTCGTGCGGGTGCGCGACGCTTCCGACAGAATAACGCCGGTCGTGAAGGATGTTCTGTCCGCACTGAAGGCCGGAGACAACCTGATCCTGCTGGAGGCAGGAGAGCTTCCGCCGCGCTCCTCTCTTCGCAGCCTGCTTGAAAACGCGAAAAACGCCGCCGCCCTCCCCTGCTATGTGGAGGACGCGCAGGACATCGGCCGCGTCATCGGAGAAGCTTTGAAAGCCGCCGGATACGCCATCTCCTCCGAGGCGTTGACGTACATGGCCGGGAACGTCATCGGGAACCGCGCCATCGCCCGGTCGGAAGCGGAAAAGCTCGTCACCTATGCCGGCTCCGGCAGGAAAACGATTTCACTGGACGACGTCACCGCCTGCATCGGCGACAGCGCGGCCCTGTCTCTGGACGATCTGGCCAGAAACGTCGCCTCCGGACGATTCGCCGAAGCGGAAAGGATCCTCGGCAAAGTGCTGTCCGAGGGAATTCCCGCCGTCGCCGTCCTGCGCACCCTGCAAAATCATTTCATGCGGCTGCACGTCACCAAGTCCAGGATGCAGAAGGGGGAGGAAATGGAAGCGGCGATGAAAAAACTGCGCCCGCAGGTTTTTTTCAAGATCAAAAGCGCCTTTGAAGCCCAGCTTGCGAATTGGAGCCTGCCCCGGATGGAACAAGCCCTCCAGCTCCTCGCCGCCACGGAAGCCAGATGCAAGCAGACCGCCAGCCAGCCGGACACGCTTTGCAGCCACGCCGTCCTGTCCACGTCGCAGATGGGAAAAAGAGCCTTCAGCACACGGCAGCGGGCATAGAAAACCCTTGAAGGTCACCTCCAGGGTCAAAACTCTCCCCGCCCAGACCTGATCCAGCAACTATTATGCCATAATTTTAGAAACGGCTATAAAAAACAAGCGTTTTCCGTTGACTCTCTTTCACGAAGTTTCTATCTCTATGAACAACGATGGACGGGCGCGGGTGCCGCATGGCAGCCTTTCGTCGTATTTCAGTTGAAAGAGAGACACAATCACTATGGCAAAAACCGCCGCTAAAATAGCAACAAAAATCATCGAGAACGTAACGGTAAAAGACATTACCGGAGAGAACATGAGCTTTTCCTCCATGCTGGACGAAAGCTTCAAGGGCGTCAAATCCTTCGAGGGCACCGTCGTCGAAGGCACGATCGTCGGCATCGACGACGAATTCGTCACGCTGGACGTCGGCCTGAAATCCGAGGGGCGCATCCCCTTGCGCGAATTCAGCGCGGGCGGCGCGCGCCCGGAAATCAAGATCGGAGACAAGGTCGAGGTTTTCATCGAGCGCATGGAAAACAAGGACGGGGAAGCGGGCTTAAGCCGCGAGAAAGCCCGCCGCGAGGAATCCTGGGTTCTGCTGGAACGGCAGCACAAGGCCAACGAGCGCGTCACCGGCGTCATTTTCGGCCGCGTCAAGGGCGGCTTTACAGTCGATCTGACGGGGGCCGTCGCCTTCCTGCCCGGATCGCAGGTGGATATCCGCCCCGTGCGCGACATCACCCCGCTGTTCGGCACGCCGCAGCCTTTCCTGATCCTGAAGATGGATCGCGCGCGCGGCAACATCGTCGTTTCCCGCCGCGCCGTTCTCGAAGAGAGCCGCGCCGAAGCCAGGACTGAGCTTGTGTCCAGCCTGAAGGAAGGCCAGGAATTGCAGGGTGTGGTCAAGAATATCACCGATTACGGCGCGTTCATCGATCTGGGCGGCGTTGACGGACTTCTCCATGTCACGGACATTTCATGGAAACGCATCAACCATCCGTCCGAGGTGCTGCAGGTCGGGCAGACGGTCAACGTCAGGATCATCCGCTTCAACGAGGAAACCCAGCGCATCAGCCTCGGCATCAAGCAACTCGACGCCGATCCGTGGCAGGGCGTCGCCGACCGCTTCAAGTCCGGCTCCAGATACAAGGGCCGCGTCACGAATATCGCGGATTACGGCGCGTTCATCGAGCTGGAAGACGGCATCGAAGGGCTTGTTCACGTCTCAGAAATGTCCTGGACCAAGAAAAATATTCATCCCGGCAAGATTCTCTCCACCAGCCAGGAAGTCGAAGTCCAGGTTCTCGACGTGGACGTCAACAAGCGCCGCATCTCCCTCGGCCTGAAACAGTGCGGCGAAAACCCGTGGATCAAGTTCGCCTCGACATGCAAGGTCGGCAGCGAGATCGAAGGGGAGATCCGCAACATCACGGAATTCGGTCTGTTCGTCGGCATCGGCGAGCAGATCGACGGGATGGTGCATATTTCCGACATGTCCTGGACGGAACCCGGCGAGGAAGCCATCAAGCAGTACAAAAAGGGCGACATGCTGAAGACGAAAGTGCTCGAGGTCGATGGCGAGAAGGAGCGCGTTTCCCTCGGCGTCAAGCAGCTTTCCCCGGCTCCGGCCGCCGAAGCGAAAGCGCCGGGCGCCGTCGGGAAAGGCTCCGTCGTCACCTGCACCGTTTCAGCCGTGACGCAGGGCGGCATCGAAGTCACCGTCAACGACAAGCTGACCGGTTTCATCAAGAAGGGCGATCTCTCCCGCGAGCGTTCCGAGCAGCGTTCGGATCGTTTCGCCGTGGGCGAGAAAGTGGATGCGAAAGTCATCAAGTCCGACCGTTCCGGCAGGCTCGAACTGTCCATCAAGGCGCGCGAGATCGACGAGGACAAGCAGGCGATGGCTGAATACGGATCGTCCGATTCAGGCGCTTCTCTGGGAGATATCCTGGGCGCGGCTCTGAAGAGGAAAACCGGCGTCAAGGCCGAAACTCCCGCAGTGCCTGAATCTCCCGAAACCTCCGAAGTCCCTGCTGTCGTCGAACCGAAGAAAAAGGCTGCCAGGAAGGAAAAGAAAGAAAAGGAATAAAGGAGGTTCCGGCGCGCTCTCCGGGAAAAATGTAATAAAGGGCCGCCCCTTCAAAAGGGCGGCTCTTTCTTTTTGCGCTTCCTTGCGCCCGGGAAGGACATTTTTGAGGGAAGCATGCAGTTTTCAGGCATCTGAAATGAGAGTCCACCGGAATCACAATTCCTGATAAACTCCGAAGCCGTTGTATTGCCTGACTTTACTTGGCGTTGTTTGACTTTATGATACGAATCGATCATAATGATCGTGATACCGATCATAATAATTGAAAATTTCCGAGCAATGCTTATTAGAGGTAACGGAATATGGAAAAAGGAAGAATCACCGACAACACGTCAGCGATGAACATGATCCAAATCCTCTCGGAAGGCAAGCCTCCATCGATGGTTGTTGTCATGGATCTTTTGAGAGAATCTATAATGATTGATCCGGACAACAGCGCTTTGCGCGGATTCGGAGCTCTTTACGAGTTAGATAATTGCGGTATTTACGGTTCCAGAATCGAGAAGCTTCACAAGGATGTTTGCGGAGGATACCTGACCAAGACTGTAGCCTGTCTCCGTGCCACTCAATTAGTGCTGCTCTCACCGAACGATCTGAATCAGGCCATCGATGGAAAGGCCAGGCTGAACGTCGACCATGTCATGTCAATGGTCAAAAGAGAGCTGCCTGCTTTCGTGCCCGATTACGAGGCCGCGAAGCCGCAAGCCAACGATACGGGAACCACCGTCAGGAAGCCTGCCATTCAGAAGAGGGCTCTGGCGCTATAGAGGTGGGTCCCTCGCTTCGGCGCGGGCTCACGCTCCCGCCACCATCATTCCATCTATCCTGAGGCTCGGCGCGTCGATGCCGAGTTTAAGCGCGAGGTCGTTGGCCGGAAGGCAGTTCTGCCACATGTCTTTGAGATTGCCGGCAATGGTCATTTCGCTGACGGGACAGGCGATCTGCCCCCGTTCGATCCAGAATCCCCTGGCGCCCCGGCTGTAATCGCCGGTGACGACATTGCCGCCGCTCCCCATCATCTGGGTCACATAGAATCCCTCATCTATTCCTTTGACGAGCTCGTCGAGCGTGACATGTCCCGGCTGCATGTAAAAATTGGACGGTTTCGGGGACGGCGGCGAACCGGCTCCCCGCGCCGCATTTCCGGTGGACTTCAGTCCCAGTTGCCGCGCCGAGCTTAAGTCCAGCAGCCATCCGGCGAGCACGCCTTTATCGATGATGGCGCGCTTTTGCGGCGAGAGGCCCTCTCCGTCGAACGGATGCGACCGGATGCCCCGTTTCAGGAACGGATCGTCGATAATCGTGATGCCGGGGGCGAAGACCTGCTGTCCCATCCTGTCCTTCAGGAACGTTGTGCCGCCCGCCACCGCCACGCCGGAGATCGCCCCCGCGAGGGAACCGAGCAGTCCGCCGGAAACCCGGCTGTCGAAGATCACGGGCACGCGCCCTGTCGCCCCCTTCCGGGGATGAAGAGCCCTGACCGCCCGCTCTCCCGCGCGCCTTCCGATTTTTTCCGGCGCCTCGAGATCGGAGAAGAAGGCCGAGGAATCGAAATCGTAATCTTCCTGCATGTCCGCGCCTTCTCCCGCGATGACGGCCGCGGAAAGGCTGAAGCCGGAAGAGGCGTAGCTTCCGGCGAACCCGTTGCTTGCCGCGTAATAGAGGATGTCCTTGCCGTATCCGAATTCGGCGCCGTCGGAATTGGTGATTCCCTTGACGGTGCGCGCCGCCTGTTCCGCACGGTCGGCATAAGAGTTCATCTCCTCCACGGAGGGCTCCGTTGGGTCATATAAATCCAGGTCCGGGAAGATTGTAGCGAGGTCGGAAGGGTCGGCGACTCCCGCATGGGCGTCCTCCGGCACGCTTCGGGCCATGGCGACGGCGCGTTCCGCCATTTGAGCCAGGGTTTCCGGCGTGCGGTCTGAGGAGGAGACGATCGCGCCCCTCTTTCCCACGAAAACGCGAAGACCGATATCCGCCTCCTCGGACCGGTGGATCGATTCCGGCCTGCCCAGGCGGAAGTTGACGGCCACGGAGGATGAATCCGACAGCACGACGTCGGCGCTCGTTGCCCCGAACGCTCTGGCTTTTTTCAGGAGGTCTTGCAGAAGCGCAAGAGTTTCGTTTTTTCGCATGTCCGGCATGGCGTTCTTTCTTTTGTTTTTTTATCCCTGACCGCTTGCGGTCTCCTCATCGGTCCGCGCCAGCGGCACGAGATGTTCCTCGTGCAGAACGCCCTGCGGCAATTCGACAAGGCTCAGCTGCATCCTGGGGGCCGTCTCCTTGTTTTCAAAGCTGTTGTAGAATTTGTCCAGCGTCTCCGAAAAACGGTTGAGGGCGTCCACCGGTTCCGATTCATACTGCGGGCGCTGCAGCAGAATGCCGAAATCATGGGAGCCGAGCCGGCCGATCACGTCCGACTGGCGGCGCATGAAGCTCATTTTCTCCGTCAGCTTCCGGATCGTTTCCTCCGTCGCCGCCGCGCCCGCCGCCGCGACGATCTCGTCGTAATTCGTCATGTTGATGAACACGATCAGACTGCGCTCCCCGTAGCGGAACGAGCGGTCGATGGCCGACAGGTAAAGCTGGTTGAACGCCGATTTGTTGATCAGCCCGCCGGTGGAAGGCACGGGGTCTTCCTCAATCAGGAACCGGCTGATCTCCATCAGCCTCCCGGCGTTGCCGACCTTGGCGTCGATGTCCGCGCTGCTGAAGGGCTTGTTCAGCACGTCGTTGGTTCCCGCTATGATCGCCTCTTCCCGGGTGGCCGTTTTGGAAAGCAGCATCAGGTAGGGTTTGACCACCGACCGGATGTTCTTCCAGATGCCGACGATCACGGGCCGCGCCTCACTCAGGGGGTACGGATCCACCAGGACGCAATCAAACGCGCCGGCCCTGATTTTTTCAAAGGCTTCGTTCTTATTGGGCTCCACGACCACGGTGTGGCCCTTGGCCACCAGTTTCGATGTGATGAGCTGATTTGTCAGGGATTCGCGGTCGATGACCAGAATTTCCATGCTTTAGCCTTTCCAACCTCTGGTCTACTGTAGGAAAAACTGCGCGGATGACCAATAGAAATCGCAGTTTCCCTATTCCGTATATACGGGTTTGACAGCGGGGGATGTTTTGTTTTAGAACTTGTCTCACCAAACCCGTGCCCAAATGGCGGAATTGGTAGACGCGCAGGTTTCAGGTACCTGTGGGGCAACCCGTGTAAGTTCGAGTCTTATTTTGGGCACCAACCTTCGCTCCTTGCGGAGCTACGGCTTGGCAGGCCATTTCAAATGGCGAAGGTTGCCACGTCGGAGCCTTTTTGGGCGTAGACGGGCTAGAAGGATAGTGTATTTATGACAGTCACACTGTATCAAGGCGACATCCCTTCCTCCCTCGATTTCGGAGCCTGCGTTGCCATTGACACGGAGACCATGGGGCTGAAGCCCGTGCGGGACCGGCTCTGCCTTGTCCAACTCTCGTCCGGCAACGGCAATGCCCATATCGTCCAGTTCGGGACGGAGGAGTACGCCGCGCCGAATCTGAAAAAGCTGCTGGCCGATCCAGACGTCGTCAAGCTGTTTCATTTCGCGCGTTTTGACGTCGCCGCGCTCTGGATGTATCTAAACGTGCTGACGGCTCCCGTATACTGCACGAAAGTCGCCTCGCGCCTGGCACGCACCTTTGCCCAGCATCATTCCCTGAAAACCCTGTGCAGCGAGCTGTTGAAGATAGACCTCGACAAGCAGCAGCAAATGAGCGACTGGGGGGCCCTCACCCTGACGGCGGAGCAACTCCGGTACGCCGCATCGGATGTTTTGTACCTGCACAAGCTCAAGGAAGCGCTCGACTCCTCCCTGATTCGCGAAGGACGCATGGAGCTGGCGCAGTCCTGCTTCGGTTTCCTCCCCTCCCGCGCCCTGCTGGATGTCGCCGGATGGGGGGATGAGGATATTTTCGCGCACTAATTATTGCCATAATGCTTAAGCGTGTTATTTTTGATTGTAAATTGACATAAGCATAATAATTTGATAGATTTCTGTACAAATCATCTTGCCGTAAAAGCCGCAAGACAACAGGAAAAGAGTGAGCCATGACAGTCGTTAAACTCTCCGCAACCGGTCAGGAGCCGGGGCTTCCCCTGAAAGATCTTTCGGTCGCCGTCCGTGTGCTGGAGACGGAGGCCAGGGCGCTTCTGGAGCTTTCGCGTTTTCTGGACGACAGCTTCCTGCAGGCCATCGAAATGATTTCTTCCGCCGAAGGGCGCGTGATCGTGACGGGCATGGGAAAAAGCGGGCATGTCGGCGGGAAAATCGCCGCAACCTTCGCCTCGACCGGCACGCCTTCCTTCTTCGTGCATCCGGCGGAGGCGAGCCACGGCGACATGGGCATGATCGTCCGGGGAGACATCGTCCTTGCGATCTCCAATTCCGGCGAAGCGCGGGAGCTCAACGACCTGATCGAATACACGCGCCGTTTCGCCATCCCGCTGATCGGCGTCACAAGCCGCCCCGGCTCCACGCTGGCGAAGCGCGCGGATATCGTGCTGATGCTGCCGCCCTGCCCGGAAGCCTGCCCGAACGGGCTGGCCCCCACCACCTCGACCACGCTCGCCATGGCGCTCGGCGACGCGCTGGCGGTTGCGATGCTGGAGAAAAAAGGGTTTACCGCGAAGGATTTCAAGGTCTATCACCCCGGCGGAAATCTCGGCCAGCAGCTGATGAAAGTTTCCGAGATCATGCACAGGGGCGAACGGCTCCCGGTCGCCCCCGAGACGATCTCCGTCACGGAAGCCATCGGGATCATCACAGAAAAAGGGTTCGGGTGCATCGGCCTGGTCAACGGGCAGGGCATTCTGACGGGGATCATCACCGACGGGGACATCCGGCGCAAGCTCAGCGTCGATATTTTGACCAAGATCGCCAAAGACATCATGTCCCGCAGTCCCCGGACGGTTTCTCCCGACGCGCTGGTCGCTGAGGCGATGGCGGTCATGAACGACCTGAAAAGCACCTTCCGCAAGATCACCTGCCTGCTGGTGGCGGACGAGGCTGGAAAGCCTGTCGGATTGCTGCACATCCATGACTGCCTCCGGGCGGGGTTTTCGTGATCCGCAATTCCGGCGCTTACGCCCCGCGGCGCCTGAGCGCCCTTGGTCGCGGGTATTCTCATTTTGTCAGGGTTCTGAAGTTTATCCTGCCGCTGGCGGCTCTGGCCGTCATCGGCATCCTGATCGCGCGGCTTGCCGAAACCCCACAGCAGCCGATCCTGGCCTCCCTTCCGAAAGAGGAAAAGACGACGCCCGGGCAGATCGAACTGGTGCAGGCCAGATATGAAGGCGTGGATGACCGGAACCGCCCCTATACCGTCACGGCGGACAAGGCCGTCCGCGACATGGGCTCTCCCGACGCCGTCCTGTTTGAAAACCTTCTTGCCGACATCACGTTGCAGGATAAAACATGGGTCGCGGTCAGGGCCGGATCAGGGTCGCTCGACCGTAAAACGGAGCTCCTGAGCCTGAAAGACGACGTCACGGCTTTTCACGACAGCGGCTATGAAATGCGCCTTCAGGACCTCCGGATCGACCTGAAACGAAAAGCCGCCGTCACCACGCTGCCTGTGCGGGCGCAGGGGCCGATGGGAACCGTGGCGGCGCAGAGCCTGTCCGTGGAGGAGCAGGGCGACCTGATCGTGTTCGGCGGCCCTGCCACGCTGACGATTTTCAGGCTGTCTTCGCGGAAGGAGCGCGGATGAAGAAGATATTCCTCCTCCTCGCTCTTGTTTTCTGCGGAGGCACGGCTCATGCCGACACTTCCCCTCTCCCTGTGGAAATCACCGCCGCCAAATCACTGGAGTGGAACCGCAAGGCCAAAACTTATGTCGCCCGCGAGAATGTCGTCGCAACGCAGGGCGCGATCCGGATTCAGAGCGATTTCCTGACCGCACGCTACACCGACGACAAGGGCATGACGGATATCTCCACTCTGGAGGCGGAGGGTCATGTCGTCATCCGGTCTCCGCCCTATACCGCCACCGGCGACAAGGCCGTTTATGACGTTATGACAGGCAATGCCGTCATGACAGGGGAAGATCTGAAAATCGTCACGGATGCCGATATTATGACCGCAGAGGATAAAATCGAATTCTTTGGAAGCGAAAACAGGCTGACCGCGACGGGCAGGGCGACGGTGACCCGCAGCACCGACGGCGTTATCAGCGCCGATGCCCTTGACGCCTGGTTCGTCAAGGATGCCACGGGGAGGATGACCGTCTCCTCGGTCACCGCCCGGAAGCATGTCGTCGTCAAAACCGCCAAAGAAACCGCGACGGGGGACTCCGGCGTTTACGACGTCCCTGCGCAAAAAGCCGTCCTGACCGGAAAAGTGAAGATATTTCAGGGGGAAAACCGGCTGGAAGGCACGCGCGCCGAGGTTGACATGACGACGGGAATGAGCCGATTATCGGGCGAAGGAAACCTTGAAACGGAGGGTCGCGTCAGGGGCGTTTTCTATCCGAACTCTCAAAAACGGAAAGACAAGAAACAGTGACGGCAGACACGGAAAAAACGATCTTCGAACCGCGCCTCGTCTCCAGTCCGCAGGGGCTGGTGGTGGAGCATCTGATGAAGCGGTACAAGCGCCGCCCCGTCCTGCGGGACGTGTCCCTGACTGTGCGGCGCGGAGAGGCGGTCGGACTGCTCGGCCCCAACGGAGCCGGAAAGACCACCTGCTTTTATATCGTCACCGGCCTGATCGACGCCGACAGCGGCTCCATCCTTCTCGACGGGAGGGACATCACCGGCTTGCCGATGTACCGCCGCGCGCGCCTGGGCATCAGCTATCTGCCGCAGGAATCCTCCATCTTTCGCGGGCTGAACGTGGAGGACAACATCCGCGCCGTCCTGCAGGTCGTCGAGGAGGACCCGCAGCGGCGCGAGCATATGCTGGAGGAACTGCTGGCCGAATTCTCCATCAGCCATCTGCGATTCACACCCGCCATCGCCCTGTCCGGCGGGGAGCGCCGCCGCGTGGAGATCGCGCGGGCGCTGGCGACGCGCCCGCATTTCATCCTGCTGGACGAGCCTCTGGCCGGCATCGACCCGATTGCCGTGGGAGATATCCGCGACCTCGTCAGGCACCTGAAAGACCGCAACATCGGCGTGCTCATCACAGATCATAACGTCCGGGACACCCTCGACATCGTTGATCGCGCCTGCATCCTGCACGGCGGCCAGGTGCTCATGGAGGGCAAACCCTCCGACATCGTGGCTCACAAGGATGTCCGTCGCGTCTATCTGGGAGAGAAGTTCAGCCTTTAGAGCATTGCCCGTTCAGGCACGTTCCATCTTTTCCCATAACGTAGAAAAACACTTGCCACCATTGCAGGGGATATTTTTAGGGGTCTTGTGCCTTCGTGCAAAGTTGTACCAGACGAATAGGATAGAAAGCGTTATTTTCAGTTTATAATTATTTGTTTTTGCGCATCTGGTATAGCGTTATGTGCAGACACAAGCTCTATTAATTCAGTACGAAGCTGCGGCATTAAAGACCCATAATAACAATCTGCATCATCTATTAATCAGTCCATAAATATATAGACATTTTTCTTGACACGGGGGATCAGCCGTGATTCGATGGGGTCATGAAGAAGAATGACGCCCGCAAGCTGGATCACAAGACGCTGGAAGAGATGCGGGAGCGCGTGGTGCGGC